>CALGYB010000047.1 GCA_937935075.1 uncultured Roseiflexus sp. | reverse complement strand
GGGCGCACGGCGTGGGCGGCGTGGAATGGGCGCGCGCGGGTGCGGGATGCGGCGCGCGGGCGCGGCGGGATAGGGCGAGTGGGCGTGGGATAGGGTGCGTGGTGGCGCGGGATGGGGCGCGCGGCGACGCGGGATGGGGTACACGGGCGCGGGCGCCGTTCGTGTGGGCGCGGCGGAGGAATGGGCGCGCGGGCGCGGCGGCGCGGGCGTGTGGGCGATGGGCGCCGTTCGTGCGGGCGCGGCGGGATAGGGCGCGTGCGGGTGCGGGATGGGGCGCGCGGGCGCGGCGGGATAGGGCGAGTGGGCGTGGGATAGGGTGCGTGGTGGCGCGGGATGGGGCGCGTGGGCGGCGCCGCGGCCGTGCGGTGGTCGTTCCCACGGGCGACGTGCAACGTTCAACATTCGACGTTCAACACCGTCACCACCCGATCCCACCCGGCCAGATCGCGCAACACACGCACGGCGGCAGACGGGAATGCCCGGCGCGCCAGCGCCGTAACCGCCTCCGCCTGCGTTGCGCCGATCTCCAGCATCAGCGCGCCGCCGGGTCGCAATGCCTGCGGCGCCGCTGCCAGCAGGCGACGATAGATGGCGAGACCGTCGCTGCCGCCATCGAGCGCCAGGTGCGGTTCGTGCAGCCGCACACCGGCGTCGATGGCGTCGAGGACGGTGTACGGAGGATTGCTGACCAGGAGATCAACCGATTGCGGCAGCGGCGCCAGCAGATCACCGCACAAGAGTACAACACGATCGGCGACTCCGTGTCGTTCAACGTTCTGCCGCGCTACCGTGAGTGCGTCAGATGAAAGGTCGGTGGCATAGATCATGGCATTGGGCAGGTGCACCGCCAGCGCAACGGCGATGCACCCGCTTCCGGTTCCGATGTCGGCGATCAAGAGGGTGTCGTGTGGGGAAAACCGCTGCCGCGCCCATTCGAGCGCGGCATCGATCAGCGTTTCGGTTTCGGGACGCGGCACGAGCACACGCCGATCAACGAAGAACTCCAGTCCGTAGAACTCTTTGCTTCCAATGAGGTAGGCAACCGGTTCGCATGCTGCGCGGCGCAGCACCAGCACGCGAAACGCCTGGAGAGCATCATCGGGGATGGTTTCTTGCAGCCTTGCAAGAACACGCGCACGCGACCAGCCGAGTGCGTGAGCCAGCAAGATTTCTGCGTCCAGGCGCGGCGTATCGCTCACGTCCCGCAGCGCCTCGACTGCCAGAGCCAGCGTCTGAGCCAGTGTTGCCTGCGCGTTGGGAGACGTCACCCGGCTACGCCTCGCAGGTCAATGCGCTTTCGAGCGCAGCGGTCATGCGACCGATCAGCGCAAACGTCGCCGGATACGCGACGCGCTCGCGCTCCAGCATCCCTGGCGCCCAGTGGTACCGGGCGATGACCGCAGAGGGTTGATCAGCGCAGTGGAGCACAACCTCCCAGTAGGTGACGTCAGACTCCTCGCGGTACGGCGGCGACGAGCGCAGTTGGGCGACGCCTTCACTCTCCTCAAGTTCCCAGACGGCCAGCGGCTCTTCGAGGAAACCCAATGCCCGGATCATTGCCGCCGCGTGGTCGCTCAGCCAGGCGCGCACGTCATCGACCATCGGCGCGACGTGGCGTGTCACGGTGAGTTCGCGCAGCGTTGCGCTAAAACGATCCAGATCGGCGAGATCGATGCGCGCATCGGCTGCATTGGAGGGAACCACAATCACCTTTGCGCCATCATCGGTCCAGGAAAGCGCACTCACCGCCTGCGGACCCTCGCTCGCCAGGCGCTTCAACGTCTCAATCGTCAGTTTTCCGAGCATGTTCATTCCTCCCCAGCAGACCTAATCCATCTTCCGTTCCGAGAAATCGCGCCCATCAAAGGTGATCAGACGCCGCTTCTCGTCCACCACCGTTTCGAGGTGCACCGGACGTGTCCAGATACGCTGAATGTTGCGCATCGTGTCGCGCGCATAGTCCATCTTCAGCTCAACCCCCTCGTAGCGGTGGCGCAGATAGAGTTCGCCGCGATTGTTGTAGTTGCCATCTTCGACATAGATGAACGGCTGGCCGAAGTTCGTCAGGCGGAACAGGAGCTTTTCCTTAATCTCCTTGAACTCGCGCGACGCAATCTCATACATATCTGTATCACGATTATAGCGGAATGTAAAGAGCTTCTGCTGCATCACGAACTCTGGCGTCAGGAACTCGTCGATAAAGGTGACATCGTTGTAGAGACGGCGTATCTCGAACAGTTTCTGACGACCCAATCCCAGTTGCTTATCCCAGTTGAGTTTAGCAGCCAGGTTCTCACACTCCTCGTATTCTTTGCCGAAGCGCCCGGTATTCCAGCGAAACTCGATGTCGCGCAGCAGTTCAAGCCCGAGTTTGTACGGATTGAGGCGCCCGGGATGCACCGCAACCACGCCGGAGTGATGGTCGGCGAAGTCGATCAATTCATCATCGCGCAGCGCCTTGCGGGTCATAATCTCGGAGTGCCAGTAGCTATTGTGGTTGATGAACCCCTGCGCGGCGTAGCGGTGCGTTGCATGCACCGAGATATCGTACACATGAGCGCGTCCCCGCTCAATTGCCACAATCTCGTCCGACCACTCCTCACGCCTAAACCAGCGCCGATCCTCGATGTAGTGCGCCAGCGCCGCCTGCTTGCGCGCCAGACCGAAGCCGATCTCGGCGAAGAAGACGGCAGCCGAACGACCGGTGACGCGAATGTGCCATTTACCATCCGTATTGGCGCGGCGGCTGGCGAGAATGCCAAAGTTGAGCAGCAGCACCTGAATGGTTCTGCCCATCTCCTCGCTGGCGATGGAGAGAATGACGCCAGCATCGCCTGCATAGCCATCGCAGTCGTACAGCGCACGCAGGAACGCCGCAACGACCGGCTTCGGCGAGCGCAGAATGACGTCGGGCACACGCTTTTCGCGCGCTGCGACGTCAGTTTTGAGACCAAGGCGGACCAGGAAATCCTGGACGTCGCGCGAATAGAAAGAGACGCGCCAGCGGTTTCCATTCCTGCGCCAGCGCGCTTCGATGCCAAACAGTGAATGGACGAGATCGGCGAAGGCGCGCGCCTGATCCTCATCGGCGGTCGTCAATCCAATGGTGCGCTTGACCGCGCTGATATGCCCATCGCCGCACAGATACCCCAGGAACGCCGCCAGGCGCTCATCCACCACCTCCGGCACGCGAATGGGGACCCGTCGCCGGATGATCGGGCCGTGGTCAGCGATGGCGGCATCGTATGCTGCGACGAGCGGCGCCAGCGTTGTTGCGTGAACGCCGCGCACACCGCGCCGGTAGCGGATGACGGTCTCGACATCGACCTCTGCCGCATCAGCGATCTGTGCGAGGGTCGCACGGCGCACCGGCGACCAATCGAGGGCGACATACTGGTGCGCCCACAGGTTCTGCCCGCCGCCAATCCTGACCCTTTCGCCAACCTGGAGTTCATCGAGGCGACGCCAGCCGCCGTCGGGCAGCATGACGCGATGGTTGACCGAGCCTTCGAGTTCCAAGCCGCGCCGCGTGCGCACCCGGATCGTCTCATAGTTCTCGAACGCTGCCCAATCATAGACGGCCTGCGGCGTTTCGCCGTCGCTCACCCGCACCGCCTGTCGCTGGGCGACGATATCGCCGATGCGGAGCACGCCCTGATCGGTGAACACCAGCGTATCGTATCGGCAGCAGGCCCATCCTTCATTCAGGATCTTCGTCATGCCCTGGGGCGCGAAGTAGTACGCCTCATCGCGCACGATTTCGAGGATCGAATGCTGCCAGCGTTCGAGCGGCGCATAATTCATCAGAAAGAGGAGCACGTCCTTCTGCGGATGCTCCGGGAACTTCTTCTGAAGCGCGCGTTCGCGTTCGAGGCGCTTGCGCTGTTGCTCGATAAACTCCGGCGGGTTGATATAGTCGCGCATGTAGCTGCGCTCAACTGGCAACCCCTCAACCACCTGCGGCTCTTCCTCTGCCATGACCGACTGATGGGTCTGCGCTTCGGGGCGCTTGATATAGGGTGCGTGATAGTCGATCAGGTTTTCGAGCGAGAGGCAGATGTCGATGAACTCCTCGACCTGCTCATACCCGTAGCGATCGATCATGCGCTGCACACGCGCGGCGTGGTTGGCCATTTCATCGAGCATCTTGCGGTTCGTATGCGCGAACCACATATTGTTCTTGAAGAAATCAACGTGCGCTGCGACGTGCGCCATGACCATCTTTTGCGTCACCATCTCGTTGCCTTCGAGCAGGTACGCATACGACGGGTTGGTGTTGATGACCATCTCATAAATCGTGGAGCCAAGCCAGACGTGCCCCTTCATGAGCTGGTCGTACTCCATGCCAAAGCGCCAGTGGGGATAGCGAATCGGAAAACCGCCGAGCGCCGCGGTTTCGTAGAGGGTACGATAATCGAGAACTTCGTAAATAATGGGGAAGAAGTCAAGCCCATACTCCTTTGCATAGGCTTCGATTTCCTCCCATGCAGCCTGCAACTCTCGGGGGAGACGGGTACTCTTCATAGATGACTCATACCACTTGTGCGTTCAAAGTTGGCGCACTCGCGTCTTCGCAACGGTCATTGCGAGACGCGCCGGCGCCAAAGCAATCTTCTGGCAGCCGGGGCGATTGCTTTGCCCCGCTCGCCATGAGACCGAACATCATCGTACTGCGTCACTTGAGTCCACTGCACAAAGGCTTAACCACAAAGGACACGAAGCGCACGAAGGTGAACAAACATGAAGCGCATTTCCTTTGTGTCCCTTTGTGACCTTCATGGTTGCTTGTTGCAGTGAAGTCATAGATCGCTTATGCACTATCTTCCTTTACCAAGAAAATCCTTGATCGCGTCGTAGATATCGTCGCGATCGGCAATCTCCGAGATCACCAGCGCCTCGTGTTTGCCCAGGTGCTCTTCGAGATCGTGGGCGAAGCGCCCGGAGCCGTAGAGCGAGCGCACCTGACCATAACAGAACTGGTTGACCTTGGGCAGAAGTTGGGTGCGCAGCAATTCGATGCATTCGCGCGTATCACCGCCGCCCCAGTTGTCGCCGTCGGAGAAGTGGAACGGGTAAATATTCCACTCATCAGCCGGGTAGCGCTCATCGATCAGTTTGTTGCACAATTTGTACGCTGAACTGATCTTGGTGCCCCCGCCTTCGCGGATATGGTAGAACGTCTCCTGATCGACCTCTTTGGCAGCAGCGTCGTGCACGATGTAGCGAATATCGATCGCCTTGTACTGCGAGCGCAGCCAGGTTTCGATCCAGAACGCGGTAATGCGCACCAGCTCCTTCTGCTCGGCGCCCATCGAGCCGCTCACGTCCATCATATAGATGATGACCGCATTCGACTCAGGCTGAAGCGTTTCTTTCCAGGAGCGATAGCGCATATCCTGGCGGATCGGCACGACGATCGGGTCGGCGATATTGTACTCACCCGACGAAATCTGGCGTTTGAGCGCCTCGCGGTAGGTGCGTTTGAAATGCCGCAGCGAGTCGGGACCGACGCGGCGAATGCCGGAGTAGCGATCCTTTTGCGAGATGATATTCTTCTTGCCCTTCGGCTGGATGTTGGGCAGTTGCAGTTCCTCGCCAAGGATCTGCGCCAGTTCTTCGAGGGTAATATCGACCTCGATAATGTGCTGCCCTGGTTCCGAGCCGGCCTCGCCCTGCCCCGACTGTCCATCGCCCTGCCCGATTGGATCGCCGACGTTGCCATCGCCCTGCCCGACGCCGCCGCCCTGGCGTGTGCCGTAGCGGAACTGCGGCAGCTCAATCTGCGGCAGCGGGATCGACACGTATTTGCGCCCCTGGCGGCCGATCATCTCGCCCTGCGACATATACTTGCGCAGGTCCTTCTTGATCTTGCCGCGCACAATCTGGCGGAATCGGTTCAAATCGCGCTCAGCACGATGGATCGACATAGTGATGTCCTTTGGGGGTAGGGGTTGCGAGAACTGAGAACCGAGACCCGAGAACCGAGAACTAAGAACCTGGTTTCCTGGTCTCTACTCCTCTCTCGCCGCTTGCCCCTGACCTTGCGCCTTTTACCTTTTGCCTTTTGCCTTTTGCCTTTTACCTTTTACCTTTTGCCTTTCGGCGCTTGCCGGGTAGGCGAAGGCACTGCCTTCGCCCGCCCAGACAGGCGCTTAGTGCCTCATATCGCCGCGCGCGAAGATGCTGGCTACATAGTTGAGCACATCGGTTGCGCTCTGTTCGTTATAGCCGAAATCGCGGATCAGGCGCGCCTTGACCACGTCGATCTTCTCCTGGGTATCCTTATCGATGACCCGCGAGACGAGCGACGTAAGTTTGATCGAGTCCTTCTGGTCCTCGAACAATTTGAGTTCGAGCGCCTTGTGCAACCGCTCGTTCGTCTTGTAATCGAACGTTTTGCCCTCAATCGCCAGGGCGCCGATGTAGTTCATGATCTCGCGGCGGAAGTCGTCCTTGCGGCTTTCGGGGATGTCGATCTTCTCCTCGATCGAGCGCATCAGCCGCTCGTCCGGCTCCTCGAACTGGCCCGTGAACTTGTTGCGCACCCGCTCGCGCTGCGTATAGGCTTTGATGTTGTCGATGTAGTTGGCGCAGAGACGCTTAATCGCTTCCTCATCGGCGCTGATGGCGCGCTGCACTTCGTTCTTCACGATCTCGGTATACTCCTCTTTCACCACCGAGAGCAGATCGCGGTAGCGCTTGCGATCCTCCTCCGAGGTGATAAGCGCGTGGTTCTTCAGCCCATTCTCGAGTTCGTTGAGCACCATAAACGGGTTGATATACCCATCCGCCTGATAGTTGACCAGCGCATTCGAGATTTTATCCTGGATGTAGCGCGGGCTAATGCCCTGCATGCCCTCGTTGGGCGCTTCCTTGCGCAGTTCTTTGATATTGTCCTCGGTGAAGCCAGGCAGAGTGCGCCCATTGTAGAGCTTGAGCTTCTGCAACAGGGTCAGGTTTGGCTTCTTCGGCTCATCGAGGCGCGTCAGCACAGCCCACATCGCCGCCACTTCGAGCGTATGCGGCGCGATATGCACCTTGACCCGCTTCTTGTTGAAGTCGCGCTCGTAGATCTTGATCTCGTCGCGCAGGCGGGTGATGTACGGAATATCGATGCGGACGGTGCGGTCCTTGAGCGCTTCCATAAACTCGTTGTTTTCGAGGCGGCGATACTCCGGCGAGTTGGTATGCCCGATGATCACCTCATCGATATCGGTCTGCGCGAACTTCTTCGACTTGATCTTGTGCTCCTGCGACGCGCCGAGCAGGTCGTAGAGGAAGGCGACATCCAGTTTGAGCATCTCGATGAACTCGATGATGCCGCGGTTGGCGATATTGAACTCGCCGTCGAAGTTGAACGCGCGCGGGTCCGAGTCCGACCCATAGATCGCAATCTTGCGATAGTTGATATCGCCCGTCAGTTCGGTCGAATCCTGGTTCTTCTCATCCTTCGGCTGGAACGTCCCGATGCCGATCCGGTCCTGTTCGCTAAAGACGAGGCGCCGCACTCGCACATGGCGAATGACCTGGCTCCAGTCGCCCTGGTAGCGCAGCATGAGATCGCGGAAGTTGAAGCGACACGACGGACAGAGGTCGCCGACGATGCGGATGGCGTACTCGCCGTTATAGCCGTCGGTCAACTCCTCAATAAAACGCTCGCGCGTCTCCGCCGGAATGAGGCGCAGCGGCTCCTCGTGCATCGGGCACTTTTCCCACTCCGACTCCGGCACCTGCCGCCAGTCCCAATTCTCGGAGTCGATCACGCCCATGTACCAGTCGAAGGTATAGAGCGCGCCCGCCTCCGTTTTCGAGTAGTGCTCAAGCCCGCGCTTCAAACGCCGGACGATGGTGGACTTGGACGAACCAACCGGACCGTGGAGCAGAAGCACGCGCTTTTCGGTGCCATACCCCTGCGCTGCGGCTTTGAAGAAGTTGACCAGCCGCATGAGCGGAATTTCGAGACCGAAGATGGCATCGTCGGCGTCGAACGAGGGGTCGCTGAAGAAGTGATAGCGGATCAACTTCTTCTTGGCGTCAATGAACTCTTCGTACCCATACGACATAATCATGTCGTAGATACGCTGAAACGCATTGCGTGTCACCTTCGGATTGCGGGCGACAATGTCCAGATAATCACCGAAGGAGCCGGTCCAGTTCAGTTCCCGAAACGTTTTCAGATCCTGGAGCTCGACCACCCGCTGCAGCAACGAAACGCCGCTCTGGATTGTCATGAATCATCCTCCTGGTTGATTGCCGCCATTCGCGCGCCGTGCGAATGCCTGCGGCAAAATGGACCGATTGCAACAGCCTGTGCTGCCGCTGTCGGTCGGGTATCTGTGGTCCTGATAATGTGCATTGACTCCAACTGTAGATGGTGCGCTGCCCCAACGAAGAGATGCGGTTCATCGCAGATCTCTGCACCCGCTGGTCGCTGCACCGATACAGCCAGACATCTTAGGGGGCGGGTAGGAGGCCTGGTATTCCAGGTGTTGATCATTATAGCAATCTGCGTATTGAGCGTCAAGAGAATATTACAGGAAAATCGGCGGATTGCAAAACAAATTTTCGCCATTGCGCTACGACGCATCGTGCGTAAACGGGAACACGCGCACGATGTCGCCGATCCCGGCGCCCAGGGTTTGCGCGGCATTGCCATTGCGCACGGCGATCTCCAGGTGATCGCTGCTGCCGATCAGCGCAACCAGCGCGCCAATCGGCACATCGGCGTAGGTCCGGTACAGGCCTTCGATCCGTTGCCCGATCAACTGTGCGACCATGCGCTCGCCAACCCCCGCTTCCTTCAGGTGATTCAGCGTGATATTGGTAATGCAGTTGCCGAAATGGTCGATGTGGATGATCCGCCCGACGAGTTCGCCGTGCCGTCCGCGCGACGGTTGCTCGAGGACGGCTTCGACGATCTCCGCGCACCGCTCGCCGAACTCCGCCGGCGGAACGCCGAGGGTGAGGTGCGCCGCCACCGGCGCGAATACGTCGCGCCCGTGGAACGTGCTGCTGACATGCGGCAACCAGTAGCGCGCCTCGGTCAGGTTGTAGACGGCGCACTTTTCCGCGCCCCATCGTGCGATCGCTTCGCGCCATGCATACGTCAGCACGCCATTGTCCGGTGCGACATATGCAGCGACCGGGGTCGTCAGAATGATCCGGCGTCGTTGACTCCCAACCCCAGGATCAACGACCACCACGTGGACCGTTCCCGGTGGAAAGAAGGCGCCGAAGGTCTGCACGATGTAAGCGGCCTGGTGAACGTCCTGCGGTGCAATCTGATGGGTGATGTCCACGATGGTCGCTCTGGGCGCAATTCCGAGAATGACCCCTTTCATGATGCCGACGTAACTATCGGCCAGCCCGAAGTCGGTTGTCAGGGTGATGATTCCTGATGGTTGCATACGCCACCTCGTCATGATCGCTCCACTTCCGCCTGCAATCGACCAATGGACGCTTCGGCGTCCGACAGTTCGCGCTGGGTCGTCAGCAGATGGTCATGCTGGGTATAGACGAAGCGAGTGTAGGGGTCGATGGCGTCGCGGATGCGGGTGATCATGCGGTCGAGTTCAGCATTGAACTGGCGTTCCATCGTTTCGGTGAGCGTCTCGCGCAGATCGGCGACGCGCTGATGGAACTGGCGTTTGATCTGGCGCCGCTTGTTCGGGATGATGTACAACCCGCCGAGCGCCAGCACCCCGGCGACCAGCACGCCGGTCACGTCGAGCAGGGCGCCGTGCAGCAGCAGCACCAGCAACGTTCCGATCCCAAGTGCGCCGGCGCCCACCAGCGTCGAACCGGCGATTGCGGAACGCACCTCCTCGGTCAGCGCCTGCGCTTCCGCCTCGCGGTCGTAGGTGGCGACGACCTTTTCCGCCTCGCGGGCCACCGTTTCGATCAGCGCATTCCGGTTGTACTCGAAGGTCCCGCCGATCTCGCCGATCAGTCCGCTGCGCTGCTGCACCGCCCGTTCGCGGCGCAGATACTCCATGACCCCCTGCCACATACGCAGGTTCTTTCCCACCATCCAGTCGATGAGCGCCTGCAAGCGCTCTTCGATCTGCTGCGGCACGTCGGCGACGACATCGCGCGCAAATGTTTCACTGATCTCCTGCTGATGACGAACCAGGTTGAACAGATTGCTCACGCGGATGGTATCATCGAAGAACTGCATGCCGCGGAGCTCGAACTCGTTGAGAATATTGGCGACATCGGCGCGATGGCGCTGGAAATCGTCGGCAAGATCGCTGCGGAACTGCTCGAGTTGCCGTTCGATATTCTCAATCGCGGCAACATCGTCGCGCAGCGCCGTCAGGCGATCCTCGACGGCGACCAGGTAGCGTTCCGCCAGTCGGCGCGCCACGCCGAGCGGCGAGAGGAGTTTCAGCCGCACACGCTGCTCTTCGTCGAGGGTCTCACTGATATACTGTTCGATCTCCGGGAAGCGACTGGCATCCCACAATGCCTGGTCGTCGCCGTCGCGCGCCTGGCGCGCCAGCCGCGCCGAGACGGGGAAGATTTCTGGACGGATGCCAAACAGGTCTTCGGCGTGCCTGCCAACGAATGTGACCACTTCGGCCAGACCGGCGTCATCGAGCAGGTCGGCTTTGTTGACAATGATCACGACCTTTTTGCCCCAATCGCGGATGAGTTCGAGAAAGGCGCGTTCACTGGCGGAAAACGGCTGAGTGGCGGATGTAATGAACAGCACCAGGTCGGCGCGGGGAATGAAGTCGCGCGTCAACTCTTCGTGGCGCCGGATGATTGCATTCGTGCCCGGCGTGTCTACAATTGCCATGCGGCGCAGCACCTCGGCAGGGAAACGGTGCTCGACCAGCAGCGCGCCGCTGACTGCTTCACCCGGCGTGTCGCCATAGCGCAGCACCGTAATCCGGTCGGTCGTCGGAGTCACCCCCTCGGCGACCACCGGCGCTCCCAGGAGTGCATTGATGAAACTCGACTTGCCCGAATTATATTCACCGGCGACGACGAGCAGGAACAGTTCGTCGAGGTGGGTGATGGTGTCATCGAGAATCCGCACATCGGCGGGCGCCACATCGACGCCGAACCGTTGCAATGCGGCGCGCAACGCCTCCAGCGCCGCGCGAATCTCTTCGAGCAGCGCCTCCTGACGCTCGGTCAGCAGTTTTCGGCGGGTCAGGAAAGGCGTCATAGCGGCACTCGCTTTTCAAGCCTGAATTGAATAGTCATCGAGGTACCGTTTGAGCAACACCACCAGACGGCTCAGATCATCGATTCGGGCGCGCATGTGGCCGATGATCTCAGTGCGTTCGCCATCGTCGAGCGTCTCGTTCGCCAGGCGGCTGACCTGATCGCCGAGCGCGCTCACCGGCACATACAGGTCGCGCAGTACGAGCGACAGCGCCTGCGGCGCGGTCAACTCCGCCCAGGGATGCGAATCGGACCCCTGATGATGCTCAGCCATCGGCATCCTCCCCACGAGATGCGTCATTATCGCCGGCGCGCGGTTGGCAGAAGCGATCAAACCATTCCAGGATGCGGCGCATATGATCGGCGCGATGATCCGGTTCGCCGGTGCGGGTCAGTTCGTGCCCCTCGCGCGGGTAGCGCACGAATTCGACGATCTGCTTGCGCCGCCGCAGGAAAGCGAACAACTGCTCTGCCTCGCTGATTGGCACGCGGTAGTCGCGCTCGGCATGCAGAATGAGCAGCGGTGTGGTAATACGGTGGGCATATGCCAGCGGCGAATGTCGCCAGAGCAACTCGTGGTTCTCCCACGGGAACCCTTCAAAGACCAGTTCGACCAGTTCGTGCGCATCGCTGGTGCTGTGCTGCGTCAGCAAATTGTAGACGCCGCGCGCTGCGGCGGCGCAGGCGAACCGATCACTGTGCGCGATCAGCCAGGCAGTCATGTACCCGCCATACGAACCGCCGGTAACCGCTATGCGGCGCGGATCGATGTATCCGCGCGCAATCAGCGCGTCGATCCCGGCGTGAATGTCGGGTGCGTCGGCAAACCCCCAATTCGCCTGCGTCGCCAGGCGCCAGGCGTTGCCATACCCATCGGAGCCACGCGGGTTGCAGAAGAAGACCACATACCCGCGTGCTGCGGCGGTCTGCCACTCGTGCCACATGCTGCGCACGCCCGGTCCCCACATCAGATGGGGTCCGCCGTGAATATAGACCGCGAGGGGATAGCCGCCGGGCCGCGCCGGGTCGAAATCGGGCGGATGGATAACCCACCCCTGCACCTCGTGCCCATCCGGCGCAGTATAGACCAATTCCTTGAACGGAGCAACGATCCGTTCCGCCAGCAACGGCGCGTTGAATGCGGTCAACCGGCGCTCGACGCCACGCGCATCGCGGGCGTACAACTCACAGGGGTTAGCGGCATCCCCCGCCACAAACGCAACCGTCCCGTCGCTGCCGACATCGAACTCGGCGATGACACGGTCATCGGGCATGTGGGCAAGCCGTTCGCATCCGCTACCGTCCAGCGCGACGCGCCACAGCGGTTGTGCGCCGCGCAGCCCGGCGAGGCACAGTAATCCATCACTCCTCGGCAACCAGTCGAAAGCAGCAATGTTGAGGTCGGCGGCGGCGGTCAGATCGCGCAGCTTGCCGCCGGAAGCGTCCATCACGACCAGCGACGTCGCCGAAGCGAACGGTTGACCTTCGGGCGAGCGCAGGCATGCAATCCAGCGTCCGTCCGGCGATGGTTGGGGCGCAAAATGGGTAAATCCGGGCGTCGTAAGGCGCTGCGGATCGGCGCGTCCTTCCGCCAGAACCGGCACGCGCAGCACATCGAAGAAGAAGAACTGCGAGTCCCCTTCCGGATCGCGCGTCGCGGTCGTCAGCACCGCCTGACCGTCCGGCATCCACACTGGCGCGCCAAAATCGAGGTCGGCGTCGGTAATGCGGCGGGGCGTCGGCACAGGCGCATCATCATCGACGGGAACCTCGACGACATAGATCTGCGCGTAGCGGTCGTCGAAGAACTCGACGCCGGCGCGGTAGGGGAGGCGCCGCACCACGCGCGGGTCGAAGCGGCGCTCTTCCTCGTATTTGCGGCGCTCAGCCTGTTGTTTGCGCGTAAACGCATCGGCGGCAGAGGCAGGTTTGAAGCCTTCCCCGCCAGGTTCCGGCTTGTCTGCATCCTCGCTTGCGCGCTCAGCGGCATTCAGGCGCGCGAGGAACGCAATCCGCCGTCCATCGGGACTCCACGCCGGGTCACTGACCCCCTGCGGCAGCGAAGTCAGGCAACGCGCCTCGCCGCCATCGCGCCGCAGCACATAGAGTTGCGGTCGATCATCGCCGCGCACACCGACGAACGCCAGCCAGCGTCCATCGGGACTCCAGCGCGGGGCGGAGTCGTTCGTCCCGGAGGTGAAACGGCGCGGCGAACCGCCGTCGGTTGGCGCGATCCAGATCGAACGGTGGTTGGCATTCGCCGGGCGATCAATCGTCACCCGCACAAAGGCGATCTCGCGGCCATCCGGGCTGACCTGTGGATCTTCGAGCCAGCCGAGGCGGTAGAGGTCGTCAATGTCGAAAGGAGCAGCATTCTTTTGCACAGATGGGTCCTGCACCGGATCAACTCACTCGCATCACATTTCGCGTGCGCAGACAGCCGGCATATCTTGCAGCGATCAGCGATCCTGCCACGCGGGAACATCGAACAGCGTGGAGGCGCGGCGCAACTCACGAAACGTCTGGCGATCAACTGCACTTTCGCCGAGGAAATAGAGCACACCCGCAGCCACGTCGTACCGATAGCGCTGACGCATCCAACGCCCTTCCGCGCCCTGACGCAGCACATCGATCAGCCAGGCGGCGGCGTGCTCATCGTAGCGCTCGGCGATGATCCAGACAAACTCATCGCGGCGGAAAGTGCGCGCCATGCGCTGCCGTGCATCGTTCAAGCTTTCCTCCGGTGTCGGCGGTTCGATGCTCGACGGCAGGCCATTGCGCGGAGCGAGCAGAGCAGACATAGACATTCTCCCACACCATCGTCGTGTTGGCGGTATCATTATACCATCGTTGGGGCGGGTCTGAGACCCGCCCTTACGGGATGGGGCGAGGTGGGGGAGGGGCGGGTCTGCGCCCCGCGCCGACGGGATGGGGCGGGGGATACGGGGCGACCACGGGTCGCCCGAACGCCGGACATGGCGGACGTGCCGGGTAGCCGCCGGGGGCATGGCAGGGGGCATCCGTCCAGACGTACATTGACGCATCCGGCGCTCCCGTGCTACAATGGCAGCGTGCCGGCGTAGCTCAGCTGGCAGAGCAACTGTCTTGTAAACAGTAGGTCGCGGGTTCGAATCCCGCCGCCGGCTCCACAGTGCCAGAACCCCTGATGTTTTCAGGGGTTTTTTAGCGCCAGAAGCGCGCCACCAGATTGGCGATCACCGTCAACACCAGGCTGAGGAGCAGCATCGTCCCGATCGGGATGAAGATGCGCACATTTTCGCGCTCGATGAGAATATCCCCCGGCAAGCGTCCCAGCCACGGCACTTTCCCCGCAAACAGCAGCAACGCGCCGATGACGATCAACACCGCGCCCATGCCGATCAACAGGCGTCCAATGTCGCCCATAGCGAAACCTCCCGCTGCAAAAGTCGTTCTCTGTACATGATACGAGGTGTGGCGGGCGTTTGTTCTGGGTGCGGCGCTGTGTATTGACTTCCCCACATCTGCACGGGTACGATGTTTAGCAGTGAGTGCTCGACAGGCGCGACGATGACTTGCCAGAATCCGCGCAGATACGATAGCGCAAGTGCTCTGTTATCAGGCGCCTAATGCTAATAATGCTATAATGCGGCGCTGGCGGCCTGTGAACGCGGCGATTGGCAGGAGGCGACCATTGAACTTGAGACGCTGCCGGTCAAAGCGCCGGATGACAGCGAGGCGCGGTAATTGCTGGGTCACGCTCGTGAGCGGATTGCGGCGGAAAAGCGCCTGCGCTATGACGTTTTTTATGTCCAGGTACAGGCCGGTAATTATGCTCGTGCTATCGACTACCTGGAAACGCTGTTGCAACAGACTGCTGATGATCGTGTGTCTGTAAGACTGGCTGCCGAGTTGATCGAAAACGCTGCTGTGCCACTGGAGCAACGCCTGTGCGCCGCGCGCGTGGCGGGACGGCTTGGCGACCCGCGTCCCGGCGTCTGCACATTGCCCGCCGGTCTCGATGATCCATACTGGGCGCAGGAGATTCCGGCGGGAATCTACTCATAGATGACCTCATCAGGGCGCATAATGGCTACAATCATGATACTATCGTCGTATGCTCACGCCTGTAGGTGCTGGTTTCTGAGCCATTAACCCGGTATCGCCTGCGCCAGCCCGCGCAGGCGGGCGCCGCACCCGCCGGGCGGGGAGGGGACAGGGATGCCCATGGGTGCGACGGATTGGCACAGATCCACTGGTATGATTCTGTGCGAAAATAACCCGGTATCGCTCGATCTATCCCGCGCCGGCGGGCGTTGCAAACCGCAGCCTGCGGCATCACCCACCGGGCGGAAGGGCGTCGAGTGGACTATCGATCCAAACTCCATCAGCCGCCGGACGCCTCGAAGGAGCAAACCATGCCCAACCCGCCAATCGTGTTCGTCCCAGGGTTCGCCGGTTCATTCAACCTGCCGTTGCTGCTCGACTGGCGCGCGCCGTCATTGAGCGGCTGGAACTTCCCGCCGTTCGTTGACTATGGCCGCGCGTTTGTGTCCGCCTGTGAGCGCGCCGGCTACACCCGCAACCGCGATCTGTTCGTGGCTTTCTACGATTGGCGCAAGTCGGTGACCGACAGCGCGACGACCTATCTGGCGCGCTGGATTGACCGCGCGAAGAGCGCGTCCGGCAGTTCGCGCGTCGCGCTCGTCGCCCACAGCATGGGCGGTCTGGCGGCGCGCACCTACGTCCAGAGCACCTCGTATCGCAATGACGTGGCGCACCTGATTACGCTCGGCACGCCGCATCGCGGCGCAGCCAACGCCTACTACCCGTGGGGCGGCGGCGATATCAATTGGGGCGGCATGGTACAGGCTGTCCTGAACGTCTATCTCTGGTATCTGGCGCGCATCCATCCGTTCCAGACGGGACTGAACCGGCTCAAGACCATCCGGACGCAGATCGTCGGTCTCAGGGATCTTCTGCCGCAGGACGGTTATCTGTGCAGGGCGGGGTCGCCGCCGGTGGCGATCCCGGAAGATGAGATGCACGAACGCAATCTCTGGTCGGATGTCTGGAACACGCCGGGCGCGCTGGCGCTGCTGCTCAGCCGCACGCCGCTGACGACGATCAGCGGGCAGAACTTTGTGACGCTGGAACAGATCGAGGTTGGTCCCCCCCCCTCGCCACCCGGCACACCACCGGTCTACCCCGATGGCGTGCCGCTTCGGCGCATTACGACCGCCGACGGCGACGGCACGGTGCTGCTCGCCAGCGCACAGGTGCAGGCACAAGGCGCGACGAATCGCCCGCCGGTGCAGATCGTCCACGACCAGTTGCCGGACAGGACTGTCGATCAGGTGTTGCAGATTCTGGGGGTCGCTGCTCCGCCGCCTGCGCCAGAGTCAGCGCCGGCGGCGCGGATGGTGATCATGGCAGCCTCACCTGTCGAGTTGACCATCGAAGCAATGCCGGGCGCGCCGGTCAGCGCCGTGCTCGGCGCGCCTGCGGTGCAACGGCGTGCGGCGCCGAGGGTGCGCTTCCGCAACTATGGACATCGCGGCAAGCCGTTGTACATGGCGATTATCGAGAATCCGCAGCCCGGCGGCTATCAGGTGCGCGTGCGCGGCACAGCGAGCGGCGCATTTTCGCTCGGAGCACTCACCATTGAACCTACCGCAGCGGCTGCTCCATCGGCGCTCCTGGGCGCAGCGGCAGCGGAAGCCGCGTCGGGCGCGCTGGCAATCTCCGAGGCGGCAACGATGAAAGGCATGGTCGCCGCGCAGACGGAACTGGTCTACACTATCGAGTATCGCGCCCCAGGCGCAACGCCCGGCATGGCGTTCGATGCAGCCGCCACGCTGCGTAATGCGCAGGAACGCTTCCAGGCGGCGCGGCAGCCCGCGCCGCAGGGCGAAGCGTCGCTATCAGCGTCGCTTGGCGCCGGTGCGCCGCCTTTTGTCGCAGAGGACATCGCCCGGTTGGCGGCTAATCCGGCAGCGGTCACCCGCCTGACGCGGGAAATCGCGCAATCGATCGGCGCCCACGACCCGCTGCTCGCGGCCGGATTGATCGAACAGATCCACGAGGCGGTGAAAGGGGGCGGCTAAGGCCGAGATGCGAAGGGGGGGCGAGGCGCCCGACGCGGATTCGCCGCCCGGCGGGGCGCGCACAACGTCGGGGCGCCGCTCGTGGGCGCCCGTGGTGCATCGCCATCGGTAGGGGCGCCCCTTGTGGGCGCCCGACTGACATGCCAGCGCAGGGGATAACCGGTCTGGTAATACCGGTAGACCGATTTTGCGTCTTTATTCGTATGGCGCCCGCAGCCGTGGAGATGGATCCGCCACTGGACAAAATCTGGCTCCTGGTGCGCGCGATCGTCCCGCTGGCGGCGGTCGCGCTTGCCGTGCTTGTGGGACCGACGCTGCTGACGTGGTGGCTGCTTGGGGGACCATTCGGCTGGCGTCACGTGCTGATCGGCGGCGCGATCAGCCTGGCGCTGCTGGTGGGGGGAGCGCTCCTGTTTGGCTGGGTGATCGGGCGCATGCCAAAGTGACCCGGGTTTTGCGGGCGCACCTGCCTTCGCACCGTCAATCTTCCCAACGTCAACCTGCAATGGGCGACATTTCCACCCTAAAGACCCTTGAGGTCGGGCAAGGCGACTTGAGGGCGCAGGAACCGTACCGCCAGCAATCTTCCGCCGCAGCGAGGAGTCGGGAACAGAGACCTCAAGGGTCGGGAAGGTTCGTTGACCTGCCTGCGTACAACGTTCAACCTTCAAACCCTCTCGCCTTCTCCCCTTTGTGATTGCCCACCCGCTGTTCGAGCGCGTAGGCAATCCCCTGTTGCAGCGTCGGTTTAGCGACCATCTCGCGCATTTCGGCGCCAATGTGGACGAGGGTCTGAGCAATCTCGGGGCTGATGCCGGTCAGCACCACGCGCGCGCCAAGCATGCGCGCCGCCTGCGCTGCGCGGATGAGCGCCCCGGCGACTTGCGTGTCCACCACTTTGACGCCGGTAATGTCGAGAATGGCAATCTCGGCGCTGTGCTCGGCAATGCCCTGGAGCAGCACTTCCATAATCTGCTGCGCGCGCATGGTATCAATCGTTCCGATAATCGGCATCGCCACCACGCCATCGGCGATCGGCATCAGTGGCGTGCTCAGTTCGCGCAGCGCCGCCTGCTGCGCCTGAATGATCTGCTCCTGCATCGCCTGCCGCTCCCGTTCGGCGCGCTTCTGCTTCGTCACATCGCGTGATACCACGAGAATATCGTTATTGCTAAACAGCATGCGCGCTTCAAAGTCGCGCGGCTGATCGTTGATCAGCACCTGATATTCATACGTCTGTATCTCGTGCGTGCGTTGGAGCGCTTCCATGTGCGTCAGCACCTGCTCCGCCAGATGAGGCGGCAACACCTCGGCGACCTTTTTGTTGAGAAATGCTTCGGGCGGAAGCAGCAGATCGCCGCTGCTGTCGGCTTTGTAGTCCAGGAAAACGCCGTCGTGGCTGATCAGAAACATAAGATCGGGGATGGCGTTGAGCAGCGCGCGGTTACGCTGTTCGCTCGCGCGCAGGTTTTCTTCGACGTGCAGTTGTTCGGTGATGTCGCGGTTGATCGACGCATAGCCGATTACGTTGCCGTGCCCATCGCGCAGCGCCAGCGCTGATGCCTGCACCGTAACGACTGAACCATCGCTCCGCAGATAGCGGACCGTCTCGCGCGGCGTATCACCTTGCGCCACCTGCTGGGCGATGGCGCTTAACTTCTCCAGATCGTCAGGGTGCGTGATCGCAGGCACCGTTTTCCCGATCAGACTGGGGTATCCCAGCATGGCGGCGAACGCAGGGTTGGTGTAGGTCAGCACCATGTTCGTGTCGGCGATGCCAATCCCGTCGGGAGCGTTCTCCACCAGCAACTTGAACGTGCGCAGTTCGTTTTCCTGCCGCTTCAGGTCGGTGATGTCCTCGTACATGCCTAGAACGCCGATGACTTCTCCGTCGCGCTGCAATGGAACCTTGCTGGTGCGCAGCCAGATCGTCGAACCATCGCTGCGCGTGAGCGGTTCTTCGATGTTGATCTTCGGTCCTTGCTCCATCACTGCGCGGTCGTCTGTCTGATACGCCGATGCCTGATCCTTCCACGGCATGTCGAAATCGGTCTTGCCGATGATGTCATCAACCGAGGTCAAACCGGCGTCTGCCAGGAAGCGCCGGTTACAACCGAGGAAGCGCGATGCGCGATCTTTCCAGAAGACGGCTTGTGGTAAGTTGTCGATCACCAATTGCAACATGGTGCGGCTTTCGCGCAGTTCGCTACGCAGCCGGTGAAGTGCGCCGATGTCGTATGCAATTGAGGTGGCGCGCTGAATCTGCCCCTGATCATCGTAGTGCAGGGTGATCGACCAGAGTTTGTGGGAAACGGCGCCGTTGCGGTGTACCACCCGGTTTTCTGTCACAAATGAGTGATCATGACGTTGCACATGCTCAACGAATGCTCGCCTGGCGTCGTCGAGGTCGTCTGGATGGACGAATTCGAGCGATGAACGACCGATACACTCTGCTGGGGGATACCCGAAAACACGTTGAGCGGCATGGTTCACATACGTGAACAAACCATTTGCGTCGACTTCGGTAATGAGAAGATCGGTGTCTTCGACGATGGTGCGGAAGCGCAGCAGGTCGTGCTCAAGTTGTGCAACCCGCTCGCGCAAGCGCTCACACTCTGCAAGCAGTGCTGTTGTGTCTGCGGCGGCATTGGCGTCCATAGGCGTACTCCTCTGGCAATCGTGATAGTGTGGCGAAATGGGTCCATCACTCCGTGTACGGCATTACAAATGTGGTTGCTAACTGGTATGCCACAGCACAGGATGGCGACGGGGAAGCGGCGTAGCATCGCCTGCCGATTGCAGACGGGGCAAATCGAAGCACCTGAGCGTGTAGTATAGCACAAAATATGGCGGACAATTTTACAGACGAGGGTGCGCTATCTGCGTTGTTACGAAACGCCATATTGCAGCACGTTGCACGGGTAGTGACATTTTGCGGGCATTAGTCATGCGCTGTTACAAAACGCCGTATTGCAGCACGTTGCACGGGTAGTGACGTTTTGCGGGCATTAGTCATGCGTTGTTACGAAACGCCGTATTGCTGCGAGCGGACATGCGTGTTCCCACTGAACGCACGAAGCCTCGCTGGTGTAGGGCCAGGCAGATGCGCGCGTGCTGGAGAGAGGGGGCTGTCTGATGATGACGCTCAGGAAAGTTTGCCACGAGTATCAGCGGCAGCCAAATGGCGCCAGCAGGCGATTGCTTAGAGCCTATCCAGGAAAGATCCTTGGGCAGGCGAAGGCATTGGCTTCGCCTACCCGGTCGCACTTCAGTTAGCGGTTTTTCGGACAGGCTCTTATTATCGGCGGGATCGCCTGGCAACCCACCAGAGCACGCTTCCGCCGGCAACCAGCACGACCAGACCTCCCGCCGCTCCCAGCGCCAGGTAGAGGAAGAGCGATGCCTGCTCTCCCAGGGCAGGCGCTGCCGTCGTTGGATCAGGCTGTGCGCCTAGGCGCTCGTCGAGCAGGTAGCGCCAGGTGCCGAAACTCTGTGCGCCTGTCAGCACATCGCCACGCTCTGGACCGCCGGGCCAGCGCAGAATGTAGGCAGGTGTTCCGCGCAAACCACGATTGCGCGCTTCCTCGATGTCTGCCGCAATCGCCTGATCGGTGGCCGGATCGCGGACGCACTCTTGAAGCGCGCTTGCGTCCAGACCAATCTCATCGCCATACTGACGAAACACACGCTCCGACGCGGATGGATTGCCGCCCCATTCGCCATCGATGTACCCCTGGAACAAACGCCGGTGCATGGGCCAGAATTGTCCCTGCTGTGCGGCGCAGTGCGC
The DNA here is from genome assembly GCA_937935075.1 of uncultured Roseiflexus sp. Classification (GTDB taxonomy): domain Bacteria; phylum Chloroflexota; class Chloroflexia; order Chloroflexales; family Roseiflexaceae; genus Roseiflexus. The sequence continues at coordinate 33,508 of CALGYB010000047.1, read as the reverse complement.
ATACGCTGCGGCGACCCGCCCTGCCGGATGCTGCGGCAGCGGATTGTCGCGGTAGAGGTAGTAAACCTTGCCGGTTTCGATGTATTCAGCTATCAGTTGCGGTTTAGCATCGCGCACGAATGAGGCGCATGCCGGGCATTCGTAGTCACTGTATTCGATGATGACCAGCGGCGCGTCGGGGTCGCCAAGCCCGCGCGGATCGGCGTTCCCCTGGGCTTGCGTGCGACTCGTCATCCATACAGGAACACTCAGCAGACAGATGAGCAGGGCAATGGCGGCGTGTCGGTGATATATCGTCATATCTACCTCGTGGTTGGTTGATATCTCGATAAAAGACGTGCGGGGTTCGCGGGATCTGTTGTTGGTAAATACCATACCATGGATTGGAGAGGTATGCCAGCTTCAATGTTGCCCCGCTGCTCTGGCGCGGTGCACAGGCGGGACGCGGCGACCGCGCAGGCATGAATGCCCGCGCTGAACGAACGAAGCCCCGCTGGCGCGGGGCTGGGGGTGGGCATCCTTTTTGCCCCGCTGCTCTGGCGCGGTGTGCAGGCGGGGCGTGGCGACCGCGTCCCCGCGACGCCCGCGCTCCCAGGGTGCAGGTGGGAAGCCTGCGCTCCAAGGCGTGTGGGTTGTCAAATGACCGTCATCTAAAGGAGGCGATGAGATGCCGGACGATCTCAACCGCTTCGCTGATGCCATCTTCCGTCTGAGGGGAGAGGGAAGCGCCGAGATTGTCATGGACTGCCGGGATACGAATCAACCAGCTATGCGGTGACTGACCATACACTGTTGTGGCGAGTGAAAGCAGTCCTTCAGGAGAAGCAGTATGACCCATGGCACTCCAGGTGGCGCCAGGTGTCAGATGGGTCACCCGGACGATTGGGCATCCGCTTAAGTCGGCGTCGATGAAGATTGCCATGTGCGCCTGCGCCAGCAGTGCTGCGTGTTCCGGCACTAATTGATGCTCCGATAGCACCTGTACATCTGGAATCTGAAGTGCAGCGAGACGCTCCGCTGCTACGCGACCGGCTGCATCGTCGCCGCGCAGGTCGTTGCCGTAGCCGATGATGATGACGGAGTATCCTGCCATGTGTGTGCGGCTGAGAACCGAGAACCGAGAACTGAGAACCGGAAATGCGTGCAACGGCAACCTACCGCCGCACCTCGTCGAGCACTGTGCCGTCGGCGGCAATGAGCGTCACCACCAGCGGCATCGTTCCAGCAGCGTGCGTCGAGCAACTGAGACATGGATCGTAGGCCCGGATGCCTGCTTCTACCCGGTTCAACGCGCCTTCGCTGATCCGGTCGCCTTTGACATAGTGCCGCGCGATCTGCGCGATCGTCCGGTTCATCGCCAGATTGTTGTGGCCTGTGGCGATGATCAGGTTGACGCTCTGGATCAGGCCGTGCGCATCAACCATGTAGTGGTGGAAGAGCGTGCCGCGCGGCGCTTCGCTTACACCGATCCCCTCAAACTGATTGACCCCTGCCTCGGCGCGCAATCGCAACGAATCGATGTCCGGGTCGTCGAGCAGCAATGAAATGCGTTCCAGCGCCGCCAGGATTTCGACCAGGCGCGCGTAGTGGTAGTAAAACGACGAGGTGGCGATACCGCCGGCGCGCTGCCGCATCTCTCCCAATTCGGCGTCCGCCAGCAGGGTGCCGATGCGGGTGCAAATGTTCAGACGCGCCAGTGGACCGACGCGGTACATTCCGGCAGGATACCCGCGCGCCCGGTAGTAGGGCATTTTCAAGTACGACCAGGGTTCGACCGCTTCGGCAATAATGTCGCGGTAGCGCGACGGCTCGACCTGATCGGCAACAATCGCGCCGCCTGAGTCTACCACGCGCAGATGACCATCATAGTGTTCCCACTCGCCATGCGGTCCGACCAGCCCCAGGAAGAGCGATGGGAAATTGCCAAAGGTTGCCGCCTCGTCGTGATGCGTGTCGAGCAGGGTCTTGAAGCGGCGCAGTGCGTCGAGCACGGTCGCGCGCGCTTCGGGCAGCCGTTGGGCGATGTCGGCGCGTTGTGCAGCAGTTGGCGCTGAACGAACGCCGCCGGGCACGGCCCACGCCGGATGGATTTTGCTGCCGCCAAGCATGGCGATGATGTCCTGCCCAAACTGCCGCAGCCTGATGCCCGCGCGCGCGAACATCGGATCGGCGGTCATCAGTCCGAAGACGTTGCGCCGTGCCGGGTCGCTGTCGAAGCCAAGCAGCAGGTCCGGGGCGCTGAGATGGAAAAAACTGAGCGCATGCGACTGCACGATCTGCCCCAGGTTCATCAGCCGGCGCAGTTTCTCGGCAGCCGGTGGAATAGTGACCGAGAGGAGCGCATCACCCGCTTTGGCAGACGCCAGCAGATGACTTACCGGGCAGATGCCGCAGATGCGCGCCGTAATACCGGGCATTTCCCAGAACGGACGCCCTTCGCAGAATCGCTCGAAACCGCGAAATTCGGTGACGTGCAAGCGCGCTTCCTGCACGTCGCCGTTGTCATCCAGGTGGATGCTGATCTTTGCATGTCCTTCAATCCGGGTCACCGGATCAATGAGGATCTGACGAGTCATAGACGTCTCGCATCCTCTCAACCAAACTTGATCATGTCGCGCCCGGCCAGATGGATAGCGCCGCCAGCCAGTGTCTGTTCGAGTAGTGCGCGAATGCGTGATGCCGGCGGCGGGCACCCTGGCAGATACACATCGACCGGAACAACTTTATGAACCGGCTGAACCCTGTCGAGCAGCGGCGGTATGATGCCAGGAGTGTGGGGCATACAACTGCCCACGTCGGCTCGCTCGACATAGATGGCATGCAGCAATGGCGCCGGGTCGCCGAGCGGGTTGCGCAGCGCTGTGACATTACCGGTGACGGCGCAATCGCCGAAGGCGATCAGGATGCGGGTTCGTTCACGCACCTGCCGGATCAGGCGCAGGTTGTCCTCGTTGGCAACGGCGCCCTCGACCAGCGCTACATCCACATGTTCCGGGTATTCCTTCACATCGGCGAGCGGGCTGTACACCAGATCGATGTGCTGTGCCAGTTCAAAGAGCCACTCATCGAGATCCAGGAACGACATGTGGCACCCTGAACATCCACCAAGCCAGATTGTCGCCAGTCGTATTTTTTCCACAATCGCCCTCGCACAGTACGGGCGACCCGGTGGGTCGTCGCGCCAGATGCCCCCATTGTACGGACGCCCCGGCGGGTTGCCCCGATCGATGACGCGCGACCGTCGGGTTTTTGGATGGACGCTCACCAGCGCTGTTCGCGCGCAGCAACGATGTAGGCAATCTTGTGACGATCGCGCTCCATCTCACCGACCGTCGCGCCGCGACGGAAGATCGCCCCCGTCGGGCAGGCAAGCACGCATTTGCCGCACGAGGTGCAACTGCGCGCCTCGCCCCACGGCTGGCGCATGTCCGTAATCACCCGCGCATCGGCGCCGCGCCCCGCCACGTCCCAGGTATGCACCCCTTCGACTTCGTCGCACACGCGCACACACCGGGTGCAGAGAACGCAGCGGTTGTGGTCGATGCCGAAGAGCGGATGGGAAATATCAACATCGCAGCGCGGAAAGGCGTAATCGAAACGCACATGGTCCATCCCAACCGCAATGGCAAGGTCTTGCAGTTCGCAGTGGCCATTGGCGACGCACACCGCACACACGTGATTGCGTTCGGCGAAGAGGAGTTCGATGATCATCCGGCGATACTCGCGCAGACGCTCGGTATCGGTGCGCACAATCATCTCTTCGACCACCGGCGTCACGCATGCCGGGCGCAGGACACGACTGCCTTCGATCTCGACCAGGCAGAGCCGGCAGGCGCCGACGCTGCTCACGCCATCGAGGTGACAGAGCGTTGGAATGGAGATGCCATGCTCACGCGCCGCCTGGAGAATCGTTTCACCTTCTCGCGCGCTGATCAGTTGGTCATTGATCGTAAACGTTCGCGCAGCCATTGCTTTTCCTTCCCAATAACCCCTGCCCCTTAACCTCTGACCTCTGACCTCTGACCTCTCACCTCTGACCTCTCACCTCTGACCTCTCACCTCTCACCTCTGACCTCTCACCTCTCACCTCTCACCTCTCACCTCTCACCTCTGACCTCTCACCTCTCACCTCTCACCTCTGACCTCTCACCTCTCACCTCTGACCTCTCACCTCTCACCTCTGACCTCTCACCTCTGACCTCTCACCTCTGACCAACGCCTCATACTCCTCGCGGAAATATTTCATCGTACTCAGCACCGGGTTCGGCGCCGATTGACCAAGACCGCAGAGGCTGGTTTCTTTAACCATCAGACAGAGCTGTTCGAGTTGCGCGAGGTCGGCGGCAGTCGCCTGACCGGATCGGATGAGGTCGAGCATGTGCAGCATCTGTGCCGTTCCCGCGCGGCACGGAATGCACTTGCCGCACGACTCGTCCTTGCAGAACTCCATGTAGAAATGGGCAACATCGACCATGTTGGTCGCATCGTCCATCACCACCATGCCACCCGACCCCATGATCGAGCCGACGCGCTGCAATGATTCGTAGTCAACCGGCGTATCGAGCAGCGCAGCGGGGATGCACCCGCCGGATGGTCCGCCCGTCTGCACTGCTTTAACCCTGCCTTCGGGCACGCCGCCTCCCATATCTTCGACGATCTGACGCAGTGTGACCCCCATGGGCACTTCGATCAAACCGGTGTGGCGGATTTTGCCGGTCAGGGCGAACACCTTCGTCCCTTTGCTCGTTTCTGCGCCGATCGCGGCGAACCATTCGGCGCCGTTGCGAATGATCGGCGGGATGTTGGCGAAGGTTTCGACATTGTTGATGAGCGTCGGCCTGCCCCACAATCCGCTTTCGGCGGGATAGGGCGGGCGCGGGCGCGGCTGTCCGCGCCGGCCTTCAATCGACGCCATGAGCGCTGTTTCTTCGCCGCACACGAATGCGCCGGCGCCGACGCGAATATCAACGCGGAAGGTGAACCCGGCGTCGAAAATCTGCGCCCCAAGCAGCCCCAGTCGCCGTGCTTGCGCAATTGCGCGTTGCAAACGCTGGATCGCCAGCGGATATTCGGCGCGCACATAGACGTATCCCTGGTCGGCGCCGACGGCATAGGCGGCGATTGCCATGCCTTCGAGCACCTTGTGCGGATCGCTTTCGATGATGCTGCGATCCATGAAGGCGCCGGGGTCGCCTTCGTCGGCATTGCAGACGACATATTTGCGATCGCCGTGGCTCTTGGCAACCGTCGCCCACTTCAGACCGGTCGGGTACCCGGCGCCGCCGCGCCCGCGCAGACCGCTGCGGGTGACGACATCGATCACTTCCGCCGGAGTCATATCGTGCAGCACGTGGTAGAGCGCCTGATACCCGCCGGCGGCAATATACGACTCGATGCGCTCCGGGTCGATCATGCCGCTATTTTCCAGAACGATCCGCTTCTGCAGGGTGAAGAAGGGATGTTGAGGATCGCCCTGCGGCGCCGTCGCCTCGCCGCCATCGAGGGCTGCGACGATCGATGGCGCATCGGCGGCGCGCACATGCTCGTAGAGCACGCCATGCGGATCGACCTGCACCAGCGGACCGTGACCGCACAACCCCATACAGCCGACGCCAATAACCTCGATGTCGGTGCGATCCACTTCGGCAACCGCTTCTTCGAGCCGTTGTTTCAATGACAGCGCCCCCGCCGACTGGCATCCGAGCGCCGTGCAGCAGCGGATGCCGATCGGTCGCCGCAGAGCGTTTTCGTGTTCGGCAATTGCCAGGAGTTCGCTTATATCCATAGTGAGAACCAAGAACTGAGAACCAAGAACTGAGAACCAGGAACTGAGAACCAACCCACATTCAACGTTCAACGTGCAACCTTCAAAAAATGAAGAGCATTTCCTTTGTGTCCCTTTGTGACCTTCGTGGTTGCTTTTTGCAGTGAAGTCATAAATCCTTTTCCCTGAGGCGCTCCAGCCAGACCTGCACCTGCTCTGGGGTTTGATGACCGGTGACCGTGCCATCGAACACAACCGTCGGCGCGATACCGCATGCCCCCAGGCAACGCGCCGTTTCCAGCGACAGGCGACCATCCGGCGTGGTATGACCTGCTCTGACCCCCAGCGTCTGTTCGGCAGCCGCCAGGATGGCCGCTGCGCCACGCACATAGCAGGCGGTTCCGAGACAGACGACGCACGAATGCTCACCCTTCGGCGCCAGCGAGAAGAAGTGATAGAACGTCGCCACGCCGTACACCCGGCTCGGCGGCAGATGCAGGCTATGGGCAATATAGAGCAGCAGATCGGTCGAAAGATAGCCAAACAGTTCCTGCGCGCGGTGCAACACTTCGATCAGCGCGTCCGGGCGATACTGGTGTTTCTTCATCGTGGCTTCGAGCAGTTTGAACCGGTTGTCGCCACTGGGATGCGGCGTCTGCTCTGAAACGGGGGGCTGTGCGCGCGGAGCAGCCATTGGCGTATCCTCGTCGATACATCTTTTGCTCAGGGTATGCACATTGCTGTGTCACTATACCATACCCGCCGCGCCCTGGCGAGAAAGGTTTGATTATCGGCAGATAACAGGCGACAACACGCCAGAAAGAGTTCTGGCATGGTATACTGAAACCATGATTCGCCTCTCGTTCATCACGCCCCTTGCCCTTGCACTCCTGGCGCTGATTCCGGCGCTGTGGGCTTTGACGCTGCTCACGCCGCGCCGCCTTGCTCCATGGCGCTTCTGGTCCAGTCTGGCGTTGCGCAGCGCCATCCTGCTTGCGCTCATCCTGGCGCTCGCCGGTACGCAGATCGTCCTGCCGGTGCGTGATCTGACAACCGTGTTCCTGGTGGATGTCTCGGATTCGATGACGCCGGTGCAACGCGAACGCGCCTTGCAGTATGTCAACGATGCGCTGGCTGTTATGCCCCCAGGCGACCAGGCGGCCGTCGTGGTGTTCGGCGATAATGCGCTGGTGGAGCGCGCCCCAGGTCCGATCAGCCCGCTGAGTCGCCTGACGTCGGTTCCGATCACGACGCGCACCAATCTGCAAGAGGCGGTGCAACTTGGACTGGCGCTCTTTCCGGCGGAAACGCAGAAGCGCCTGGTGCTCATCTCGGATGGCGGCGAAAATGCGGGGCGGGTGGCGGATGCGGCACAACTTGCAGCCATTCGCGGGGTGCCGATTGATGTGGTCTATTTGCCGGGCGAGCGGGGTCCCGACGTCATCGTCGCCGGGCTTAGCGCGCCGGCTGTGGTGCGTGAAGGGCAAGACCTCACCCTTCAGGCGAATATTACGTCGAATTATGCGACGAGCGGGCGCTTGCAAACCTTTGTCGATGGGCAACTGATCGGTGAGCAGGAACTGCCCATTCCCGAGGGATCGAGCACAATCGATATTCGTGTGCCGTCAGGCGAGACGGGGTTTCGTCGGCTGGAGGTGCGCCTCGATGCCGATGGCGACACCGAGTCGCAGAACAATCGGGGAGCGGCGTTTACCGAAGTGCTCGGACCGCCGCGCCTGCTGTTGATTGCGGCGGATGAGTCGCGCGCCGCCAACTTGCGAGATGCGTTGCGCGCCGCCGAGGTGCGTGTCGACCTCTTCCCGCCCAATCAGGCGCCCGCCACTCTGGATCAGCTTGGCGCCTACGCCGGGGTGGTGATCGTCGATACGCCGGCGCGCGACATGCCACGCACCTTGATGGAGGCGCTGCCGGTCTATGTGCGTGAACTGGGGCGCGGAATGGCGATGATCGGCGGTGTGGACTCATTCGGCGCCGGCGGCTACCGGCGCACGTCGCTGGAACCGGTGCTGCCGGTGTTGCTCGATCCGCTCGACACGATGCAGCAACCTGATCTGGCGCTGGTGATGGTGATCGACCGGAGCGGCAGTATGGCGGAACTGGTGAGTGGAAGCCGGCGCAACCGGCTCGATCTCGCCAAAGAAGCGGTCTACCAGGCAAGCCTTGGTCTGACTCCCGTCGATCAGGTGGGACTGGTTGTGTTCGATGATGTGGCAAACTGGGTGTTGCCGCTGCAACGATTGCCCTCGGTGGTTGAGATTGAACGAGCGCTCGGTTCGTTTGGCATTGGTGGCGGCACGAATATTCGACCGGGGATCGAACAGGCAGCACAGGCGCTGGCGGCTGCTGATGCAAAGGTCAAGCACGTCATTCTCCTGACCGATGGCATTGCAGAAAGCAACTACAGCGATCTGATTGCACAGATGCGCGCTGCTGGCATGACGATTTCGACAGTTGCAATTGGTGAAGACGCCAATCCCAATCTGGTCGATGTGGCCAATGCCGGGGGCGGGCGTTCCTATCGCGTGACCCGTGTCGAAGATGTGCCGCGCATCTTTTTGCAGGAGACGATCATCGCCGCCGGGCGCGATATTGTTGAACAGCGCATCGAACCACAAGCGGGGCTTCCCTCGCCGGTCATCCGCAGTCTGGGCGGGTTGCCGCCGCTCTATGGCTACAATGGCACGGAAGTGCGCGAAGCGGCGCGCACATTGCTGTTTACGCCCGATGGCAAACCGTTGCTCGCACAGTGGCAATATGGTCTGGGGCGTGTTGTCGCCTGGACGAGCGACGCGCAGGGGCGCTGGGCAAGGGACTGGATCGCCTGGGATCAGTTTCCGCGCTTTGCCGGCGGGCTTGCCGATCTTTTGCTGCCGCCACGCGAAAGCGGTGCGCTCGAATTGCGTGCGACCGTCGTCGGTCCGCGCGCAGTTCTGGAATTGACCGCCCAGGATGAGCAGGGACGTCCACTCAACAATCTGGTCATTGCAGGGCGCGCCGTCGATCCGCAGAATCAGGGAACCGCGGTTCAGTTTCAACAGATCGGTCCTGGTCAGTATCGCGCGGTGGTCGATACATCGTCGCCGGGCGTGTATCTGGCGCAGGTGGCGGCGTCCGATGAAGAGGGGCGTCAGCTTGGCATTGCTGTGACCGGCATTGTGGTCAGTTACTCGCTGGAATACAGCGCGCAGCGTGAAAATCTGCCATTGCTCACCGAGGTGGCCAGCATCAGTGGCGGGCGGATCGATCCGCTGCCTGAAGCCGCATTTGTTTCACCCAACCAGAATGTCGGTTCGGTGCGCGAGATCGGTTTTCCGCTCCTCTGGCTGGCGCTTGTGCTCTGGCCCCTCGACATTGCTGTGCGGCGCGTGATGCTGCGGATGGAAGATGTGGCGCCGTGGCTCGAACGGCTCCGCCAGCGGCGTCGTTCCGCAGTTCCGCTCCCGGAGGCTACTGCAACAATGACACGACTTGGCGACGCCAAACGCCGTGCCACTGCTGTGCGTTTCGCGCCAACCCGCAACGACTCCGGCGCCGATCAGCCGGTCGCGCCATCTGCGACGACGCAGACCGCTCAGCCGCCGCGTCCCTCTTCGAATGCGCCTTCGCCGACCCCAAAAGCGGGTGTGTCCGAGTCACGCGCCAGACCATCTGAAGAGCGTCCAAAGTCGCCTGCATCGGCAGAAGAGCAATTTGCCCGGTTGCTGGCGGCGAAACAACGCGCACGACGCAAATCGGAGGATCGGTGATCTGCGGTAGGCCCCCACGGGTGTGATGGCAATACGGCGGGCGCGCCGTCGTTCCACGGGCGCGCCGTCGGCGTGGAGGCGGGTCGCAGACCCGCCTCCGCGTTTGCGCGCGGGCGTGCCCAATCCACCGGGTTGCCCCTACCTCGCGCCTCTTGCCGCTCGCCCTGTGTGAAATCCGCCATGCGGCATATCCCGGCATAGCCGACAGGCAGACGCACATTGGCGAGTGCAGCGATACACTCGTTGCAACGGCAACCACATATGCCGTTGATAAGGAGGAATCGCAATGGTACCACGCGTTCCCATGTCGTCTCCCGACATTGGCGATACAGAAGTGCAGGCGGTCGTCGAGACGCTGCGCACGCCAACGTTGAGCATTGGTCCGCGCCTGGCAGCGTTCGAGCGTTCAGCCGCCGCGATCGCCGGTGTCGAGTGGGGGGTCGGCGTTAACTCGGGCACCAGCGGTCTGCACCTGTGCGTCATTGCTGCCGGGGTTGGCGACGGCGATCTGGTGATCACGACGTCGTTCTCGTTCATTGCATCGGCAAATTGTGTGTTATACGAGCGCGGTGTGCCGGTGTTCGTCGATGTCGATCCGGTGACCGGGAATATCGACCCGCACCTCGTGGCATCTGCGGTTGCCGACCTGACACGTGGCGGTGCGGCTGCCGACCGCTGGTTGCCGCCGGCGCTCCGCGGCGCGCGTCGCTCGGTCGGACGGTTACGCGCGTTGCTGCCGGTGCATGCCTTCGGGCAACCCGCCGATATGGACCCGCTGATCGATACTGCGCGCAACTACGATCTGGCGATTATCGAAGATGCCTGCGAAGCCATTGGCGCCGCCTACAAGGAACGACCGGCGGGATCGCTCGGTGACGCGGCGGTGTTCGCTTTCTATCCAAACAAACAGGTCACTACCGGCGAAGGCGGCATGATCGTCACCAACCGCGAGGCGTGGGCGCATCTGTTTCGCAGCCTGCGCAACCAGGGACGCGATGTGTTCGATGGCTGGCTCAACCACACTCGCCTGGGGTACAACTACCGCCTCGACGAACTGAGCGCTGCGCTTGGTCTGGTACAGCTGCAGCGGTTGGATGAAATCCTGGCGAAGCGCGCGCGCGTCGCTGCCTGGTACGACGAGCGACTCGCCGGTGTGGAATGGATTGAAACGCCGCGTATCGCGTCCACAACGACGCATATGTCGTGGTTCGTATATGTGGTGCGTATTCTGCCGCCGGCGCAGCGGGATACTGTCGTGCGCCTGCTGGCGGAGTGCGGCATTCCCAGCCGACCGTACTTTACCCCCATCCACCTGCAACCGTTCTACCGTGAGCAGTTTGGATACCGTGGCGGCGAGTTTCCGGTGACTGAGCATCTGGGATCGGTCTCGCTGGCATTGCCATTTTCGAGCGTCATGACCGAAGCGCAGGTCGATGCCGTGTGCGAAGCGCTGTGCGATGCAGTCCGGCGCAGTGCGCCGCTGTCTGTGACCGGAGGAGTGGAACGATGATGCAACGACTCAAGAACCGGCACTTCTTGCTCTCCGATGTGCTGCTCGTGCCGGTGGCGATCTACACCAGTTTTGTGCTGCGGCTCGAAACGTTCGACCTTGCGACCTACTGGCTGGCGTGTGCGCACTTCTGCGTGGCAGCGATCATCGTCACCCCGCTGGTCTTTCGCGCGTTCGGCATCTACCGCCGTTACTGGCGCTACGCCTCATTCGAGGAAGTGCTGCTGCTCAGCGGTGCAACTTCGCTGGCAATGGGCGTCACTGCAATTGTGCTCGCCCTGCTCGATCTCGTGACGCCGGTGATAGCAACCGTCCCCCGTTCCATTCCATTCATTGTCCCGCCAATCGCCGCATCGCTGGTCAGCATCCCGCGGCTGCTCGTGCGCATCGGCGCTGCGCGTGAGCGTCGCCGCCGCGCCACCGACCGACCGGCGCCGGTGCTGATCATGGGCGCGGGTGATGCAGCGTCCATTATTGTGCGTGAGATTCAACGCAATCCCAGACTTGGCATGGAGGTCGTCGGGTTGCTGGACGATGATCCGGCAAAGCGCGGCTTGCGTCTGCACGGCGTCGAAGTGCTTGGCGACCGGCATGCCATTCCGGCGCTCACTGCCCGGCACAAGATTCGCCAGGTCATCATTGCCATGCCAGGGGCGCCTGGAAAAGCGGTGCGCGACATCATGCACATCTGCGAAGCCGCCGGAGTTGCCGTGCGCATCATGCCCGGCGTTCACGAACTGATCGACGGAACGATCAGCGTCAGTAAACTGCGCAACATTCAGATCGAAGACCTGCTCCGCCGGGCGCCGGTGCAGACCGATACCGCTGCTGTGCGCGCACTGGTTGCCGGACGGCGCGTGCTGGTGACGGGCGGCGGCGGCTCGATCGGCAGCGAACTCTGTCGTCAGTTGCTGCGCTTCGGTCCCTCGCACTTGATTGTGCTCGGACACGGCGAGAACAGCGTGTTCGAGGTCTGCAACGAACTTGCCCGACTGGCGAACGCGCAACTCGACCAATCACCCTGTATTGTGTCGGTCATCGCCGATATTCGTGATCTGGAGCGGCTGCGCGCCGTGTTTGAGACCCATGCGCCCGATCTCGTCTTCCACGCCGCAGCGCACAAACACGTGCCGCTCATGGAAGAACACCCCGTTGAAGCCGTCAGCAACAACATCGTCGGAACGCGCAATCTGCTCGATGTTGCGCTTGAAACCGGCGTCGAACGCTTTGTGATGATTTCATCGGACAAAGCTGTCAATCCGACGAGTGTCATGGGGGCGACCAAGCGGGTTGCCGAGATGCTCGTGCTTGACGCTGCACGGGTCAGCGGGCGCCCGTATGTGGCGGTGCGCTTTGGCAACGTGCTCGGTAGTCGTGGAAGCGTGGTGTTGACGTTCAAGCGCCAGATTGCGGCAGGGGGACCGGTGACAGTCACTCATCCAGAGATGCGGCGCTACTTCATGACGATTCCCGAAGCCGTGCAACTGGTGTTGCAAGCGTCGGTGTTGGGGCGCACGGGTGAAATCTTCATGCTCGATATGGGCGAGCCGGTGAAAGTGGTTGATCTGGCGCGCGACATGATCCGTCTGTCCGGGCTGGAAGTTGGGCGTGACATTGACATCTGCTTTACCGGCATGCGCCCCGGTGAGAAACTGTTCGAGGAATTGTTTGCACGGGGAGAAGAATATCAACCGACGGCGCACAGCAAAATCTTTGTTGCGGCAGGCGCCAGCAACAGTATTCCGCCGGCGCTGCGCACCAGTGTGGCCGCGCTCGAACGGACGGCGCGCGCCAACCTCGATGCTGACGTTCGCCGCATGCTGCGCGCCATTGTGCCGGAGTACTGCCCGCCGCCGGTTCCGGTCACGAATGAAACGCCGTCGTCCGTGCCGTTGCGTTCGTTGCAACCGGCGCACGTTCTGATTGAGAGCCGACCATGATGACGGATACGATAACCGAGATGTCGGTTGTGATGTCAGACCGCCACGCCGCTCTGATGACATCGCCCTCCGACGAGGCGCCACAGCACGAAGCCATGCTGCTCGCGTCGTGCGAGCCGCTGCTGTCGCAGGCATCCACATCGCCCGAAGCCGCTGCCGATCTTGCGTATCGCTGCCTGCGCGCAACAGAAATGTCGCAGGCGCAGGCAAACCCAAACGCGACCACTGCATTGCTATGGCGGGTGACAGATGTCTGTTCTGGAACGCTGGGCGAAGCGCATCCCGCGATCGGCGCGCTGCGTTGCCACCTGGGTGATCTGCTGCTGGCGGAACGACGGGTGGAAGAAGCGCGCCAGCAGTACGAACTGGTGCTGGCGGCGCACCGTCCAAGCGTCCTTGGCGATAGCGCGATCATCGCCCGTGCGCTCAGTGGGCTGGGCGATGCGCTGCGCGCCGAACGCAAATACACCGCAGCGCTTATGTGTCTGCAACGCGCACTGCGGCGGCAGTCCGAACTGCACAACGCCCATCCTGCGACGGCGCAGACCCACACCCGCCTCGGCGCGCTCTGGTTTGAGCAGGGACGCTACACCCAGGCGCGTTTTCACTTTCAGGAAGCGCTGGCGATCCGCGAGGCGACGCTGGGACCACGCGACCCGGCGACAGCGCAAAGCCTGCACAATCTCGGCGTGACCCTGGCGGCGCTCGGCGATCTGCGCAGTGCGCGCGTTTGCCTGGCGCAGGCGCTGGCAATCCGCGAGGATCGGCTGGGACGTGAGCACCTGGTGACGGCGCAGAGCCTGGACGCGCTCAGTCGCGTGCTGGCGGACCTCGGCGATGAAGAAAGCGCACAGTACTGCCGCGAGCGCGCCGCCGCGCTCTACCGCACGCAGGCAGCCAACCGGCGCACGGATCGCGAGACCGCGACAACCGGGGAACGGCAGTCTCAACGGCGCGGCGGCGCGCGCTGGATGGACCTGTTTCGGAGGGATGTATGAAACGATGGATCATAATGCGCATCGTCCTTTTGCCAGCGCTTGTCTTCTCGCTGAGCGGCGTGTCGGCGCAAGAACAGCCTGCTCCTCTGCCGACCGAAACGTTGACGGTGCTGGCAGACGTCGAAGGCGCCGGACATCGCATCACAGGCGCCTATGTGATTCGCCGGGCAATGGATGGCAGCGGCGCAGTCTGGTGGTCATTTCGTGGCATGCTCGATGGCAAACTCGAAGAAGTCGATGGCAAGGGGGTTGAACGCTGGTCTATCGATGGAAGTGTGACCGTCGAGTTGACAGGTTTCAACCATCCGAACATCAGCCTCGACCGTCTGCCAGCGCGGCGCGTGACCTTGATGCCAGGATGGGATGGTCTGGTCACAATTGCCGGCATGCCGCTGGCGGTTGAAGGCGAGTATCGCGCGCCTGGCAGCGGGGGGGCGCCGGTGCTGATCGTCACCAACGCCGGGCGCGGCACGCGCACGATCACCGAACTGCCGAACACCTCCGCTCCGCCCGGCGCCAACCGAATGTCATCTCACTGACAGGACTTACGCAGTGGCGCGTTTTTGGGTTCTGCCAGAGCCTGCGGCAGCATGGTCATCCCGATTAAGGCGGATCTCACCCGCGAGATGACTGCGTAACTCTGTAATTGACGCCAGAGGAGAGAAAAACCATGCATGGCGCGCGAGTTTCCTATTATCGCTATCGTCCATTCCTGACGGTCATTGCTGCGGTTGCCCTTATCCTGCTGGGCATCGGCGCGGCGTACCTGGTCTGGATGAATATGTTGCGCGACCAGGAACGCCTCAGCCCGTCAACCGAACGAGTGCTGGTCACAACCGACGGTCAGCGCGTTCCGTTGACCCAACCCAGCCCGACGGGCGCCGCAGCAGAAGCCACGCCGATTGCCGCAAGCGGGGTGCAGGTCACGCCCGAAGCGCCGGTCACGCCGATGCCGGACCCTGTTCTCCTGCCGCCAGAGCGCCTGATCATTCCACGCATCAACGTTAACTGGCCCGTGACGCTGGCAGACATCGATCACTTACCGAAGTTCCAGGGCATTGGATGGATGTTTGGAACCGCCTTTCCCGGCGCTCCGGGCAACATGGTCCTGACCGGACATGCTGGCGGACCCTATGCCACCTTTGATCGTCTGCACGAGGTGCAGCGCGGCGATGAAATCCTGGTGCAAACGATGTCCGCCCTCCATCGCTATCGGGTGCAAACGATCTACGAAACAACGCCGGACGATGTGCTCGTTATGGCGCCCAGTGATCGGACAATCGCCACACTCATCACCTGTAGCGGCGACTGGATTCCCGAGCGGCAGACGAATGAGCGACGACTGATTGTGGTTGCCGTGTACGAAGGGAAGGAGTAGGTTCTTTCAGGGGAGCGTCTTCAGGTGTGCGGGGTGTTGGGGTGCGGCGCCAGCGCCCGCGCGTGGAGGGGCAGGTCTGAGACCTGCCCCCAGCGCCCGCGCGTGGAGCGCCCCTTGCGGTGAGCCTGCCGCACCGTGTCCCTCCTGGCGTCTTGCCGCCCTTGTTTGCCCGCACCCCTGGGGAATGCATCGCTGAGCGGCATGTCCCGTCGCCTTTGCCAGACCGACATGTATCGGCTATCATACGGTGACCGTGCAGATCAGCCGATACTATCTGAGTCGCGATGGACGCTGTGGCGTTCAGTCAGACAAAATGTTTGAGCATTCGTTGTGCAAGGCGCAACGGTCAACACGCAGCGACAGGCGTGTCGCAGACGCACAACCGCGTATTGGCATCAGTCCGCCCGGCGGCTAAAGCTGCGGGCTACTGCTGCCAAAGCTCGCCCGCGCGGGCTTAACCGGGTGATGCCGGATTATGTTCTCAAAAACCATCATTGTACAAGTGACCGCGTATTAGAGCCTATCCGAAAAACCCTGCGGGGTAGGCGAAGGCACTGCCTTCGCCTACCCCATAATACCTCGCCGCCGGGTTTCTTGTGGCCGGTCAGACAAGATGTTCGAGCGCCCGGTCCGCAAGACGTAACAACCCACAACGCGTGTTGGCGGTCGTGGACTCATGACTGCGCCCTGGCATCAGCAGCCCCAAGGGGGCTTCCGCGTGCGGTGAGCGTGGTCGAACCGCGTCCTCAGCGAGGGCGTTCGCCCGCAGCGCCCTGGCGTCTCGCTGCGCGACCCGGCAGTATGGTACGAATGACCGCGCATTAGTTAGTAAGACACGAGGGAAACTGACCATGAGCGTCACTCACGATCCGCAGTCATACTGGCAGGCGACGGCGCCTGCTCCGGTTTTCCCGATTGATCTCCCCTCAACTGCGAATATCGTGGTTGTTGGCGGCGGCTTTTTCGGCGCAGCGACAACGTACTTTCTGGCGCGCGCCGGCGCTGCGCCGCTCCTGATCGAACAGGCGGCGCCCGCCTACGGCGCTACCGGTCGCAACGGCGGTTTTCACGTGGTTGGAACGGCGGAAGGGTATGCTGATGCCATCGCACGTCTGGGGCGCGACACAGCCCGCGCAATGATGCAGATCACGCTCGACAGTCGCGCGCTGCTACGGCAGACGCTCGCCGAAGAACAGATCGCCTGCGACTATCGCGAACCGGGGCATCTGACGCTAGCGTTGGGAGAAGAGCAGTATGTCGATCTCCAGCGCCACATTGCTGCGCTGCGCGCCGATGGGTTCGCCGCCGAACTCCTTGATCGCCAGCAGACGCAGGCGTTGATCCGCACGCCGTTGAGCGAAGAGATCACCGGCGCGTTGTATGGACCAGAGAATGCGCTACTCCATTCGGCGCGGCTGGTCTATGGATTGATCGCAGCGGCGCAGCGGCATGGCGCGCGTGTGGCAATGGCACGGGCGGCACATGTGGTCCCACACAACGGTCACGTCCGCGTCATCACCAACTATGGCGTGGTGGAAGCAGGCGCCGCAGTCGTGACCGTCAATGCCTGGACGCGCGACCTGGTTCCGGCACTGCGCGACGTTATCACGCCGGTGCGCGGTCAGGCGCTGGCGTATGCCCCCATTTCGCGCGTCTTCGAGCAGGGCATCGGCGCATCGGCGACCCCTACCGGCGAATACTGGCATCAGACGCCGGATGGTTCTATCGTGATCGGCGGGTGCCGCGCCCACGCTCCAGGGCGCGATGTGGGCGTCACCGAACCCGTTCCGACGCCGGAAGTCATGGCAGCCATCGAACAGATCCTGCCGCGCCTGTTTCCGCAGATCGGTAATCTGAACGTTATGCGGCGATGGGCAGGGTTGATGGCGTTCACCGCCGACTACGCGCCAGTCGCCGATGCAGCGCCGGAGATGCCGGGAGTGTGGGTGGCGGGCGGATTCTGTGGTCACGGCATGCCGTTTGGCATGCGCTTTGGGCAGTTGCTGGCGGAAGCGGCGCTTACCGGCGTCGCTCCCGTGGCGCTGGCGCCGTTCCGCGTGGCGCGCCCGACACTGCAACCACCTCAGCATCAGCAATGACAAACACCTGATCGTCCGACTCAGGAGCAATAACCGTTGCGCCGGTAAAACTGCCGAACGCCGGCAGCACACCGACCTGCGCGCCAAACCAAAAACAGGGCAGAGTCAGGCGTTGCCTGCCGGCGCCGGTCAAACGGGCGGCAGGATGGAGATGTCCGGCGAGCGTGTACCCATCGGCGTGTGCTTTGGGATGGTGGCACATGACAAAGGGCGGCAGATGCCATGGCTCATCGATGCAGACGACCCCCCAAGCATTCGGTGGATCGCCGGCGTGCGCGTCGTGGTTGCCGCGCACCAGGAACAGGGCAAGATCGGCGTGGCGCTCCCGCCACTTCGCACACGCTGCGATGGTTGCAGCAGTGCGTCCGCTGCGCGCATGCAGCAGATCGCCCAGAATAATGACTTTCTGCGCATTGCAATGGGCAATAGCCTGACTCAGGCGATCCAGATCGGCGGTTGTTGTTCCTTCCGGCACAGCGATTGATGCGGTGCGGAATGCACTTGCTTTGCCGATATGCGGATCGGCGATGATCAGCGTGGCAGTGCGCCGCCAGAAAATGGCGCGCTCCGGGAGGAGCCACACGTCTTCTCCGGCAAGTGACACGATTTGTTCGGAACCCATCGAATCGTTTGACATAAGCGGGGCATCATCGAGAGACCGGTTCAGTCCAGTGCTATCTGGTAAACTCACACAAAGGCGCGCAGGCGCAAAGAGTCTGTATCAAAAAGCCGTTATTGTCGGTATGGTCTTTGCGACAGGAATTCCGCATTACTCGCGCCCTCCTCCGCAGGCGGGATTCGCAACAGGAGCCTGCGGCTTCAGCCGTCGGGCGCTTATAGAGCGATCAACCTGATGTTGCGCAACACTTGCCCGTGTTGACCGGCTTGTGGCTGACGTTGGCTGAGCCTGTCGAAGCCAATGTCAGCCGCTCCGCATCCTTGATTGTCCAGGTTTTGGTTGAGCGCTCCATAATGAGGATGCGCAACATGGCGGCACAGGGCTGCCAGGCTGATGTCCGTGCCCATCAGCGCTGCGAACGTCTCCGCGCAGTGGCCTTCGGGTCGAGCAGCAACGCGCGGAGGAGTTCATCCAACGCGCCGGCGGATTGCCGGAGTCAGCGATGCAGCGCGAGACAATGCATAATGCGCGCCCTATGCCATCAGGCGTATGCCGTGAACCGTGACGCTGCAACACCGCATCGTCTGGCATGGTATCATACGCACGCAGGCAATGTGCTGGCGGTCAAGAGTGATTCCATGACGACAGAAACAGTCACACGCTACCGATTTACGGTTGACGCATACGCCCGTTTGCGCGAAGCCGGTCTGCTACGCGAGGATGACCGGGTTGAACTGATCGATGGGGAGATTCGTGAGATGAGTCCGATCGGTGCGCGGCACGTGAGCCTGGTCAATCGACTCACTGCTTTGCTGGTGCGTCTGGCGGGCAATGATGCAATTGTCAGCGTGCAAAACCCGATCCGGCTGAACGAGTACAACGAACCCCAACCCGATCTGACTCTGCTGCGTCCGCGTGAGGATGCCTATCTCAATGCCCTTGCCACGCCAGAGGATGTGCTGCTTATCATCGAAGTCGCAGATACGTCGCTCGCTTACGACCAGCAGGAAAAACTGCCGCGCTACGCTCGCGCCGGGATTGTCGAAGTCTGGCTTGTTGATGCCAGCAGGCAGATCGTCGAGCAGTATACGATGCCGGCAGCAGGCGAATACACGCTGCTTCAAAAGATTTTGCCGGGCAGTCGGATCGGCGCCGTGATGTTGCCGCAGGTCAGTTTTACCACCGATGCACTCTTCTCGCCATGATTGACTCTCCGCCACAACCGCCCTCGCGCTGGCAGATGGCGCGCAGCCTGGTGTTGCGCTGGCTGGTGACGTCGCTGGCGATCTTTGTGGCTATTCAGGTCGTCCCCGGTATCGAGTTCGTCGGTCCTGGCTGGGAAATCGGGCTGGTCGCGCTGGTATTTGGGCTGGTCAATACGGCGTTGCGCCCCATCCTGACCCTGCTGACCTGTCCGTTGGTGCTGCTGACGCTGGGACTGTTTACGCTGGTCATCAATGCGCTCTTGCTCTTACTGACCGCTTATATCGCCGGTGGTCTGGGGGTGCAGTTTCGCGTCGATAGTTTCTGGTCGGCGTTTCTCGGCGGTCTGATCATTGCGATTGTCAATACCCTCCTCCTCTGGCTTGCCGGAGAAGCGCCGGTGCGCATCATCGTGCGCAATGACAGGATGGATCAATAAGAGACCGTCCAAATGCCGGGTAGGCGAAGGCATTGCCTTCGCCCACGCCGGGCCTTCGCCCACGCCGGGCCTTCGCCCTCCCGGCGAGATTTTCTGGATATAAAAGAGGAAACCGGCCGTCATAACGACGACCGGTGGGGATAAGAGAGGACGAATGAGGGCGGCGAAGGAGGGTGTCCGGTTGGGCGTCTGCCACGCCCTGAGACGACCGCCGCTGTCGTCTTGCTCTTACACCAGTATAACGTGCAGCCTGTTCGGAAAGTTGCACGGTCTGCTGAGTTTCTGCTGAGAAACAGATGAGATTCGGGTGAAACCGTCCGCCCCTTTCTTCAGGGCAGCGGCACGTCATAATACAGCCGGTAGAACCCCATTTTCACCAGCTCACTGGCGGCGTAGCGCCAGAGGCGCGCGCCACACCGCCAGCGATCAGGACAGGGCGCAAGAAACGGCGCGGCGCTCGCAGTGATGTGCGCCTCGGGAATGAGGGCGCGAAAGGTGCGCACTGCACGGCGGGTATGATAGGGATCGGTCACGATCACTAACGAGCGCCAGCCGTAAGTGGCGACCAGATCGCGCACCAGTGTCGCTTCGTCGTAGGTGCTCTGCGCCCCATCCGCCAGGAGCGTGACGTCTGGCGGCAATCCGCGCGCCACTGCATAGCGCAGCGCTACCTGCGCCGATGACGTTTCCGACGGTCTGCCGGGCTGTGCGCCGCCGGTAAACACCACAACCGGAGCGCGCTGCTGGCGATAGAGTTCCAGTGCGTGAATGGTGCGGTTGGGCGGATACGCCTCGCCGCCGAGGACGATGATCGCGTCCGCAGTGTCAGCGGCATCATCGATGATCAGCCACGGTGCAGCCAGAAAGGGGATCGCAACAATTGCGATGACCAGAATCAGAGCAATCATCATTTCGGAACCGGGCGTGCGGCGCGCCGATAGACGACCAGATGGAAGACGCAACACCATATCATTATTATACCAGGAGTGACGTGGTTGCCTTACGGACAAGCCGCGTGAACGGCTCGTGTTGACTTCGGCAAAGTGGTGTATGCCTTGTCTCGATGCCTGTTTTCTCCTCATCCCCCCGCTCCCTTCTCCTCTCGTGGGAGAAGGGGGCATGCGCTGGAGTGAGCGATGTCATCCAGGGGCTTGCCAAAAAATCTCCACTCGCGAGGTCAGGGGGTGAGGGCGAACAGGGGTATTGGAGGTGCGGACGTGGTTTGGCAGGCTCAGTTCGGCAGGCTCACTGCAAGGGGCGGCGCTTCGCGCCAAAACTAAGAGAGCGGGGAACTCCTCCTATCCTTCCCGCCTTCGACCGGCAAATCCTCTGCGCATCTCATGGAGCGATCAACCAATACCTGAACTATCAAGGACGTGGAGCAGCAGACGTTGGCAGAGACTGTCGAAGCCACCGTGCTGGGTTGCCGCGCGCGAGATGATACGGCTGGGTCAGCGGCGGACGTTGGCTGAGCTTGTCGAAGCCACCGTCTGCCGCAAGACGGTCAACACGGGCAATGATTGTGCAATATCCGGTTGATCGCTATACTCTCACACGCGCACGGCGCTGCGCCGGCATCAGCCCGGGCGTCAGGTGCGGACGCGCAGGGATGCCACTGACCACCAGATCATTATCGACCGACGATGTCACCACTGCGCCGCCGCCGACTACGCTCCATGCGCCTACTGCGCGTTGTGGCAACACCGTCGCGCCAATCCCTACCAGCGCCCCCTCGCCAACGGTGACCGCGCCGCCAAGGGTCGCGCCGGGCGCGATGTGGGCATGCGCGCCAATGCGGTTGTGGTGCTCGACGATGCAGCCGCTATTGAGGATGACATTCACGTCGATGTGCGCTCCCGCATTCACGATTGCCCGCGCTGCGATGACCGTCCCCGCGCCGATGACGGCATCGCACGCCACAATTGCCGACGGGTGGCGCGCTACGATAAACTGTTCGCCGCACGCCGCCAGACGTTCGTAGATTGTCCGGCGTGTCCGGTTGTCGCCGATGCCGATCACAACCGCGTCGTGATCAACGGCGTCGATGGAAGCGAGTGGTCCCAGGATCGGCAATCCCAGCCGCCACTCGCCGAACAGGTGCGGATTATCGTCGAGAAAGCCAATCGGCGTCAGGTCGGCGCCGGTCTCGTGCATGCGCACGAGAATGTCGGCGACCACCTGCGCATGCCCGCCGGCGCCAATGATCAATACGCGCTTCATTGTGACCTGCCTTCCGATGTTCCTTGAAAGATTGTCACCGTTGCACACCCGCGCTGGTTGATCCCCTCACAGCGCGCCACCCGCCATATGGTCAGCGCCAGAATGCGGAGATCGAGCCAGAACGAGAGATGATCGACATACCAGACATCCAGCGCAAACTTCTGCTCCCACGTAATCGCGTTGCGCCCATTCACCTGCGCCCATCCGGTGATGCCGGGGCGCACTGCATGCCGCCGCATCTGCTCCGGGGTGTAGCGATCCAGATACTCCATCAGCAGCGGGCGCGGTCCTACCAGGCTCATGTCGCCACGGATGACGTTGATCAGTTCCGGCAGTTCGTCGAGGCTGCTGCTGCGCAGAAAGCGCCCGAACCGCGTCAGCCGCCGATCATCCGGCAACAGGTTGCCTTCGGCATCGCGCGCGTCGGTCATGCTGCGAAACTTCAGCAGCGTGAATGGTTTGCCGTGCAATCCGGGGCGCTGCTGACGAAAGATCACCGGCGCTCCCAGCAACAGGCGCACCAGCGCTGCGATGATCAGCAGCAGCGGCGCCAGCGCAATGAGCGCCGCGCTGGCGATGCTGATGTCGAAGATGCGCTTCAGATGACGACGGTACATGGCATTATGCTCTGCTGGTTGCGGGCATTGCCGCGCTCTCTGGCGCGGGGAGTCCTTTCTCGTGCAGTAACCGCCGGTAGGCGCCGATCACTCGTTGAAACACCTGCTGCTCATCGAAGCGTTCGCACGCTACGCTGCGCCCGGCGTCTCCCATGGCTGCACGCAGACGGTCATCCCGCAGCAGGCGCTCCAGGGCATCCGCCAGCGCATCGACAGCGCGCAGCGGCGTCAGCAGTCCGTTCCGCCCGTGCTCGACCGCCTCGCGACACCCGCGCACATCGGTCACAACACAGGGAACCCCCATTGCCGACGCTTCCATCGGTGCGCGTGGAAAGCCTTCACGGTACGATGGCAGCGCAAATATGTCCATCAGGGCGTACATGTCTGGCATATCCTGGCGAACGCCGGCAAACACGCAAGTCGCCGTTCCTGCTGCCGCCTGAATATCCTCAGGGGTGAGCGCATCCGCTTTCTCGCGATCAACGCCGCCGACAACCAGGAGTGCGACCGGACCGAACCGCGACTGTACCTGTTGCACGGCGCGCGCCAGTTCGATCACCCCTTTCTCGGCGACCAGCCGACCGACAAAGCCGATCACCGGCACGCCCGGCGGCAACCCTAGCGTCTGACGCAGGCGCGCCAGATGCGCCGGATCGATCCGACTCCGGTCAAAACGCCGGATATCGATGCCGTTGCCGAGTAACTGAATCCGCTCGCGTGGACAAATGTCCAGACGAACCGCAGTGTCGAGGTCCTCGCTACTTTGCGAAAGAATGAGATCAGAGCACCGCGCCGCAATCCGTTCCAGCGTGATGTAGAACCGTCGCTGCGCTGGCGGCATGTGCTCGTGGAAATAAAAGCCGTGAATGGTATTCATTACCACCGGCGTCCCGGCCAGACGCGCCGCCAGTTGGCCCAGCAGCCCTGGTTTGGGGGTGTGCGTGTGCACGATCGTGAAACGTTCACGGCGAAACACGCGGTACAGGCACAGTAACGCGCGCAGATCGGCGAGCGGCGTCAGGCGCCGTGTGAGTGGAACCGCGATATGGCGAATGCCGTGTGTTTCGAGCGCAGGCACATCCGGTCCTGGCGCGGAAATCCCCGTGACCTGATACCCGGCGTCGGTGATGCTGCGCAGTTGATTGAGCAGCAGATAGCGCAGCGATTGGTCGATGGTCGTCACATGCGCGACTCGCACGGTCATCGAATATGCCTCCTATGTGCTACGCCCTGCCCGCAACAGAATATCCGTCAGGCGCGGGGCAACCGATTGAATGGAATAGGACTGCGCCACCGTTGCGCGTCCTGCCATGCCAAGCCGCTCGCGCAGCGCCGGGTCGTCGAGCAGCCGTGCCAGGGCGCAACGCCAGGCGGTCGGGTTGTCCGCCAGCAAGCCATTGACGTTGTGCATGATCAACTGGCGCGCCACGCCAACCGGCGAACACACTGCCGGAACGCCGACCGCCATATACTGCACGGCTTTGACGCCGCTCTTGCCGCGGGTCCATTCATCGTCCGGCAACGGCATGACCCCGATGTCGAACGCATGGAGATGTTGCACCTCGGTTGCCTGGCTCCAGATGCGGTTGACGACCGGAAGGTGGGCGCTGACGTAGGGAACCGAACTGATGACGTGCAGTTCGAGCGGGTAGTGCTGCGCCAGTTCGCCGAAGACCGGTTCCAGCGATCGCAGGTAGGGAAAGCCGTTGGGTGTGCCGATCCAGCCGATGACCAGCCGCTTCGAGGCGCGAGGAGCGCGATAATCCTTCGGCGGGTAACGGGTGATGTCCACGCCGCTGTTCACGACCGAAACACGTGGGTTCAGGCGGCGCATGTACCCTGCCAGATGCTCATTCCAGACGATCACGTGCGTGGCGTGGCGCACGATGCGCTCGATCTTGCCGCGACACAGCCAGCGCACCAGCGGAAAGGGATGGCGTCGGTAGTAGGCATATGTTGCATCGTCGAACAGTACCACGTGTTTCACACCGCGTCGCCGCAGCCATGCTTCAAATCCATCCGGCAGATAGGGGAGCAGTTCTTTCTCGAATACCACCAGATCGTAGCGGTGTGCGTTCAGCAGCACCCGCAGCCGTCGCGCAACACGGCGCGCAAAGTACAGACTATGACGTGCAATGTCGCCAAACCCCGTCGGACGGTCGAGCACGCCGAACTCGAAGTACCGGTCGTCGAACAGCGGCTCGACGGTGCAGGCAATGCCAGCCTGCGCATACGCGGGCAGGTACTGATGCACCATATAGCGGCTGCTGCCGCCACGCTGACTGTAACGTGTGAGAAAGAGCGCGTTCATCGTTTTTCACCGGGCAATCATCGAACCGCACAAGAGCGTTGCCACGCGCCAGTATTGTGCGGCGTACTCCCATTGCCGCCGTTGACCCGCCAGCGCCGCGCGCAAGGCCGCCAGCGCCGCGCGCGCCAGCGCCGCTGGCGCAATCGCTGCACAGAGCGCCCAGGTCGTCAGCGGTCCATACTGTTTGCGGAAGAACGACACCAGACTGGCGTACCGTTGTGCAATACGCGCATCGAGGTTCTGGAGCGAACTCTGGCCGCCATAGTGCGTGATCTGTGGCGTCGGCGTGAAACGGATGCGCCAGCCAGCCTGCCGCACACGCCAGCAGAAATCCACTTCCTCGAAGTACATGAAGAAGCGTTCGTCGAGTGGACCGGCGTCATCCCAGGCTTCGCGGCGCACCAGCAGGCACGCGCCCGACGGCTGATCGACATCGCGCGCCGTGTCGTGCGCCCACCACGTCATTTTGAAGCGGGCAAGCACGCGGTTGCGCGGCGCGATCCGGCTGACGCCCCAGCAATCCAGCGTGATGTTGAGGAGCGTCGGAAACCGGCTGCATGATGGTTGCAGACTGCCGTCGGCGTTCAACAGGCGTGGACCGAGAATGCCGACATCCGGCATCCGGTCCATCAGCGCCGTCATCTCGTCCAGTGCGCCGGGCGGCAGCCAGGTATCGGGATTCAAGAGCAGGAAATACCGCCCCTGTGCGTGGGCAAATCCGAGATTGTTGGCGCGGGCGAAACCGACGTTCTCCGGCAGCGCCATCAGGCGCACGTGTGGAAATGCGGTGCGAACCATCTCTGCGCTGCCATCGGTCGAGGCGTTATCGACGACGATGATCTCACAGGCGATCCGGCGCGCGGCGTCGCTCAATGATGCAAGACAGGCGCGCAACAGGTCGCGCGTGTTCCAGTTGACAATCACGATACTAAGGTCGCACATACCGGTTCGCCTCGCAGACGGTAAAAGATGCGTTCTTCAGCAAGCGTCACACGCTCGATATCGAACAGTTCCTGCACAATCGCGCGTCCTCTCCGCCCCATAGCGCGGCGGGCAGCCGGAGGGAGCGACAGCAGGCGCAGCAACGCTTCCGCCAGCGCCTCCGGGTCGCGCGGCGGCACGAGGTAGCCGGTTTCACCGTCGCGCACCACGTCGGGCAAGCCGCCGACCGCGCTGGCAACCACCGGTCGCTCCATCAACAACGGCTCGACGGCGCCGCCGACATTCTCCGAGAGTGACGGAACCGCCGCCACATCGCTTGCCGCCAGGATCGCCGGAATGTCGGTGCGTTTCCCGGTAAAGATGACGTGGCGGTTAACCCCCTCCACACGCGCGAGTTGCTTCAACGACGCCTCGTAAGATCCATCAGCGCCTTCAGGTTCGGCGCCGACGATCAGGAAGCGCACCGAAGGCAGGCGCGCCGCGACATCGCGCGCCGCGCGGATCAACACTTCGTGCCCTTTGATGCCGTAGTGCGGATCGAAACGGCGAATCGGCGGGATGAGATGCGCAACGGTCGTCACAACCGGCGCAGCGGATGAAATAGCGAGTTCCTGACGCACTGCCGCGCCGTTCAGCGCAGGATCGAAGCGTTCGAGCGGAAAGCCGTAGTAACTCAGAATCACGTTACGGCAGGCAATCGGTGCGCGCCGGTAGTAGTCCGCCAGCGCGCGGCTCGACGCCAGAATCCCGCTGTCCATCCAGGCGGTGCTATACTCCGCCAGTCGATAGGGCCGCAATTCCAGGTCCCACAGGCTCGGCGGCTTGAACAGGCGCACCGGCACGCCTGCCAACCGCGCCGCAACACGCGCCCACAGACTGATCGGCAGCGCGTAATACACGACTACGTCCGGTCGGTGCTGGCGAAACAGCCGATAGAGCGCGCCAATGGCAGCGATCACACGACGCGCTTCCTTCAGATGACGCGGCGCCTGCCAGGTGCAGACGTCGACGCCGGCAGCGTGCGCCAGGCGCGCCATCGGCGAGTCGAACGGGCATGCCGCCAGCACCCGATGCCCGCGACGCATCAGACTTCGCGGGGTATGCAGCGCCCATTCGTGGGCGCCATAGCCGGTCACATAGAGAATGGTCAGCGGCGCGCCCATCGCAGACCCCCCATTCCCTGAGCGTGCAGAATGTCGTAGTACAGGCGCTCGGTTTGCTGCACGGTGGTGCGCAGATCGAACAATTCCTGCACGATAGCGCGCCCTTTGCACCCCATCGCGCGTCGAGCGACCGGCGACAGCGACAGCACGTGCAGCAACGCCTTTGCCAGCGCCTCCGGGTCGCGTGGCGGCACGAGGTAGCCGGTTTCGCCGTCGCGCACCACGTCGGGCAATCCGCCGACGGCGCTGGCAACCACGGGTCGCTCCATCAACAACGGCTCGACAGCGCCGCCGACGTTCTCCGAAAGTGACGGAACCGCCGCCACATCGCTGGCTGCCAGGATCGCCGGAATGTCGGTGCGTTTCCCGGCGAAGATGACCGTCTGCTGCAACTGCAGGTCGGCAACCATCTGGTATAACCGGCGCTTGTACTGTTCCGCCTCGCCGGGGACCAGCGCATCACCGACGATCAGGAAGCGCGCAGCGGGATTCGCCTCGCGCACGCGCGCTGCGGCGGCAATCAGGATTTCGTGCCCCTTCAGCCCAACGCCGCCAAAAACGTTCAGCCCGCGCAGGGATTGTTCCTTCAGCGGCGAGTACATATACGCAATCATCGTGATCAGCGGCGCATCGGGTGCAATGCCGAATTCACGCCGGATCGGGCTGCCATCGATTGCCGGATTGAACGGCTCAAATGGGAAACCGTAGTAGATCAGGCGGATCCGTCCGCGCATGACGCCGCAAGCGTCGTAGATACGCTGCGTGGCGGTGCTCGACGCGATGATGGCGCTATCGAGGCGCGCCAGCGCCATCTCGATCCGACGCGACGCAGGAATTTCGAGCGGCAGCGGACCGGGCCACTGTGTCAGACGCACGGGAACGCCCGCCGCATATGCTGCCAGGCGCCCCCACACATTGGCCGGCGCCAGATGGTTGTGCACCACGTCAATCTGTTCTCGACGCAACCAGGCCGCCACACGCGCCACATACGCAGCGGCGGTGTGCATATGCCGGATGCGACGTGGAAAAGGGACGATCCGGGTCGGAACCCCTGCGGCACGCGCTCGTTCCGGCAGCGGACCATCCTCCGGGCAGATCAGGTGCACCTTGTGCCCGGCATCGCGCAACCGGCAGAGCGGATGGAACGCCCATCCACCGGCAAATGCGCTTCCGACAATATGGACGATGCGTAATGATCGGGGCATGTCACCCTTCACTTTCCTGCCCGACGAGGCATGCCAGAATCAAAAGGAATACGAAGGCAAGGATCGGATCGAAGAGCGGTTCGCCAAACAATGATGACACCAGCACTGCCAGGATCACCGCCTGAACGACGCGCGCCAGATGATCCTGGCGCGCAACCAGGGCGCGCACACGCCGCCATGCCGCCAGAAACACACCGATGCTCAACACGCCGCCGCCAACGCCGAGCATGGCAAATGCGCTCAGAAAGTAATTATGGGCAAAGCCCAGGTCGTACACCGCCGATCCCGCAGCAAGCGGCGCCTGACCGGTGCGCACCAGATACTCGCTGAATTTCCCCCATCCAATGCCGGTCAGCGGCGCCGAGAGAAAGGCATGGACCGCCGCACCCCACAGATCGAGGCGCGTCTCTGCCGACGGGTCGAACCCACGCCCCGGCGCCCAGGTCATCTCAAGGCGCGCCCAGACGGCTTCGGGCAACC
This sequence comes from uncultured Roseiflexus sp., assembly GCA_937935075.1. GTDB lineage: Bacteria > Chloroflexota > Chloroflexia > Chloroflexales > Roseiflexaceae > Roseiflexus. The sequence goes on along the minus strand of CALGYB010000047.1, from coordinate 4,853 downwards.
CAAACAGTACAAAGGCGCCGATCGCTCCCGCAATGATCCACAGTTTGAGCGAATGCCCGCGATAGAGCAGCAGCGTTGCGACAATCAACGCCATATAGGACGAGCGACTGAATGAGAACAGGATGGCGGTCAGTAAAATGGCGAGCAGCGGCGCTCTGAGCATCCAACCGCCTCTGATGCCTCTTCCGAGCAGCAGGGTCCAGCCGATGACCCACAGGAGTCCCAGTGAGTTCTTCAGGCTGCCGATCACGGTATAGGTGTCGATCCAGGCATCGCGTCCTTGCAGTCCTTCGCTCAGTGAGCGCGAGTTGAGCAGAAATGCGCCGGCGACTACCGTTGCGCCAAGAGCGATGCCGCCGAGCAGCGCGCGCGCCTGGCTGCCGGTCGCTATTCGCGGCGCTGCCAGCGCAAACCAGAGGTAAGGCAGCAGTCCGATGATGGTCGTGACAACACGTTTCAGACTCAAGCCTTCGTTGAGGAGCGCGCGTTCAGCCAGCACAATGACCGCCCCCCAGCCGACGACGACGATCAGCAGCCGGCGATCCCACTGCCTGGCGTCGGGATGCTGCGTAACCTGATACAAGGCGTGGAGGAAGGTCATACTGTACAGCGCCAGCAACGCCTGGCTGAAGAGCGCACTGCGCATATCGATGAGATAGAGGAGCGGAACGGCCATGCCGGTCACGAAGAAGGCGCTATCGCCGCCGCGCAGCGCCAGGGCAACCCACGCCGCAGCGCCAAGCGCCATCAGGAGCAGGAATGGCTGCGTTGCTGCCAGCACGCCAACCAGCGGCGCGACAGTCAACCCCAGCAGCAACGCTGTGCCGATCCGCAGATATTCAGGCGCGACGAGTGCGGACAATCTGCTCATAGATAGCATGAATCCTTCGTTCACTGCTCGTCCAATCCGCCGGCTGGAAGACCAGGAAGGCGCGCCAGTTCAGGCGACTGGCGCGACAAAAACGCACAACCAGCACAAGCGTGGTCGCCATTCGTGCGATTGCCGCTGCGACGGCAGCGCCCAGCGCACCAGAGAGCGGCGCAAGCGCCAGTGAAGCGGCGATCAAAACGCCACACCCGATCCAGGCGGCGGTTGCCGGCGTCCCTGGCTGTTCGAGCGCATTGAAATAGAGCGACAGGATCATGCCGGGGGCGCCGAGCGCCGCGCCGATGCAGAGAATGAGCGCCACCGCCGCCGCCGGACGAAATGCCTCGCCGAATCCAAATGGCACGACGATGAAAGCGCTTCCGCCAAGCAGCAACCCTGTCACAAGCGCCCCGGCAAAGGCATAGCGCGCTGCATCCGCAACGCGCCGCGCGACCGTCTCCGCGTGCTGTCCGGCGAGACGGGGCAGCAAGATGTTCGTGAGTGTGGTAGGCAACATCAGCGCCACATCCGCAAAGACGACTGCGATTGAATAGATGCCGGCCTGTGCAATCGACGACGTGCCGCTGACGATGATCAGGCTGCTGCGCAGAAACAGGAGACCTGCCAGGTTGCCGCGAAACGCCTGCAACGAGTATCGCACCATCGCCGAACGTTCTGGCGCCACGTATTCGGCAGTTCCTGCGCGGCGCAGCGCTACCGCGAACAGGACGAGGACGACGATCTGCACCCCCAGGACCGTTGCCATAACCGCTTCGAAGTGGTCGATACGCGCGATGAACAAGACTGCAAGCGCCAGCACATACAACAGCGCAGCGCTCGCATTGAGCGCGTTGGTCAACCGGATTCGGTTCAATCCGACACAGATCGCGTTGAACAGCGTTATCATGACGACAACCGGCGTCAACAGCGCAACCGAAAGCATCAACTGCCGGTCGATCAGAACATCGATCCGAAAGGTGAGCGGTACGAGCGCAATCAGCGCCATGCCGACGGCATACATCAGACCGGCGCGTATCGTCCACAACGTGTGCCGCGCAGAACGCGCGACGAAGTAGATAATGGCGCTATCCGAGCCAAGCAGGGCGATGCCGCCGATCAACGCCGACCAGGAAAGTGCGGCGGCGAGCAATCCTTTGCCTTCAGGACCAAGCAGACGCGCCTGCAATACCGCCGAGACCACCATCAATCCCAGCGTCGCCAGTCGTACCGCATAGGTCTCGACGGTCAGGCGTACAACTCCTGGTTGTGCTTGCTGCGTCACGGCATATTCCTACTTCGTTGCAATCCCGCGGCGCTGCGTCATCCCATTGCGGCGCTCGTCCGTTCCTTCGGCAACAACCACGTCGGCACTCACCGGATGCCCATCTACCGTATCTGGCGCAGAGGCTGAGTAGCGCGGGAAGAATTCATCCCTCACCGGGTCAATCGGCGCCTCCTGGTCGTTGCGCGCCACGTGCCCCATACCGGTTACCCCCGCATCCACGGTATCGACCACGCCCGGCACAGTGTGCTGGCGTCGCCGTCGGCGCCTGAACCACCGGCTCAACCCGCTGCGGCGGCTGCGCTTCCGTTCACCGCCATAGTAGTAGTAATAGTGGTCATACCCGCCCTGCTCGCGTGTCACCCGGTTCAACACCACACCCTGCGGCTCCACCCCCGCCTGGAGCAATTGATCGCAGGCGCGACGCAACTGACTGGTGCGCGTGGCGCCTGCCAGCACCACCAGCAGGGTGGCATCGCAGATATGCGCGAGCGGTATGGCATCGGCAACGGCAAGGATCGGCGGGCTGTCGAACACCACAACGTCGGCCATACGCTTCAGTTCGTCGATCAGGTCGAGCATTTTCTTCGAGCTGACCATCACTGCCGGATCGGAGGGGACCGGCCCGCTTGGCAGCACGAGCAGGTTCTCCACACCAGCGGCGATCATGTGGTTGTACAGGCTATCCGACGGATCACGCACCAGCGCCGTCGTAACGCCGCGCAGATTGGCGTGGCGGAAGAAACGGTGCAACGACGGACGGCGCAGGTCGGTGTCCACCAGAATGACGCGCTTGCCGGAGCGGGCAATCGCCAGCGCCAGATTCGCCGCCGTTGTGCTCTTCCCTTCGCCGGGGCTGCTGCTCGTCACCAGCAGCGTGCGCAGCGGCTTCTCGAACCGCGCGATCTCCAGTTTGACGCGCAGCATCTGGTAGGCTTCGGCAACCTGCGCAAAAGGGTCTTTCAGCATCACCAGTTTGTCCGACGGCTCGGCGCCATCGATCCGCCCAATCGCCGCCAGCATGCCGACATGCGCGGCGTTCGCCACGTCCTCGGCGGAACTGACCCGATCACTGAGGTACTCGATCAGGAGCGCCAGTCCGATTGCCAGCAACAGACCGGCAAATGCCGCCATGCCGGTGTTCGTGGCAATGCGCGGACGTACTGGCGTAGGCACAGGAACCGCCGACTCCACCACATTGACACTGTTTGTCAACTGCGCTTCCGCCAGTCGCACCTCTTCCAGGCTGCGCAGCACCGTGGCGTAACTGCTGCGATACTGCACCAGCGCCTCTTCCAGGCGCGCGCGGCGCACCGGATCGTCGATGCCGCGCAGCGCTGCGAGTTGCTCCTGGGTGGCATCGATATCCGCCTGGAGTTTGGCAACTTCGCTTGCGAGACTGCGCTTCGACTCGGCAAAGCGTTCGGACTGCAACTCGCGGTTTTGTTCGCTGAAGACTGCCACCATATGATTGGCGATGTCGGCAGCGCGCTGCGGGTCGATGTCTTCGACCGTCACGACGATCAACTGCGTGTCGCGGATCGGTCGGACGCGAACGCGCTCGGCAAGCGCCGACGGCGTGATCGGCAGGCTCAACTCGCGCACCACCTCTTCGAGCACCGGGCGTTTGACCAGCAGTTCGGCGTAGGTGCGCGCCAGCCGTTCCGCAGTCAGCACAGCGTTGTAGTCCGGCGAGGCGCTGCCCGCCGGCGCCTGGTTGATCAGCAGGGTGGTCGATGCTTCGTAGATCGGCGTCATCCGGATGCTGACAAGATACGCCGCGCCGCCAGCGAGCGGCGTCATCAGCAGCATCAGCCAGAGCCAGCGCCAGAAGAGGTTCAGGTATCGTTGCAGGATCATGCGATGCTCACTTTGCTCATCTATCTGGCGCATTGGCGCCGCTTACATGGGCGCAATCGCATGTGTTCGCCACATCAGTGCGCATGGAAGGACACACCGCTGCGTTGCGATCGCATGCCGACTGTAGCACCGTGAGCGTTTCATAGCGTCTGCCTGTTGGACAATCGCACCTATGCCGGATGGCATATCTTCGTCACCATTCACAGCCGGATGCCGCCAGCCGCTGAAGCGCGCGCGTAGAAATCGTGGTATCGAAGATCGTTTCCCCCAGGAGGATGCGTTGAACGGCATCTGCCAGATCGTCGATAGACGCAGCGGCGGACAGATACCCATGGACGCCGATCCGGAGCGCTTCAAGAAGACATGGCGGGTCGTCGACGGCGGAAATGATAGCGACCCGAATACCGGGCAAGGCGCGGAACGCCTGACGCGCAACGGTCAGTCCGTCGCCCTGCGCCAGCGAAATGCCGAGCAACGCCAGATCGAAACGCAGTCGTCGCACATACTCCAGCGCCACACGACTGTTATCCGTTTCGGCAATCACCGTCACCTGCGGAAGACGTTCGAGCACGGAGCGGCACAGCAAGCGCTCCGGGTCGGGCGCAGCAACAAGGGTGCGCACGCGATCCGGCAGCGGCGCTTCTGCATGATTCATAAGGTCCTCACAACCTGGTGTCTTCGTTTCCCCGGAGACAACCGACGTGAACGCTGCATGCATCGTAGCGCATCATGGTATCAATGCGCGTCTGCTATGCGGGTTATGCGTCGGATATGTCGGGTGGCGTATGCAACGAGGCGAGGGGCGGAAGGTTGAGGGTATTGGAACGGCTTTCGCACTCTTCA
>CALGYB010000046.1 GCA_937935075.1 uncultured Roseiflexus sp. | reverse complement strand
CGTAGGGGTCGCCGTGGGCGTATGCGTTGCCGTCGCTGTGGCGCTCGGCATGCTCGTCGCCGTGGGCGTGTGCGTTGGCGTGGGGGTCGCTGTCGCCGTATCCGTCGCCGTTGCCGTAGGCGTGCGCGCTGCGGTGGGCGTGCTCGTCGCTGTCGCCGTATCCGTCGCCGTCGCGCTCGGCGTATTGGTCGCCGTGGGCGTGTGCGTTGCCGTCGCCGTCGCACTTGGCGTATCGGTCGCCGTAGGGGTCGCCGTGGGCGTATTGGTCGCCGTGGGCGTGTGCGTTGCCGTCGCCGTCGCACTTGGCGTATTGGTCGCCGTGGGCGTATTGGTCGCCGTGGGCGTGTGCGTTGCCGTCGCCGTCGCACTTGGCGTATTGGTCGCCGTAGGGGTCGCCGTCGCGCTTGGCGTAGGGGTCGCCGTGGGCGTATCCGTTGCCGTCGCCGTCGCGCTCGGCGTAGGGGTCGCCGTGGGCGTATCCGTCGCCGTCGCGCTCGGCGTATTGGTCGCCGTGGGCGTGTGCGTTGCCGTCGCCGTCGCGCTCGGCGTAGGGGTCGCCGTGGGAGTCGCTGTCGCACTTGGCGTAGGGGTCGCCGTGGGAGTCGCCGTCGCACTTGGCGTAGGGGTCGCCGTGGGCGTGGGTGTATTGGTCGGCACAGGAGTATCGGTTGGCGTGGAAGTGACAATCGGCACGGGCGTATTCGTCGCACCTGAACCGGTCACGTCCACAAAAACGTATGCTGAGCCGGTTGCCGGTCCAAAGAGCGCATCGCCATACCCCCCGGCAATAATGGTGTTCCCATCGATACCGACCGCCCCGCCGAGTCGATCACCGCTGTCGGTATCGCTGCCAATCAGTTTCGCGCGTTCGATCCAGGTTGCACCGCTGCGATCGAACACATAGACCGCGCCGCTGGCAGGTCCGTTGGCGTTGTGTAACGGCGCTCCGACGACGAGGCGCTGGCTGGAAAGCGCCAGCGCGCTACCGAAGTTATCACCGGCGGCTGTATCGCCAGCGACGAACTTCTGGCGCTGCACCCAGGAAGCGCTATTAAACTCAAAAAGGTAGACTACGCCGCTGAAACTGCCGGTAGCGCGGTGCAACGGCGCACCAACCGCCAGCCACCCGTTGCTCAACGCCAGCGCACTACCGAAGCGATCTCCGGCGACCGTGTCTCCGGCGGATACTTTGTGGCGCTGCACCCAGGCGACGCCATCGAACTCGAAGAGATACACTGCACCTCCGGCGCCATGCTGTGGTGCGCTGATCGCCAGCCAGCCGTTGTTCAGCGCCAATGCACTGCCAAAACGATCGCCGGGGACGATATCGGCGCCGATCAGTTTCTGGCGTTGCACCCAGGCGACGCCGTCGAAGGCGAAGACGTAGACCGCGCCCGCATCCCTGCCATACGAGTCGTGCAATGGCGCTCCGACGATCAGCGTGTTCTGCCCGATGGCGAGGGCATTACCAAAGCGCGCCACTGATTCGGGATCATTCGGGGTGATGATCGCCTGCCGTTGCCAGTCGGCGTTCGAGAACAGATACACGGCGCCAGCATCCGGCGCACCAATGCCGGCATACGGCGCTCCCACCGCCGTCTGCACTCCGTTGGTCGCCACTGCTGCACCGAGGTACGCCCCCGCCAGAACATCGGACGTGCCCAAACGCGCCTGCTGCGCCCAGGATGTAGCGCCATCGGTAAATACATAGGCAGCGCCGGCGTTGGGCGCCAGGTCCGACTTTCCATATGCGCCGACGATCGCCGTGTCGCCTGCGAGCGCGACCGACAGGCCGAAATAATCGTACTGTGCAGCGTCAGCGGCGGTCAGTTTCGATTGGGTGAAGGTCAGAGATGATTGCGGCAGCGCCAACCGAACAGGCGCAAAGGACGCAATCAGTGCGATGAGTATGACGCCCGTAAGATGAGCGCCGAACGTAGTGCGTTGGCGCATGAGACGCCTCCTGTGTCGATGTTTGAGTGGATTGTCGGCCTCATGCTTCCTCCATCATAGCAAGCACATCATAGAAAGAAACGATGACCAAAGTACCAGAACATGCTGTCTCATCACTCTGATTACTACTTTACCTTGCGACTCTGGACAGTGCGTTAATGCAACGTGACAAAGGTTTTATCCACAGCGCAAACCAGATTTCGCTCCGGCAGCCGAGCGAAAAGAAAACCGGGAAGGTCACCCTGCCCGGTGTGAAGGGGCGCCGCAGCCAATTAGGAAGATCAATCTAAATCCGGACAAACACGCTTGCACTTGTGAAGCGGTTGGCGTTGGCTTCGACAGGCTCAGCCAACGCCGGTCACGAGATTGTCTGATATCCGGTTGATCTTCCTATTAGCATCATGCGCGGCGCGTAGCGGCGAAGACGTTACGCTTCCGCCATTTTGTACCCGACGCCGCGCACCGTCAGGATCAGACGCGGGCGCGAGGGTTCGGCTTCGACTTTTTCACGCAGCCGACGCACGCAGACATCCACCAGGTTGGTCTCGCCGACATAGTCGTATCCCCAGACTTCGCGGAAGAGGGTTTCGCGGTCGAACACATGACCGGCATTGGCGGCAAGGAAGTAGAGCAACTCAAACTCCATGGGCGTCAGGTTGACTTCTTTGCCGCGTACCGTTACCCGATGGCGCGGTTCGTCGATTTCGATCTCACCCACGCGGACGATCGGCGGCGCAACCCGGTGCTTGTACCCCTCGACGCGCCGCAGAATGGCATCGACGCGCGCGATCAACTCGGCGGTTTTGAACGGCTTGGTAATGTAATCGTCGGCGCCGAGTTCGAAGCCATGCACAATATCGTCGGTGCCATCACGCGCGGTCAGAATGATAATCGGCACATCGGAACGCTCGCGGATGCGCTGACACGCCTCGAAGCCATCGACATACGGCATCATGACATCGAGGATGACGACATCGAACTTCGATTCGCTGAATGCTTTCAGCGCTTCCAACCCGTTCTTCACAGCCACAATCTCGTAACGCGGGTCCTTCAGCGTCACCTGAATCAGCGTGCCAATCGACGGATCATCGTCCGCAATCAGGATGCGGCGCGGATGAACGTTCTCTTCGTGGGCGCGTTCGGCAAGTCGGCGTATGAGTCGCATAGTAGTACCATGTTTCTCCGTACTGTATGCAGTATAACGACTCTTGCGCCAGACGTAAAGAGGGGAAAGCGGGGTCAAGAGGTCCAGCGTGTTAAAATATTTTCACGCTCAAACAGGGCTATTGCGCCGGCAAAGGCGAGCGCCGCCAGGAACGCCAGCGCCGCGCTCGCAATGGACGCCAGCAGCGGCGTCAGCACCACCACGCCGAGCAACTGCGCGACAAAGAGCGCCAGGAGCGGCGCCACAACGACCGCTGCGACTTGCTGTGCAGTGCGCGGATCATTGACCCGCCCCGAAATGGCGACGGTTGCTGAAACCATGAGCAATGCCAGCGATGGCGAGCCGAGCAGCAGAAGCACCCACCACCCGCCACTCAGGATGGCCTGGTGCACCCGATCGCTAAGAACAACCAGGCGCAGCGCCAGCACGAAAGTCAATGCCGCGCCCCAACTGATCACGATAGCCGGAACGAGCGATGCCAGGCATTTGCCGAGCAGCAGTTCCCAGGTCTGGATCGGCGCTGCCAGCAGCGGTTCGAGCGTGCGGCGCGTCTTCTCGCCGATAATGCTGTACGATGCGATTGCCGACGGAATGATAAGCGGCATGAGCAGAAACATCAACCCGAACTGCTTTCCCATCACTGCCTGTCCCAACTCCATTTCCGACAAACCCGCAAGCGACGGGTCGGCGATGACGGCGCCGAGTTGGGCTGCATCCTCATCGGGTGTGATGCCAATCAGATACACGCTCACGATCGGCAGGATTGTCAGCAACAGCGGCGGGATCAGGATCGTCATCCACAGGGTGCGTTCGCTGCGCAGTTCGAGCCATTCCTTGTGCAGGATGATGAGCGCTTTACGCATATGTTCGCTCCTGCGGCTCTCCTTCACGCACCAATTGCAGGTAGACGTCTTCGAGCGCAGGTTCGCGCGGCTCGACATACCGGATGGCAGCGCCGGCGTCGATAAGGGCGCGCACCAGAAGAGGGTTGTGCTCGTCTGGATTGTCGGGTGAGACATGCAGCACGTCGCCGTCGGCATCAGCGGCGTGGACGAACGGCAGGGCACGCACGACGTTCAGAAACGGTTCGGCGTCGCCGGCGATACGAATGCACACACTGTCGCCGAAGAGTTCAGCGCGCAAGGCTGCAGGGGCGCCAATGCGCAGAAGACGGGTGCGAAACACTGCGATCACATCGCACAACTCGTCAGCTTCCGGCAGATTATGAGTAGTCAGGAAAATAGTCCGTCCCTTGGCGCGCAGTTCCTTGATGAACTCCCGCACGGTGCGTGCAGCTTCCGGGTCGAGTCCGGCGGTTGGCTCGTCAAGGAAGATAACCGCCGGTTCGTGCAGCAACGCACGTGCAATAGCCAGTTTCTGCCGCATGCCCTTCGAGAAACTTCCGACCGGGTCATCACGCCGGTCCCATAGCCCAAGCATGCGCAGATACCGTTCGGTCTGCGTAGCGACGCGGGCTGTATCGAGATCGTAGAGGCGCGCAAAGAAGCGCAGGTTCTGCTGCGCGTTGAGGCGTTCATACAACCCCGGACTTTCGGTAAGCAACCCAACGTTGCGCCGGATCATCTGGTCGTCTTCGCCGAGACGAAACCCGGCCACGACGGCGCTGCCGGCGGTTGGCGCGATCAATGCCGCCAGCATACGCACCGTGGTGGTCTTCCCGGCGCCATTGGGGCCAAGAAAGCCGAACACCGCGCCCTGCGGCACGGCGAGCGTCAGGCGCTCGACCACAACACGCTCGCCGAAGGCGCGGGTCAGTTCGTGGGTTTCAATCGCGTTCATGGAAGGGGAAGGAACGGCAAGAGGCGGATGGGTTGCACTGCGGAGGGTCTCTTGCCGTTGCAGCGTCATTCCAGATAGCCGCGCAAACCGCGACCGTAGTGCGGATGGCGCAACTTGCGCAGCACGCGGGCTTCGATCTGGCGAATGCGCTCACGGGTGATGCCGAACTCGCGCCCGACCTCTTCCAGGGTGCGGTAGTGTCCGTCGTACAACCCGTAGCGTAGCTGGATGATGCGGCGCTCGCGCTCAGGCAGTTTCTCGAGCGCGCTATCGATCTGCTCGCGCAGGATATGGTTCGATGCGCTCTCCATCGGCGTCACGCCCTTGCCATCCTCGATGAAATCCGCCAGCACCGAGTCCCCTTCTGCGCCGATCGGAGTTTCGAGCGAGATCGTCTGGCGCGAGGCCTCGAGCACCCGCCGCACCTTCTCGACCGGAATGCCGAGTTCGAGGGCGATCTCATCTGGCGTCGGATCGCGCCCGGTGGTCTGCTGAATGCGGTTGCTGGCGCGCATCACGCGATTGATCGTTTCGCCGACGTGCACCGGCAGCCGGATCGTGCGGCTCTGATCGGCGATCACGCGCGTAATCGCCTGACGGATCCACCATGTGGCATACGTGGAAAACTTGTATCCTTTGCGATAATCGAACTTCTCGGTGGCGCGCATCAGGCCGATATTGCCCTCCTGGATCAGGTCGAGCAGCGACATGCCACGCCCAAGATATTTTTTTGCAATGGATACGACAAGGCGCAGATTTGCCTGGATAAGGCGCTCGCGCGCCGCCTGACCTTCCTGGACCCAGCGATGAAGCTGGGGGCGTTCTGCAGCGGTGTAATCGCCATTCTGCAACCGCTCATTCGCCTGCTCGCCGCGTTCGACCTGTTGCGCCAGCATAATCTCTTCCTGGGCGGTCAACAGGTTCACCCGACCAATTTCACGGAGGTAGACCCGGACAGGATCATCGACTCCCACGCTGTCAATATCGGCGTCGAGGTCGTGATCCGGCGAGTCGTCATCCTGCTCGTGGGTTGCATGAAACAGGTCAGCATTGTGGTCGAAGGGATTGTGATCGCCAGCAGCACGCTCAAGTATCTGTTCGATAGTCTCGGGCGCCGGTTCGGCGGCAGGGCGATGGACACGAACGTGATTGCGCGGAGAGGTCTGCGACTCGTGGGCCGTGGCCAGGAAGGAGTCGAGGGGTTCTTTCACATTCCACCAGCCTTCTGTGCATAACGGCCTATTATAATGTGCATACGGTAAGATAGCACAAAAGTCGCACATCTTCAAGGACTATTTTGCACTAGTACCTGTCCTGGGGATGCCGTGCTATAATCTGTGGGAACCGAGAACCAAGAACCGAGAACCGAGAACCAAGAACCAAGAACCAGGAACCGAGAACCGAGAACCAAGAACCAGGAACCAGGAACCAGGAACAGTAAGGAGCGAACCGTGCAGATCTATCTGGATACCGCCAATCTGGACGAAATCCGCACTGCTGCAAGTTGGGGCGTACTGAGCGGCGTGACGACGAACCCGTCGCTGATGGCAAAGGAGAAGGGCGCCGATTTCAAGGCGACCATTCAGGAGATTGCGAGTCTTGTAGACGGTCCGATCAGCGCCGAGACGACCTCACTCGACGCGGACGGCATGGTGCGCGAGGGGCGTGAGTTCGCCGCCTGGCACCCGAATGTGGTGGTCAAGATACCGAGCACCACCGAAGGGCTGAAAGCCGTCTCGCGCCTGGCGCGCGAAAACATCCGCTGCAATGTGACCCTCTGTTTCAACGCAGTGCAGGCGCTCATGGCGGCGCGTGCCGGCGCGTACATCATCAGTCCATTCGTCGGGCGCATCGATGATGTAGGGGTGGATGGCATGACCCTGATCCGCGAGATTGTGCAGATCTACCGGACACATAACATCCCGACGCTGGTGCTTGCGGCGTCGATCCGCCATCCGCGGCACATTGTCGAGGCGGCGCTGGCGGGCGCGGATATTGCGACGTGTCCGTTCAAGGTGCTCGAGCAGAGTATGCGTCACCCCCTGACCGACATCGGCATCGAACGATTCCTGGCGGACTGGAAGGCATGGCAACAGGGCAGGTGAGGTGGAGTTCTCTGACAGCGCCTGCTCTGTGTGGAAGGCATAATGACATCACGATACACCGATCTGGACTGGCTTGCTATCAACACGATCCGCACGCTTGCGATCGACGCGGTGCAGGCTGCCAATTCCGGGCACCCCGGCATGCCGCTGGGCGCCGCGCCGATGGCGTATGTGCTCTGGACGCGCTTTTTGCGCTTCGATCCGGGCGATCCCTCCTGGCCCGACCGTGATCGTTTCGTGCTGTCCGCAGGTCACGGTTCGATGCTCCTCTACAGCCTGCTGCACCTGACCGGTTTCGATCTCTCACTCGATGAATTGCGGCGCTTCCGTCAGTGGGGGTCGAAAACGCCGGGTCATCCAGAGCGCCAGCTGACGCCGGGGATCGAGGTGAGCACCGGTCCGCTGGGGCAGGGGTTCGGCAATGGCGTGGGCATGGCGATTGCCGAGGCATTTCTGGCGGCGACCTATAACCGTCCAGGGCACACGCTGTTCGATCACTACACCTATGCGATTGTCAGCGATGGCGACTTAATGGAGGGCGTAGCCGCCGAGGCGGCGTCGCTGGCGGGGCATTTGAAACTGGGCAAACTGATCTATCTGTACGATGACAACCATATTTCTCTCGACGGTCCGACACGTCTGACGTTCACCGAGGATGTGTTGGCGCGCTTTGCGGCGTATGGCTGGCACACGGCGCGCGTCGCCGACGGCAACGACCTCGACGCTATCGAGGCGGCGATCCGTGAGGCGCAGGCGGTGACGGATCGCCCGTCGCTCATCGCGGTGCGCACGATCATCGGCTACGGCAGCCCAATGGCGGGCACAAACAAGGTGCATGGCAGTCCGCTCGGCGTCGATGGCGTGCGCGCGACGAAACAGGCGCTTGGGTGGAACCCGGATGCCGTATTCTACGTGCCGGACGAGGTTCGTTCGTTGATGCGCCTGGCGCGGGAACGTGGGGCTGCGCTGCGCGCCGACTGGCAGGCGCGCTTTGCGGCGTATGCGGCGGCGTATCCTGCCGCAGCGCACGAGGTGCGTCTGGCGCTGGCGGGGCAATTACCTGAGGGCTGGGAAACACGGTTGCCGGCGTTCAGCGCCGCCGACGGCGATCTGGCGACGCGCGAGGCGTCTGGGAAGACGATCCAGGCGTTGTACGAAGCGATTCCCTGGATGATCGGCGGTTCCGCCGATCTCTCAGAGAGCGCCAAGACGCCGTACACGACGACGGAGAGTTTCCAGGCGGACTACCGTACCGGGCGGGTGATCTGGTTTGGTGTGCGGGAGCACGCGATGGGGGCGATCATCAACGGTATGGCGGCGCACGGCGGCGTCCGGCCCTACGGCGGGACGTTTCTGGTGTTTTCGGATTATATGCGCGGCGCTATCCGCCTGGCGGCGCTGTCGCACCACCCGGTCGTCTATGTCTTTACCCACGACAGCATCGGTCTGGGGGAAGACGGTCCGACGCATCAGCCGGTGGAGCAGCTGGCGGCGCTGCGCGCCATTCCCAATCTGTGGGTCATTCGCCCCGCCGATGCCAATGAAACCGTGGTCGCCTGGCGGATCGCCCTCGAGCGCGCCGATGGTCCCACGGCGCTGATCTTGAGCCGACAGAAGTTGCCGGTGTTCGACCGGTCGGCGCTGGCGCCCGCCGAAGAAACGCGGCGCGGGGCGTATGTGTTGCGCGACGCTGCCGGCGGAATGCCACAGGTTATTCTGATGGCAAGCGGTTCGGAAGTCGCGCTGGCGCTGGCGGCGCTGGCGGCGCTGGCGGAACGCGGCGTAGCGGCGCGGGTGGTCAGTTTTCCGTCGTGGGAACTGTTTGCCCTGCAACCCCAGGAATACCGCGATCGCGTGTTGCCGCCACAGGTGCGCGCGCGGCTGGCGATTGAAGCGGGGGTGGCGCAGGGGTGGGAACGCTGGGTCGGCGATCAGGGCGATTGTATCAGTGTGGAGACCTTTGGCGCCTCGGCGCCATCCCAGGTTGTTTTTCAACAGTATGGGTTCACGGTCGAGCACGTGGTCGAGCGGGCGCTGAAGGTGTATGCGCGGGTTTCAGGACGGGAAGGTTGAAGGGGAGAGGGGAGAGGGGAGAGGCGAGAGGCGAGAGGGGAGAGGCGAGAGGCGAGAGGCGAGAGGCGAGAGGGGTGAAGTCAGGGGTTGCGTAAAGGAAAGCGGTGCATGTTGAACGTGGGACAGTGAGTAAGTAGGGTCAAGCGGGCCGCTTGACCCATACGAACGGGGTTCCCTCTGTGTTCTCTGTGTCTCTGTGGTTCACCAAATCTGCTGTGACGGTCCAAGGAGGGCGCGATGTACATCGGAGATTGGCTGGCGCGACGAGCCGATCTGACGCCGCACAAGGTCGCGCTGCTTGATGCCGCAGATAACCTGCGACCGATTACCTTTCGCCAGTGGAATGCACATGTCAGCCGCACCGCCCGGTTTCTTGCCGGACGGTGCGGCGTGCAGTACGGCGACCGGGTGGCGGTGCTGGCGATGAATTGCGTCGCCTATCTCGACATCTGGTTCGCCTGCGGCAAACTTGGCGCCATCCTGCAGAACCTCAACTGGCGACTTACGCCGACAGAACTTGCAGGATTGATCACCGACGCCGAACCGGCGATTCTTATCTACGGACCGGATTTTGTTGAACAGGTGCGCGCTCTGCGCGCCTCCGGGATAGTCATGCCCGGCATCGCGCTCGATCCCGACCGTCGCGCCGACCCTGACGACGCGGTCTTCGCCGAACGCGACGCCTACCCGGACGATCCGCTTCAGGCGGTCGATCTCGTGGCGGATACGCCGTGGGTCATCTGCTACACCGGCGGTACGACAGGGTTGCCGAAAGGCGCTATTCTCACGCACGGTAACATCTTCTTCAATGCGGTCAACACAGTTGCCGGTTGGGGATTGCGCCCCGATGATGTGACCATCCTTAATGCGCCGCTGTTCCACACCGGCGGACTGAACGTTTTCACGGCGCCGCTGGCGCATATCGGCGGCACATCGATTGTCTGCCGGCAATTCGATGCCGATCAGGTGTTCGATCTGATCGAGCAGCAGGGCGTGACGATTTACTTCGGCGTGCCGACGATGTTCCTGGCATTGCAGCGCCATCCGCGCTGGGAAACGGCGGATTTCTCGCGGGTGCGCTGGATGATCAGCGGCGGTGCGCCCTGCCCGCCGCCGGTGTTCGAGACCTTCCGCCGGCGCGGCATACCCTTTCGCACCGGCTATGGATTGACCGAAGCCGGACCAAATACCTTCTGGCTGCCCGACGACGACGTTGAACGCAAGGCGGGATCGGTCGGGTACCCGTTGCCGCATATCGACCTTCGCCTGGTGACTGAGCGCGGCGAACCATGCGCACATGGCGAGGTCGGCGAGTTGCAGATTCGCGGGGCGCATGTCTGCGCCGGATACTGGCGACGACCGACGGAAACGGCGAAAACGCTCGTCGATGGCTGGTTGCGCACCGGCGACCTGGCGCGGCGCGATGACGACGGATGCTACACTATCGTCGGGCGCCTGAAGGATGTTATCATTTCCGGTGGTGAGAATATCTATCCGGCTGAGGTGGAAGCGGCGCTCGCCGGGCATCCGGCGATAGCGGAGGCGGCGTTGATCGGTGCGCCCGATCCGACGTGGGGTGAAGTCGGATGGGCGGTTGTGGTGCTGCACGATGCGTTTCGCCAACAGGCGACCGACATCGAGCGGCAGATTCTCGACTACTGCCGTGACCGGCTGGCGCGGTACAAAATCCCGAAGCGCGTCATTGTCGTGGATGCTCTGCCGCGCACCGGCGCCGGGAAAGTCGATAAACGCGCATTGCGGCGGGAGTTTATCGTTGAAGGTTGAAGGTTGCGTCCACGAAGAACACCAAGAGACACGAAGGATGGATATGGGCTGCGACCAGGCGCCGGCGAAGGGCGTCCTTTCCCACAGGCGCAGGCGCCTGACCCCCCTTCGTGCGCCTTCGTGTTCTTCGTGGATGATTGCGTCCACGAAGAACACCAGGAGACACGAAGGATGGAGATGTGTGGATATGGGCTGCGACCGGGCGCCGGCGAAGGGCGTCCTTTCCCGCAGGAGCAGGCGCCTGACCTCCCTTCGTGCGCCTTCGTGTTCTTCGTGGATGATTGCGTCCACGAAGAACACCAAGAGACACGAAGGATGGATATGGGCTGCGACCGGGCGCCGGCGAAGGGCGTCCTTTCCCACAGGAGCAGGCGCCTGACCCCCTTCGTGCGCCTTTGCGTTCTTCGTGGATCATCACGTGTGAGTTCAAAGTTGAACAAAGGAAGCGGGGGCGCTATGCACATTGGCGGGTTACTTTCACATCATGCGCAGTATCGACCGAACCACACTGCGGTCATTGTCGGTGACGTGCGGTTGACCTATCGCGAGTTCAATGCACGGGTCAACAAGGCGGCGCATGCACTGCTGAACCTGGGGTTGACCAAAGGCGACAAAATTGCGACGGTGCTACCGAACTGCATGGAGTTGCTCGAAGTCTACTGGGCTGCGGCGAAGACCGGTCTGGTCGTCGTGCCGATGAGTACGCTGCTGCGCGGGCAGGGGCTGGCGTCACTGCTGCGCGATTCGGATACCGCTGCGGTGGTGACCGATGCGGCGCATGCGCCGGCGCTCGATTCGGTGCGCGGCGATCTGCCGATCGATCCGGAGCGGTTCCTGATCACCGATGCCGCCGACATGCCAGGGTACCGCGATTACCAGGCGCTGATTGCGCCAATGCCGGAGCGCGATCCGACCGGGATCGAACTGTGCGCCAACGACCCCTACAACATCATGTACAGCAGCGGCACGACCGGTTTGCCGAAAGGCATCGTCCTCACCCACGGAGTGCGCGCCGGGTACGGCACAATCTTTGCGTCGTCGTACCGCATCACGCCGGAGAGCGTCATTCTGCACGCCGGTGCGCTGGTGTTCAACGGCGCCTTCCTGACGTTCATGCCCGCATTCTACCTGGGAACGACGTACATCCTGATGAAGGCGTTCAATGCGCGGGAGTTGATCGAGACCGCAGCGCGTGAGAAGGTGACGCACATCAAGATGGTGCCATCGCAGATTGTTGCGCTCCTCAACGAACCCGACTTTGATGAGCGGCATCTGCCGTCAATCGAAATGCTCGGCTCGGTCGGCGCGCCGTTGCACATGGAGCACAAACTCGAACTTGAACGGCGCTTCCCCAACCGACTCTACGAACTGTATGGACTGACCGAAGGGTTCATGACCATTCTCGACAAATACCACCGGGGCGAGAAACTGGCATCGGTCGGCGTGCCGCCGCCGTTTATGGACATCAAGATCATCGACGACCAGGGGCGCGCATTGCCGCCTGGCGAAGTCGGCGAGATCTGCGGGCGCGGCCCGCTGATGATGAGCGGGTACTACAAGCGCCCCGATCTGACGGCGCAGGCGATCGTCGATGGCTGGCTGCACAGCGGTGACATGGGGTATGTTGATGAGGACGGATTTCTCTACCTGGTGGATCGCAAAAAGGATATGATCATCTCCGGCGGCATCAACGTCTTCCCACGCGACATCGAAGAAATCATCGTACAACACCCGGCGGTGCGCGAGGCGGCGGTCTTTGGCGTGCCAAGCGAGAAATGGGGCGAAACGCCGCTGGCAGCGGTCATTCTGAAGGCGCCGGGGCTGGCGTCGGCGGAAGAATTGCAGGAATGGATCAATGCGCGCGTCGAAGCCGGGTACCAGAAAGTGTCGCAGGTGGTGATCATGGACGATTTTCCGCGCAGCGCGGCGGGCAAAACGCTCAAGCGCGTCATGCGCGACGAGTACTGGAAGGGGCGGGAACACAAGATCTAGACGCAATATCGTATAAGCGCACACAAAGGCGCGAAGACACGAAGACTTCGATATGAAGCCGCCGATGATGGCTCATCGTCTGAATTGAGACGAACATCAAACGGCGGCGTGCATCGTTCGATAGTGAGTTGGAGGTGCCATCATGCCTTTCGTAACGGCGGGCGACCTGAACGTTCACTACATGGAGCGCGGCGCTGGCGAGCCGGTGATCCTGCTGCACGGCAACTGGGCGACATGCGGGTGGTGGGAGCCAACGCTGAACCTGCTGCCGGAGGGGTACCGCGGTCTTGCGCCGGATATGCGTGGGCGCGGGAAGACAGAGGGACCGGACCACGACTATAGTTTGACAGCACTGGCACAGGATACGCTGGCATTCGCCGATGCGCTCGGATTGGAACGCTTCCATCTGGTAGGACATTCGCTCGGCGCGGGGGTGGCGATACAACTGGCGCTCGATCACGGTGAGCGGGTGTTGTCGCTGGCTGCGGTTGCGCCGCCGTGGGTCGATGGCATGCCGGCCGAAGCCAATTCGCCGGAGCGCCAGCAGATGTTGAAGGCGAACTTCGATCTGTTTGCGATGGCGTTGAAGGCGCTGGCGCCAACGGCGCCCGACGACGCCTTCTGGCGTCGCCTTGTTGCCGAGGGACACGAGCAGCGGATCGAAGCGGCGCTGGGGGCGATCACTGCGCTGGCGAACTGGGCGCCGGGGGATGCGCTGCGTGCGATTGCCTGCCCGAAACTGGTCATCGCTGGCGAGAACGACATTCTGGTGACTCAGCCGGTGGCAAGTCGCGCTGCCGAGGCGCTTGGCGCGCAGTTGATGGTCATTCCCGGCGTCGGGCACTCGCCGAATATCGAAGCGACTGCCGTGTTCGTCGAGTTGCTTGTGGACTTGTGGCGGAGTGTGAAGCGGTGAA
>CALGYB010000045.1 GCA_937935075.1 uncultured Roseiflexus sp. | reverse complement strand
GGGGCCAGGACAGCACGGCGAGACCATGAGTGCTCATCTCTAGAGCCTGTTATGCACTTCAGAGGTACACGTGGTATGATTTCAGTATGACACGTCAACCCTATCCAAGCGATGTGAGCGACGCGGAGCGGGCCTTCGTCGCTTCGACCGGCTCAGGCGCCGCGCTCCCTACCTGACCTTCATGACCGAAGACCTCGCGCAGCGCAACCACGCGCTGCGCCCCCCCTTTCCCCCCCCGCAGGGGGGGGAAAGGGGGGGCGGCAAGGTCCACGTGGCTGAAGCGGTTCATTACCGTTATGCTCGAAAGTACATAACAGGCTCTAGTCGTTTTCCTCGCCTATCCACTCAAAAGCGACGTACTGTCCGCTTTTCACAGGGAGCATTCCTCGAAGAGCAGGGAACGCAGGGCGCAAGAGTTGGGCTAATGCGTTAGGCTTATCCGAGAAAGCAAAAAGGTGGCGCCCCGCCGCCTCCTTCGCGCCGTGTGGGCAAGGCAACGCTGCTTCCCCGCACCCGCTTCGCCCCGTATGAGGGAGGCGACGCCTCCCTCACGCCCCCTTCGCCCCTTGTGGGAGAAGAGGAAGGGGGATGAGGGAAATCACATTTACGGACGGCCCGATCCTGTGAGGTCCCGCTTTCCCCCGGCGAGGTCCGTCATTCCGTCAGCGGTCATCCGTGCCGGGGTTCCCCCGCCCGACCCGCCGGTTTCCGGCGCCCGGCTGCGCCTGCACCGTCAGGACGAAGATCGCTGCGCCGATGATGGACCCCAGCGCGCCCGGCAGCGTCACCGTATGATCGGCATGAATGACGCCGCTGACGATGATGCCGCCGAGGAGCGCGCCAAAAACGCCTGCCAGCGCCGGCGCGACCGCGTTTCCGTACACGGAACGGTGTGGCGGCGCCGCGCTAAGGAGCGCCGCTGTGAGCACGCCTGTTATGATCCAGACCACATATGCCATCGCAATTACGGCGTCGTCGGCGCCGCCGGTTGCTCAGGCGTCGCAGGCTGTGACGGCTGCGCTGGTTGCGTCGATGTTCGCTGCCCCGACGACGGGTTGGGCACGACCGTTGTGCCGGTTGCCATCTGGTTCAGCAACAGGGTAATGTTGGTGTTGGGATCGATGAACCAGATATTGCCGCTTTTCAACATTTCGACCATCAACTCACGGATGCGTAGTTCGAACAATTCCGGGTTCTCGCGCCAGTAGCGCCCCTGGATCGCGCGCACCTGCGCCTCGCGGTTTGCCGCCTCGAGCGCCGCCGCCGTTTGCCCCTTTTCGCGGGTCAGCGCCACCCGCGCCTCCTGCTCCGCCTGGAACAGGTTGTTCGCCTGCTCCGCCTCGATCTGCTGGCGGCGACGCTCCTCGGTTTCGATCTTCACTTCCAGATTCGCCTTTTCGGAGAGGAGGCGGGCGTATTCATCGCTGACTTTGATGTCGAGCACCTTCACCGCTTCGATGACGACAAAGAGTTGATCGGCAGGGCTTTGCTGTCCCGGACCGGGCGGCGACGTCAGATTGGCGCGAATGCGCTGGGAAAAACCGCCACGGTCGGAGAGCGCCTGATCGAGCGTAAACTGCGTGCTGGCGCTCTTCAAGGCGTCGGAAGCGAAGCCTTCAAGTTGCAGGCGGAGCAGATCATCTTCGGCGCCAAGGCGGGCGTACATCTGGCGTAACGACTCCGGATCGGTCTTCCGGCTGAAGTCGATCTGAATGTCGATATCGTACAGTTGTTTGTCGCTACTGGCGACATTCTGCGAGATCTGGAGCGTCTGACGACGGACATTCACGATCTCGACGCGGGTCAATGGCGCAAAGGGCCGAAAGAACACGCCCGGTTCCTGGACGCCCTCAACGGCGCCGCTGGTGATAATGATCCCGCGTTGTCCCTCGTCCACCTGCACGAAGCGCGCAGTCGCCGCTCCCAATCCGACAATGATCAGCAGTACAAAGACGATGGCGACAGTTCGACCTGCAACATTCATGCCGCTTCCTCCTTGTGGTGTCGATGGCTGGCTCTGGCGTTTTCGCTCCGACATATCGGCGCTCCGGCGCGACGCGCCTTGCAATAGGTGTTCGTTCCCATTATACGAGGAGACATGCCGGTTGTCACTATGCGGATGCGAGCCGCGACCCACGCAGGAATCGTCGGCGTGTGTCTGAAAACTCGCCCCATGAGGCGCCGTCGGGCGGGCGAACGCACTTGTTGCGCCTATCCAACGGACTTTTTTAGACACGTTTTCAAAAAAGGCGGCGAAGGCCGAGTCCATCTGTGCTGCGGTAGGCGCCGTGCGGCAGCCAGGCTCGCCTATCGCAGCGCACCCTTGTCATCCCCGCCATATGCCGAGGAATACCCGTCAAAGAGAGAGTCTTTTGATGTCGTAATATCTTTATATTGACTTTATCGACAATTTCAGATATTCTCACTTTCAGGACAGAAACAGGAAGGAGGGACGATTGCTATGGATGGAGTTGTGGTTGGCAATCTGGCGCTTCTCGGATATCTGGCGCCGTTGTCACTGACCGTCGTGGCGCTCATGGCCGCACTCAACCTGGTACGGTCGGTTGACCTGACGTTTCACCTTGGACGCGCTGTGAGCGTGGGGGCGTTCTTGCTGTTGTTTGTGCTTGGGATCGTGGTCTTTACGTCTGGTCCAATGGTCAGCCCGCTGATCGGTGTTGGCGAGGCGGGCATTGCGCTGCGCCTCGATGCGCTGAGCGTTATGATGTCGTGGCTGGTGACGTTGCTGGGCGCATTGCTGATCCAGTTCAGTCGCAACTATCTCGATGGCGACCCGCGCCAGAAACTCTTTTTCATCCGCCTCTACATAACGAGCGGCGCCGTGCTGTGGATGGTGCTGGCCGGTAATCTCTGGCAACTCGTCCTGGCGTGGATTGCGATGAGCCTTGCGCTGCACGAACTCCTGGTATTCTACCCGGATCGCCCGCGGGCGATCCGGGCTGCCCGCAAGAAATTCATTACCGCCCGTATCGGCGATGTGTGTTTGATTGTCGCCGCCGTGTTGATCGCGCAGGCGTTTGGCACAACCGATCTGGGCATGATCCGCGCGGCAGTTGCGGCGGCGCTTGCGGATGGCAACGTCCCCGCCGAAGCTGCGACTGCGGCGATCCTGATTGTGATTGTGGCGGCGCTGAAATCGGCGATGTTCCCTTTCCACGGCTGGCTGATCGAGGTGATGGAGACGCCGACGCCGGTATCGGCGCTGCTGCACGCCGGTTTGCTCAATGCCGGCATCTTTCTGGTGGTGCGCTTCGGCGAACTGGTGTTCCTGTCAACCCCGGCGCTGATTCTGCTGATCGCGCTTGGCGGTTGTACCGCGCTGTTCGCCTCGTCTGCGATGATTGCCCAGACCAGTGTCAAAGTCTCGCTGGCATATTCGAGCGCGGCGCATATGGGTTTCATGCTGATGTTGTGCGGGTTTGGCGCACATACCGTCGCAATCATGCACCTCATCGCTCATTCCTGCTATAAGGCGCACGCTTTTCTCTCGTCGGGCAGCATTATCGAGTATGTGCGCAACACCGGCGCGCAGAAGCTCGATCAGGCGCCGCATCCGCTGGCTTTGCTGACGAATATGGCGGTTGCAGTAGCAATATTCGCGGCAGTGGCGACTGCCATCGGGATCGATATGACCAAGCGACCGGGTGAAACGGCGATGATTGCGATCTTTATGCTTGCTGTCGCCTATTTGCTGGTAAAGGGCAATACCAATAAAGCGCCTGTCTCGGTGATCGGTCGCACCATGCTGATGGCTGCGCTGGTGACGATCGCATTCTTTGCTCTGGAGGTGACGGCTGAGGCGCTGCTCGGACAGGCGGTGGCCGTCTATCCGCCGCTCACTATGCCAGCGCTGATTGCAGCCGTGACGGCAGTCGTCGTCCACGGTCTGGTGATGGCGCTCAGCGCCTTTCTGCCTGCGCTGGTGAACCGCCCTGCGTGGCGCGCGCTCTATGTTCATCTCAAGAACGGCTTTTACGCCAATACGCTGTTTGACCGGTTCCTTGATACATTCCGGCTGGCTCGCTGATCTGTAACGATAGACTACTCGGAGGAAGAAACGATGAATCCGCACCTGGCTGATACCCGGACCCAACCTGCGCCGATGATGGTTGCACCGATGCATGTTCCTGCCGCCGATGTGATTGCAGCAGCAGTGAAGCGCGCCGAACAACGCATCGCTCCCCTGTGGCCCCTGCGCTATTTTGTGGCGGTCAATCCGTATCTGGGATTGCTCGACCACTCTTTCGAGACGGCTGCCGAACTGCTGGCGCGCCGGGCAGGCGCCAGGATGACCGCGCCGCGCTCCTTCTATGCACAGGCGATCACGAGCGGTCGCGTGACCGATGCTGACCTTGCAGCGGCTCTAGCGGAAGGTATCCCGTTCCCCGGCGCTCCGGCGAGTGTCGAAGCGCTCAAGGCGTTCGCGCTGAGCGATGCGCCCGAACCGGCGCTTACGTCGCTGCCCACCGTCGCCGATGTTGCGCGTAAGATGACTGGTGTCAACTGGGCCGACATTGTGACCGAATCGATCTCGACGTGGGCTGGCGCCTACTTCGACCTGGGTCAGTCGTATTGGCGGTCGCCGTGGGCTGATCTGCCTGCGTATGCTGCGTGGCGGGCTGAGGCGGCGCACGATCAAACCCCGCAGATTCGCGGTGCGCACGGTTTGCGCCAGGCGCTGCGCGAACTGCCGGAGTCGGCGATGGAAACGATTGTCGCTGCGGTAACGATGTTGAACGTTCCTGCCGACGGGATCGAGGCGTACCTGCACCGGCTTCTGTTGACTATTCACGGCTGGGCTGGCTATGCCCGCTACCTGCGCTGGAATGCTGAACTCTATGGCGGTGAAGACCAGACCCTGACCGATCTGCTGGCGATCCGGCTGGTGTGGGAAGTGGCGCTCTGGCGCAGTTTTGCGCACAAGGGGTTGACCGAGGCCTGGCAGCAGCAGAAGGGGGAATTGAGCAACGATCAGATAGGCGAAGCGGCTAGGCAGGCGCTTGGCGGCGATCTCTTGCTGCAACGCGCCTTCGAGTATGCATACCGGCGCCAGTTGTTTGCTCGCCTTGATACGCGCACACCGGCGCCTATCGCCGCCCGCAAACGGGTACAGGCTGCGTTCTGTATCGATGTGCGATCAGAAATCTTCCGTCGCGCGCTTGAAACAGTGACCGGCGAGGTTGAGACAATCGGGTTTGCCGGCTTTTTCGGTTTCCCGATCGAGTATGTGCCGCTGGCTGAGACTCGCGGCGGCGCGCAGTGTCCGGTCTTGCTGACGCCGCAGTTTGTCATTGCCGAGTCCGTCAATGGCAAAGCAACGGCTGAAGTCGAAGCCGCCATTGCCAGGCGAGCGATGAACCAGCGCGTGGCGAAAGCATGGCGGATGTTCAAGTTCGGTCCGGTCTCGTGCTTCGGTTTTGTCGGTCCGGTCGGGTTGGCTTACGTGCGCAAATTGCTGCTCGATACGCTCGGCATCACCCGCCCGGTGCCACACCCGGCGACCTTCGGCCTCGATGCGGCGACCCGCGCGCAGGTCAAGCCGAGTCTCGAACCACGCACGATCAATGGCCGCCGGTTTGGCATGTCACTCGATCAACAGATCGCTGCTGCTGAAGGCGCGCTCAAGGCGATGTCGCTGACCGGCGACTTTGCCCGCCTCGTGCTGCTGGCTGGCCACGGCTCGACCACCGTCAACAATCCGCACGCAACCGGTCTCGATTGTGGCGCGTGTGGTGGTCACACCGGCGAAGCGAACGTGCGGGTGGCGGTGCAGATTCTCAATAATCCGGCGGTGCGGGTCGTCCTGCGTGAGCGCGGGATCCGCATTCCCGATGATACGGTGTTTCTAGCCGGCCTGCACGACACGACCACCGATGATGTGGCGATTTTGGACAAAGCCGACGTTCCCACAAGCCATGCCGACGATCTCAGACGGCTAGAAGCGGACCTGGCCGCTGCCGGACGGCTTGCGCGCGCCGAGCGGGCGGCGCTGCTGAAGATCGACGCCGGCGCCGACATTGACCAGGCAGTGCGTCAACGGAGCAAAGACTGGTCGCAAGTGCGTCCAGAGTGGGGGTTGGCAGGGTGTGCCGCATTCATTGCCGCGCCACGCGAGCGCACCGCCGGGGTGAAGCTCGATGGCCGCACATTCCTCCACAACTACGACTGGCGCCAGGACGACGGCTTTGGCGTGCTGGAACTCATTATGATCGCGCCGATGATCGTGGCGAGTTGGATCAATCTGCAATACTATGGTTCAACTGTCGATAATCGGGTCTTCGGCAGCGGCAACAAGACGCTGCACAACGTGGTTGGCACGCTCGGCGTGCTGGAGGGCAATTCCGGCGATCTGCGCATCGGGCTGCCGTGGCAGTCGGTTCATGACGGCGAAACGTATGTGCATGAACCGATGCGCCTGCACGTGATGATCGAAGCCCCGATCGATGCTATGACCGCAATCATCGCCAGGCACGAGCAGGTGCGGCAGTTGCTCGACAATGGCTGGCTCCGCCTGTTTGCCATCGGCGAAGATGGCAAGGTGACGCGCCAATACGTCGGCGGGTTGCGCTGGGAAGCGTGCTGAGCGGACGGCATGCATCCTTCGACAGGCTCAGGGTGCGGACGACGCCGGATGTTGAGCATCGAGGATATGCCAGCACTCTGCGTCGGCGCGACCACAGTGACGTGCTGACATCGATATATCGACAAGCCGCTGCGTAGTGTGGTATAGTTATTGTCAGCAATGTCGCTGAACGCAGGCGAGCCTATGAACCCTTTCAGCAACCGCAAGCCGGTCATCGATCCTGAGTTGTTCGTCGGGCGATGCGATCTGATCGCTGCGATCTGCGAACGCCTGACGACGGCGCCGCCGCAGTGTTGTGCGGTGATCGGCGATGCGCGGAGCGGAAAAACCTCCCTGCTCTACTATCTGCGCGGCACAGCGCCGGGGCGTCCCATCTGCGGCGACACTCCGGCGCGATGTGTCTTCCCCTATGTCAATGCCGGTCCGTATGCCGATCTTGGCGTTTCGCAGAGCCATGGCGCGCTCTATTTCTGGCGCGACCTGGTGCGCGCCACAGCGCAGGCGCTTGCCTTGCCCGACGATCTCCCGGCGCTGCCGAATCAGGGCATTGCCGAAACGTCGATCGTCGATGCGGTCTATGCGCTCAAGTGCGTGGTCGAGGACATGATTCGGCGGCGCGACGATCACACGTTTGTGTTTCTGATCGACAATGTTGAGGGGATTGCTCGTTTGCCGCGCCACACCGCCAGTTTTCTGCGCTCGCTGACCCAGGACCCCGCTATTGGCGCACGGGTCGCTTACGTGGTCACTGCCGGCGCGCCATTGAGCCGACTGTACCCGGAGGATGAGTTGCGCGAGCCATCGTCTTTCTGGGGGCTATTCTCCAGCGAACTGTTCATCGGCAGGCTCGACGATGCGGATATTGCTGCGCTGCTTGCGCGTGCGCCGATGTTGAGCGCCGCCGATCGCGCCTGGATCCGGCGGCTCGGCGGCGCGAACCTGACGCTGCTCCTGATTGCTGCGGCGCACGTCTACGACTGGCGGCTGCACCCCAATGGCAGCAGCCCGGATGATGTCGAACGCGCCGCGATGGAAGAGGCGCGCCTGCTCTGCCGTTCCTGGTGGCGCGAATTGACCGAAACACGCTCTACGGCGACCGACGCGCGCGCGGTGTTGCTCGATCAGAACCGTGCGCCAACCTCCGCCGAAGCCGCGATCTTCGAGGCGCTTCACCAACGCGGCCTGGCGCAGCGCGACCGGAATGGCTGGCGGATCACCTCGACCATCTTCGCGCAGGCGTTGGCGGATCAGCCGGGCATCCCCTCTGCCGAAACGTCGCTCCCGCCGCCCCCGGCGCCGCCTGCCTTCACCCATCTCGAAGGCGAGGTCTATGCGTACCTGCGCGAACACGCCGGGCGCGTCTGCTCGCGCGATGAAGTCAAGCGCGCCATCTGGCCCGTTTCCCCGCCTTCCGACAGCGCGTTGCAGAAGATTGTCGAACGCATTCGCGACAAAATCGAACCCGACCCCAAACATCCCCGCAAACTGATCGCTGTGCGCGGCCAGGGATATATGTTGCGCCGCGATGTCGATTAACCTCCTCTCCACCGTTCGACGGAGACTGATCCGCTGAATGTATAGTCTTCTGGTGTCGTAAAAATCTTTATATTGACAATTATGTAACCATTTGATACTTTTTTTGTGTCAATAATATCCTTGAACATCTTTGAGGGGGACATGGACACGATTGAGATCATCCGCGGCAATCTGTTGTCGCCGCTCGTGCTGGCGTTTGTGCTGGGGATTGTAGCGACCCTGATCAGGAGCGAAGTCGAGATTCCCGAACCGATCATCAAGGCCATTTCGGTCTATCTGCTCTTCTCAATCGGTTTGAATGGCGGAGTCGAACTGGCGGGCACAACCTTCAGCGAGTTTCTGCTGCCCGCGCTGGTCACGATTGCGCTGGCGATTGCCGTGCCGACGTGGTGCTACCTGATCCTGCGCGGTCCCGGCAGGTTCGACATTCCCAACGCCGCCGGCATTGCCGCGCACTACGGTTCGGTCTCGTCGGTGACATTCGTCGCCGGCATTTCGTTCATCGAGCGCCTGCCGGACGGACAGAACACCTTCGAGGCCTTCATCCCGGCGCTGGCGGCGCTCATGGAATGGGGGATTATCGTGGCGCTCTTCATCGGGCGCTGGCGCATGGGAGCGACTCAGAGCCAGAATAGTGAACTCGGTCGTGTCATCCGTGATACCCTCACCGGGCGCAGTGTGGTGCTCTTGCTCGGCGGGCTGCTGATCGGCGTGATCATCGGCGAGCAGGGGTTTGCGCGCATCAAGCCGCTCTATGGCGACCTTTTCCGCGGGGTGCTGGTCTTCTTCCTGATCGAAATGGGCATGCTCGCCGGGCGGCAGTTGCGCGATTTCGTCAAGGTCGGTCCGTTTATGGCAGTCTTCGGAACGGTGATGCCGCTGATCCACGGCATTGTTGGCGTGTCACTCGGTCTCCTGGCAGGTCTCTCGCCGAACGGCGCGTTCATCCTTGGCGCCATAACCGCCAGCGCTTCGTATATCGACGCTCCCGCCGCCGTGCGCGCCACCTTCCCGCAGGCGAATCCAAGCGTCTATCTGACATCATCGCTCGGCATTACCCTGCCGATGAATCTCATCATTGGCTTGCCGTTGTATTATGAGTATGCGCGCTGGCTGAGTGCGGCGCTTGGACGAATGTGATACTGTCCGATGGAGTGTCGGGAAAGGAGCGAGTGATGAAACTGACAACCGTGCGTCTGGTGACGATTATTGCCGAACCGGTGCTGAAAGATCGGTTGCTCCACGAGATCCATGCGTGTGGCGCGCAGGGGTACACGATTTCTGAGGTGCATGGCGAGGGAACGCGCGGGATCCATGCCGGCCAGTGGCAGGGGGGCGGCAATGTGAAGATTGAGACGCTTGTCTCATCCGATGTTGCTGATCGCATTATGAATGCAATGGCAAATCATTATTTTCCCAACTACGCAGTCATTGCCTATATTTCCGACGTGCAGGTGATGCGCGGCGACAAGTTCGTGTAGTCGGGAGATTATTTGATCTCTGCCCGCTTCCGTGCTACCATCCCTTGTCTGACCCTGTGTATCGGCGCAAGCGCTATGGCTGCTGACTGGATCGTGGTGCGCGGGGCGCGCGTCCACAATCTCAAGAATATTACGGTCACCATGCCGCGCAATGCGCTGGTGGTGATCACCGGTCTGTCCGGCTCCGGCAAGTCGTCGCTGGCATTCGATACGATTTTTGCTGAGGGTCAGCGTCGCTATGTTGAGTCGCTCTCCGTCTATGCACGTCAGTTTCTTGGGCAGATCGATAAGCCGGATGTCGATGCCATCGAAGGTCTGTCACCCGCCATTGCTATCGACCAGAAAGGGCTGGCGCGCAATCCGCGCTCAACTGTCGGCACGGTCACCGAAATCTACGACTACCTGCGCTTGCTCTTCGCTCGCATCGGGCGCCCGCACTGCATTCATTGCGGTCGTCCGCTGACTCGTCAGTCGGCGCAGCAGATGATCGATACGATCCTCGGGCTGCCTCCCGACAGCCGCATCCTGCTGCTCGCGCCGCTCGTTCGTGATCAGAAGGGCGATCATCAGTCCCTCCTCGATCAGGTGCGCAAACAGGGGTTTGTGCGCGTGCGCGTCGATGGTGAGGTGCGCGACCTGGCGGATGATCTGCGCCTGGATCGCTACCGATCACACACGATTGAGGTTGTGGTTGATCGCCTCGTTATTCCATCGCCCGATCCGGCGCCGCATCAGTCGCAGTTTCGGGTGCGCGTCGCCGATTCGGTCGAGACGGCGCTGCGGGTCGGCGATGGGGTGGTGATCGTGCAGGTCGTCGGCGGCGATGAACTGACCCTCTCGCAACGGTATGCCTGTCCGGTCCACGGTCCCGCAACGATTGGGGCGCTCGAACCGCGCGATTTTTCGTTCAATAACCCGTCTGGCGCCTGTACTGCCTGCGATGGACTCGGCAGCGTGCTGGAGTTCGACCCCGATCTGGTCATTCCTGACCGCTCGCTCTCGCTTGCAGAGGGTGCGATTGCGCCCTGGGCAAACGTCAGTCGCGCGCAGCGCCGCTACTTCGACGATCTGCTGGCATCGCTCGCCGATCACCTTGGTTTTTCGCTGCACACGCCGCTGCGCGACCTCCCCCCCGACGTGGTGGCAACGATCCTCTACGGCTCCGACGGCGATGTGCTGCCGCTACGCTACCGTCTGCGCGGCGAGGAGCGCGTCGTCGAAGCGCCGTTCGAGGGGGTGATCCCTGCGCTGCGCCGTCGGCTGGCAGAGTGCGCCGACGAAACGGAACGCGCGCAGATCGAGCAGTTTATGACGCCGCGTGTCTGCCCGGCGTGCAACGGGGCGCGCCTGCGCCCTGAGTTGCTTGCCGTCACCGTCGCCGGATACACGATTGCACAGGTGTCGGCGCTCCCCGTCGCTGAAGCCTGGTCGTGGGCAAAGGCGTTGGCTGCCGATGTCGATGAGATGGTTGCACGCTGGCGCGAGACGCGCGAAAGCGACCTGCACTCATCCGCCTATGCTCTGACCGTGCGCGAATGTCAGATCGCCGCACCCATCCTGAACGACATCTGCGCGCGCCTCCGCTTTCTGAACGAAGTAGGGCTGGAGTATCTCACGCTCGACCGAACCGCCACGACCCTTTCCGGCGGCGAGGCGCAGCGCATCCGCCTGGCGACGCAGATCGGCTCTGGGTTGAGCGGTGCGCTCTACGTTCTGGACGAGCCGAGCATCGGGCTGCACCCGCGCGACACGGCGCGCCTGCTCGCTACGCTGCGCCGCTTGCGCGATCTGGGGAACAGCGTGCTGATTGTCGAGCACGATGAAGAAATCATCCGCGCCGCCGATTGGATCGTTGATATTGGTCCCGGCGCAGGAGAGCGCGGCGGCGAGGTGATCGTCAGTGGACCGCTCGACGCTGTGCTGGCAGAGCCGCGCTCATTGACCGGGCAGTACCTCTCAGGCAAGCGCGCAATCGCCGTTCCGCGCCGGCGACGATCCGGCAGCGGCAAGTTTCTGACGATCAAGGGGGCGTGTGAGCACAACCTGAAGCATATCGACGTCGCCATTCCGCTTGGATGCCTGGTCGCCATTACCGGTGTCAGCGGCTCTGGCAAATCCACGTTGATCAACGACACGCTCTACCCGCGTCTGGCGCAGGCGCTCCACGGCGCGCGCGCGCGCGCCGGCGCGCACGACGCCATATACGGCATCGAGCATATCGACAAGGTGATCGATATCGATCAGTCGCCGATCGGTCGCACGCCGCGTTCCAACCCGGTCACCTACACCAAAGCGTTCGATCCGATCCGCAAGTTGTTCGCGCAGACGCCTGAAGCGCGCGCGCGGGGCTACGACGCGAGTCGCTTCTCGTTCAACATCCCCGGTGGACGCTGTGAACACTGCAATGGCGAAGGGTTGATGCAGATCGAAATGCAGTTCCTGCCCGACCTCTACGTGACCTGCGACGTGTGCCACGGCGCGCGCTACAACCGCGAGACGCTCGACATCCGCTACCGCGGCAAGAATATCGCGCAAGTGCTCGACATGACCGTCGAAGAAGCGGCGTCGTTCTTCGAGCGCGTGCCGGCCATCGCCGAAAAGTTGCAAACCCTGATCGATGTGGGGCTGGGATACATCCGCCTCGGTCAGCCGGCCCCCACCCTGTCCGGCGGTGAAGCGCAGCGCATCAAACTGGCGACCGAACTGAGCCGCCGCGCTACCGGGCGCACCCTCTACATTCTGGACGAACCAACGACCGGATTGCACGTCGCCGATGTGGATCGCCTGCTGCGCGTGTTGCAACGGCTGGTCGATGCAGGAAACACGGTGCTCGTCATCGAACACAATCTCGATGTCATCAAGTGCGCCGATTGGGTCATCGACCTGGGTCCCGAAGGCGGCGACGAGGGCGGGCGCGTCGTCGCCGCCGGAACTCCCGAACAGGTTGCGCACACTCCGGGATCGTACACCGGTCAATACCTGGCGCGAATAATCGTTGAACGTTGAATGTTATTTCACCCCTAGCCGGCGGCGCGCGAAGACGCGAACGTTTCTGGCGATGGCAATGGCTTCACGGGCTTCCTCCGGCGACGGTTCGGCGCCGGGGTAGCGCGCATTGACCGCAAATCCGGTGAGAAAATCAAGCGCCTGTTCGTCCACATTGACCGGGATGCCATTGCTGATGCAGAGATGACGCAGGATCGTCAGGTCGTGCGTCTTGGGAAATGGGATCGTTCCGGCGATCAGCAGCGCCTTGAGATATTTTTCAGCGCATTGTTGGGCATGGAAGACGGCAGCGTCGGTATGCTGAGTCTTGCCGCGCATAGCGCGTCGCGCCATGTCGAGGTCGCCTTCCGCCTTGGCGACCCAATCCAGGGGATTACTTTCTTTCATACAGACAGATCCCCTTCGTATAAATCTCGCGCAGGAAGGGAGAGAAGGTGCGGAGCGCCTCTTCGATCTCTTCAGGGGTCTTGACGATCAGGTCAAGCGGGAACAAACGCGGTTGCAGCGCCCTTGCCACACGCAGATACCGCTGGCGATACGGTTCGTCCGTGCGGACAACCACTAGCAGATCGACATCGCTGTCGGGCGTGGGGTTGCCATAGGCATAGGAACCGAAGAGGACGATCTTCTCCGGGTTGACCTCGCGGATGAGTTTTTCGATGGCAGCCGGCAGCGTCTCCGCCACCGGCGGCAAACCGCGCGGCGCAACATCGGCGGGAAGCGAGAACACAGTGTTCATTGACGGCCCCCCTTCACCCCCAGCCGGCGGCGCGCGAAGGCGCGAACGTTTCTGGCGATGGCAATGGCTTCACGGGCTTCCTCCGGCGACGGTTCGGCGCCGGGGTAGCGCGTGGTTACCGCGTAATCGGAAAGGATGGTCAGCCGTCCGGGTGATACGCCTGTCTGTATGCCCGCCTGTTCACAGAGTGTATTCAGCATCGGCAGGTCGTGCGTTCTGGGAAATGCAATGGATTTTTGCAAAAGCAGGGCTTTCAAATACTTCTCGGCGCTCTGTTGAGCATGAAAGCAGACAGCGACCGTTGGCGGATGTTTACGTCGCATCAGCGATGCCGCCACCTGCCAGTCCTGCTCGGCGTACCGTGCCCATTCCAGCGGGTCATTGACGCTCATACACTACAATGCCTCTGCTCAGGATTTCTTGCAGAAAGAAGTTATGCGGCGCTTCCTCCGCCAGTTCGCGCGGCGTTTTGACAATAATATCCACCGGAAACAAACGCGGGTACAACAGCAGGGAGATGGTCACCGCACGCTCACGACGCGGTTTGTCCGTATCCCAAATGATCAGCAGATCGACATCGCTGTCGGGCGTGGGGTTGCCATAGGCATAGGAACCGAAGAGGATGATCTTCTCCGGGTTGACCTCGCGGATGATCTTTTCGATAGCCGCCGGCAGCGTCTCCGCCACCGGCGGCAAACCGCGCGGCGCAACATCGGCGGGAAGCGAGAACACAACACTCATCGAAAGTCTCCTCGCAGCCAAGAGATTGTCGTCGAAATTGTACCCGAAAAGAGTAAATATTTCGTTCTTTTCAATGGTGAGTCCACTGCAAAAGGGCTGAACCACAAAGGGCACGAAGCGCACGAAGGGGAAGAACCATGAAGCGCATTTCCTGTGTGTCCCTTGGCGACCTTCGTGGTTACTTTTTGCAGTGAAGTCAATGGTACACTGAGAAAAGAAGTTTGTGAACTGCGGGATCGTATGAACGCAACTACACCGTTGATTGGCGCAACTATCGGCAACTACGAAATCCAGGCACTGATCGGCAGTGGCGGGATGGCGACCGTCTACCGCGGGTTCGACCACAACCTGGGGCGCGCCGTGGCGATCAAAATCTTGTCCGAAGAGGCGCGCGCCCATCCCGGCTTCATTGACCGTTTTCGCCAGGAGGCGCGCATCATCGCCAATCTGCGCCATCCCAACATCGTGCATGTCTATGATTCTGGCGTCCACAACGGGATGCCGTACATGGTCCAGGAACTCCTGCCCGGACCAACGCTTGAACAGCGGATCATGGACGCCGTGCGCAACGGCAGTCCTCTGCCGCCCGACGAGGTCGTAGCGATAACCCGTCAGCTTGCGGCGGCGCTCGACGCTGCCCACGCCGCAGGGGTCATCCACCGTGACGTAAAGCCCGCCAATGCGATGTGGAACGCCCTCGGATCGCTGGTGCTGACCGACTTCGGCATTGCGCGCAATACGCTGGCGCCGGGCAACCAGACGCAGGTCGGGATGGTGGTGGGGACGCCGGGCTACCTTTCGCCCGAACAGGCGCAGGGGTTGCCGGTGACGCCTGCCAGCGACATCTATAGCCTAGGGGTGGTCGTGTTCGAGATGCTCGCCGGTCGTCTCCCGTTCGATGGTGATACGCCGATGAGCATCGCCATCCAGCACATTCAGACGCCGCCGCCGCCGTTGCGCACCCTGCGTCCCGAGATTCCGCCTGCTGTCGAGGCGGTTGTGCTGCGGGCGCTCGCCAAAGACCCGACGGCGCGATTCGAGCGGGCGGAACAGTTCGCTGCTGCGCTGGAGCGCGCATATCTGACCAGTACGCCGGGCATTGCTGCAACCGCCATTCATCAGCAGGCGACGGCGATCTGGCAATCGGGGGGCGGAATGGTCAAACCGGCGTCTCCGTCGCCTCCCGATGCGACGCCCTCGACGCCTGCCGCCAGGACGCCTGTCGGAGCGAAGGGTGAACGCCGCGCCTCGCTGCTGCCGCTGCTTGGCGGC
The DNA here is from genome assembly GCA_937935075.1 of uncultured Roseiflexus sp. Classification (GTDB taxonomy): domain Bacteria; phylum Chloroflexota; class Chloroflexia; order Chloroflexales; family Roseiflexaceae; genus Roseiflexus. Next base: position 17,309 of record CALGYB010000045.1, on the reverse strand, counting down.
GCGTTTGCCCTGCTGCTGATCGTTGGCGCGGTTCTGGCGATGCGCAGCGGTGCATCAACGGCGGGGCAGAGCAGCGCCGCAGCGCCGACCGCGCCCGCTGCGACAACAGCGCCGACCGTCGAGATCGCTGCCACTCCTGCGCCTGAGGTCGTTCTTCCGCCGCCTGATACGCCTGTTGCGCCGACCGCCGATCCACTGTCGTCTCCCGCCCCGCCGGCGCCGCCTGCCGCTCCGCCGGTTGCTGCTCCGCCGGCGCCGCCTGCCGCTCCGCCGGTTGCGACCGGGAATGCGCTCGCCGACCTGCGTGCGCTGCTGACTGCGGTAGCGTCCGAGGGACGCTCAGGCAAAGAAGCGCAGAAATGGCTCAAAACCCTGGAGGAGTTCGAGCGCGAGATCGGTAAAGGCAATACCAGGAGGGCAGGCGATAAACTGCGCGAACTTCAGCGCGAGTTGACGCAGGCGGAAAAGGCTGGCAAACTATCGGCGGAATCCGCCGGTCAGGCGTTGCAATACATCCAAACTATTGCGAATGCCTATGGACTTGAGCCAGGACGATAGATAACCACAATGGCGACGATTGCCCGTCTGCGCGCGCGACTCGGCGGTCGCACGCTCGAACTCGAACTTCTGATCACCGCATTCCTCTTCATTACGATCTGCCTGGCGGCGTTGATCGCCGGCGCTGGCGGGCGCGTGCGCTGGGTCGATCTGACGATCATCGGCGCCTTTGCCGGTCTGTTCCTTACGATCAGTCTGGCACTCGCGCTGCGTGATTGGGGCGAGGAGCAGATGGTATTGCCAATCGCGGCGTTGCTGGCGGGCATTGGCATGATCATGGCGCGGCGCCTCGAACCGGATCTCGTGCAGCGCTACGGCGAGGTGTACGGCGGGATTGCGCTCAAACAGGTGATCTGGATCTTTGGCGGCGCCGTCCTCCTCGCGCTGGTGAGTTTCGTCCCATGGCGTCTGCAATGGCTCAAACACTACCGCTACACCTGGCTGCTCCTGGGGCTGGCGCTGGTCGGCGCCACGGCGGTGTTCGGCGTCGAGCGCAACGGGGCGCGCCTCTGGCTTAGCCTGGGGTTCTTTCAACTTCAGCCGGTGGAAATGCTGAAGGTGTTGCTGGTGATCTACCTGGCCACCTACCTCGATGACCACCGTGCCTTGATCGGGCGCGGCGTCTACTGGCTCGGTCCGCTGAAACTGCCGCCGCTGCCATACCTGGCGCCAATCGTGATTATGTGGGGGGCGACGATCGGGTTGATTATCGTGCAGAAAGACCTTGGCGCTGCGTTGCTTTTCTTTGTCATCTTCCTGGCGATGCTGTACGTCGTCAGCGGTCGGGCGCGCTATGCCGCCGCCGGGTTATTCGCATTCGCGCTAGGTGCAGCGGCGCTCTACCCGCTCTTCGGTCACGTGCGGGTGCGCCTGAATGCCTGGCTCGATCCGTGGTCCGATCCATTCGGCATCGGCTTTCAGATGGTGCGGGCATTGCACGCGCTGGCGGCCGGCGGATGGGCGGGCGCCGGCATCGGCGCCGGCGATCCTACGACGGTGCCCGAAAGCCATACCGATTTTGTCTTCGTCGCAATCGGCGAGGAATTGGGTCTGGCGGGCACACTGGCGCTGACAGCGTGCTACGCGCTGTTTGCGCTCAAGGGGTATCTGATCGCCATACGCGCGCGCGACGGATTCCAGCAGTTGCTCGCCGTCGGTCTGACGACCGCGATTGCGGCGCAGGCGTTCATCATTATGGCGGGGACGACGCATCTCATTCCGCTGACCGGAATTACTCTGCCGTTCATCAGTTATGGCGGCTCGTCAACGTTGATCAACTTCGCAATGGTCGGGTTGCTGCTGCGGATTTCGGCGTCGCGGAAACCGCCGCGAACGCTGTGAGCGTCGAATGTTGAAGGTGGAAACGTCGCCGACCTTTGAGGTCTGCGCCATAAACGGCGTTGCGCCGGGGGCGCGACGCGGGCGGGCAGGGGTTGCGCCGCCTGGGATGAAGCGCGCCGCGACCTCAAAGGTCTTGAGGAAAACCATATGCCTGATCGGTTTCGCACCCGGATCGCCTGGTTTGCCGGCGCGCTCGGCATACTCATCCTGAGCAGCGGGTTGATGATTGCCAGCGTTACCCAGTGGCGATTGCACCTGCTCGCCGGTCTCTGGCTGCTCTCACTCCCAGCGCGGCGTCTGATCGGTCAGCATGGAACAACGGCCGATCACAGCGTGCGCGGGTTGATGCTCGTGGCGACCCTCGGGTTTGCTGCCATTGGTCTGCAACTGGCGCGCAACCAGGTGACGCAATCAGAGGCGACGCTGCGCGCCGTGGCATCGCTGGCGCAACCGGTCGCCGTCGAACAACCGCAGCCGATCTTCCCCGAAACCGATCCCGCCGAACGAACGTCGCTTGGCAGCGCGCGCACCTATCCCGTTGTCATCAACGTCGGCACACGCGGGCGCATCGTGGACCGCAACGGCGTCGTGCTGGCTGAAACGGTCGATGGCCGGCGCACCTATCCCAACCCTGCGCTCGGACATCTGATCGGGTTTCAGAGCCGCCTCTACGGAACCACTGGACTGGAAGCGCGCTTCGATGCCCAACTCTCCGGCGTGGCGACCCTGTCGCCGACGACCATTCTCGAAGCGCGCCTGTTAGGATCGGCGGTCGAACAGGTTCCCGCCGATCTGACCCTCACGCTGGACAGTCGTCTGCAAGCAGCGGCGCAACAGGCGCTCGGCGAGCGCGCGGGAGCGGTGGTGCTCCTCGATGTGCCGACCGGCGCAATCCTGGCGATGGTCACCTACCCGCGCTTCGATCCCAATCAACTGGTGTTGCCGGAACCGGCGACGCAGGCGGACGTGGACCGGGTGCAGGCGGCGTGGGCGGAACTGAACGCACGCAGCGACGCGCCGCTGCTCAACCGTGCCACGCAGGGGCGCTACCCGCCCGGATCGGTGATCAAAACGCTGACTGCCGCCGCTGCACTCGATAGCGGGGTGCTGGCAGACCCTTCAGCGACCGTCACCTGCCCGAACCTGCTGCCAACCGAAGCCGGCGCGCCACCGGTGCGCAACGCGGTCGATAATCTGTTCCGTCGCACCGGCGACCCCTCGGACCTGGTGCGCGTCTATGCCTTCTCGTGCAATACCGCATTTGCGCAAATTGGTTTATCGCTGGGCGCCGACCGCTTTCTTGAGTACGCGCGCCGCTTCGGGTTGCAGATGACCGACACCCGCGCAGGACCGCCTGATCTGCGCGACATTCCGGCAGAAGTCGGCACGATTGCCAATGAAGCGTCTTTCCTCCAGCGTCCTGCGGCGCTGGCGGATACCGCATTCGGGCAGGGGCAGGCGCTGGTCACGCCGCTCGACATGGCGCAGATGGCGGCGTCGGTCGCCAACGAAGGGCGCCTGATGCGTCCCTACCTGGTTGCCGAAGCGCGCGCCGGTGAGCGTGTCATCTATCGGGCGCAACCGGAGACGTTGCGGCAGGTGGTATCGCCGGAGACCTCGCGGCGCATGCTCGACATCATGCGCACATCGGTCGAGATCGGGTATGCGCAGCCGATTGCACTGCCAGGGATCAACATTGGCGCAAAGACCGGCACCGCCGAGACGCCGCGCGGTGTGCCGCACTCCTGGATCGTTGCGGTTGCGCCGGTGGAACAACCGCGCTATGCAATCGCCGTGATTGTGGAATACGGCGGAGAAGGGAGCCGTTCCGCATTGCCGGTTGCGCGCGAGGTGCTGGCGGCGGCGCTGGAGGTGACGCCATGAAACGTGGCGCCATTGAGCAACGATGGCAGGGACTGGCGCTGATTGCGCCACTCATCATCCTGGCGGCATGCACCGAGCCGCTGGTCGAACCGCGCGCGCCGCGCACGCCGACCGCAGTTATCGACCGGTACAACGCAATCGTGGCGACTGCCGAAGCGGGCGATGATCTGCTGGAACGCGCCAAAGCCTACTATGATCGCGGGAATATCTGGTTCGATCAGCAGAACTACACCGAAGCCATCGCCGACTATGATCGCGCGCTTGCGCTCGACCCCTCGATGTCGCGCGCCTTTCACAACCGTGGTCTGGCGTATGCGATGCTGAAGGAGTATGACGCTGCGCTGCGCGATTATGCCCTGGCCATTCGTCTCGACCCCGCCTACCGTCGCGCCTACGAGAACCGGGTGCGGCTTTTGGAGCAACTCACCGCCAGTACGCCGGACGAAACCCTTCTCCAGCAACTCGCAGACGACTATGGCAGCCTTGCGCAACTGATCCCGGAAGCGGAAGCGCCTTACCGATACCGACAGGGGGTGATTCTGGCGCGGTTGGGAGACCGAACGGCGGCGCGTGAGGCGTTCGACGCTGCGCTCCGCGCCCGACCGCAGCACGTTGATGCGCTCTACGAACGCGCGCTGCTGCACTATGCCGGCGGCGATCTAAACGCAGCCCTTGCCGATCTCGACGCCGCGCTGCGCCTGAGTCCACGCGCCGCCAACGCCTACTATGTGCGTGGGTTGATCCGCCGCGCGCAGGGCGATACCCGCAGCGCCATCGCCGATTTCGGGCAGGCGCTGTTGCTCCAGCCGGCGTACCCTGAAGCGCTGATTGCCCGTGCTACGGCCTATGCAGAGCAGGGGAACACGACCGCCGCGCAGGCGGATCTTCAGCGTCTCGACAACCTGCAACTCGACCCGACGCTCCAGCAGGCGCGCGAGGCGTTGCGCGCGCGCCTGGGCGCACCCTGACTCTTATTGGAATAGTCGTGAGTTGACGGAAGAACTGCAACGACGGGGCGTTACGGAATATAGATGCGGCCGACACCACGGTAGTTATCGAGATACATCCCGATTTCAATCAGACGATCAGCACAGACTTCACGATAACTTCGTTCAATTATGCGGTCAGGACGTGCGATCGTGATAACCGGTAATGCTGCCGGGTGGTTTTCCTCGCGGATGGTTTGTTCGAGCGAGTCTGCGCCGTCCATATTGCGATTCCCCGTGAGCAAGAGCATGCCCTGCTCCTGGACGAAGCGCCATACCGCACGGTCGGTGCTTGCAAACGGAAGTCCAGTATCCGCGAAGGTCATCAGGCGCACGAGGTCGAAATCGAGCCGGCCGCTTATCGCCAGGGCGCTCCAGAGGAGGAGCGCCTGCCCCTCGATATTGTGATCCGCGAGCACCAGAATCATTGCGTGCCACGCGCGGCTCTTCGCGCCTGGAGCCTGGCATACACGGCTTCATAGCCTGGTTTGGGGGGCAGCTTCGCAATTTGCTCAAATCGTTCGCGGTTTCGTTCTTCCCAGTAGTGTCGGTTTGCTTCAGCATGTTCCAAGACCAGTTGATACTCAGCCTCAACTGTATCGCGATGTGCGGTGATGTATGCCAGCGCATCAGCAATCTGCTGCTCGGTCAGATTGAGCCAATGCTGAATGAGGCGAGGCGGCCAGCCAGCCTCGAGGTACTCCATGATATCGTAGAGGGTAATACGTGTCCCTGCCAGGGAAAGACCACGCTCAGTGCGAACAATGAGCGATGAGTCTGTCAATTTCTCAGCCATATGCCTGTTTCCCGCTATGTCTCCTATGTATTGTACCACACAGCGCCAGGCTGAACGTGGAAGGCGATTTATTCAGTCTCGTAGCATCGCAGCAATCTATGTCGCACAGCGAGATAGTTGCGGGGAGCCGGCTGCGAGCGAAGCGCGGGTGTCGCAGTGACCGACGTGGTCTTCTTATGACGTGGGGAGATGGCTTCGCTTCGCTCGCAATGACACCGCCTCACCCGTTATTCGGCAAGGCTCTTCGCTCCTACCGCTGATCGACCGGCACATAATCGCGCCGCTCGTGTCCAAGATAAATCTGGCGCGGGCGCGTAATCTTCTGCTCTGGATCGTCGAGCATTTCGAGCCACTGCGCCAGCCACCCCGAAGCGCGCGGAATGGCGAACAGGAACGGGAAGTACTCCATTGGGAAGCGTAGCGCCTGATAGATCAAGCCGCTGTAGAAGTCCACATTCGGGTACAACTTGCGCGAGATGAAGTACTCGTCCTCCAGCGCCACGCGCTCGAGTTCCATGGCGACATCGAGGAGCGGATTCGCCGTCGTTGCGGCAAACACCTCGTGTGCGATCCGGCGAATAATCTTGGCGCGCGGGTCGTAGTTCTTGTACACGCGATGCCCAAACCCCATCAGGCGCATCTCGCCCTTCTTCACCCGCTCGACGAACCCTGGCACATTCTTTGGATGCCCGATCTGCTGGAGCATGCGCAGCACCGCCTCGTTTGCGCCGCCGTGCAGCGGACCGTACAGCGCCGCTGCCGCCGCCGAGAGGGCGCTGTAGGGATCGGCGTGGCTCGAACCAACGCTGCGCATCACCGAGGTCGAACAGTTCTGCTCGTGGTCGGCGTGGAGAATGAAGAGCACATCGAGCGCCTTCGCCAGCACCGGATTGACCTCATAATCGCGCTGGTTCATGTAGTCCATCATGTAAAGCAGGTTGGCGGTGTAGCTGAGCGAGCTGTCGGGCAGGTTGAAGGGCCGCCCGATGCGGTGGCGGTAGGCAAAAGCGGCGATGGTCGGGATCTGCCCGATAATGCGCCAGATCTGCTTCTCACGAACGACCGGGTCCTGGATATTTTTCGCTTCTGGATAGAGGGTGGACATTGCAGCGACCGAGCTGATCAGAATGCCCATCGGGTGCGCGTCGTAGCGAAATGCCTGGATCAGTTCGACCAGGCTGTTGTGGAGGAACAGGTGGCGGCTGATACGATACTCCCACCACTCCAGGCGCTCTTTTGACGGCAACTCGCCGTACAGCAACAGATACGCGACTTCCAGGTAGGAACTCTGTTCGGCGAGCTGCTCGATGGGATAGCCGCGGTACTCCAGAATGCCCTTGTCGCCGTCGATGTACGTGATCCGGCTGATGCATGACGCAGTGTTCATAAATGCCGGGTCGTAGGACATCAAGCCAAAATCGTCCGGGTCGGTCTTGATCTGACGCAGGTCGGTGGCGCGGATGGCGCCGTGCTCGATGGGGATCTCGTAGGTCTTCCCGGTGCGGTTGTCGGTAATGGTCAGGGTGTTCTTCGTCATGGCAGTGCTCTTTCTTCATTGACCCGACCGGCATACTCATCAGTTGAGCCGAAGCCGGCCGTGAGCCGAACGGCGCGGTGCAATCACCCGCCGACAACTCCCAAACGCCTCGACGTTGAGGCGGAGTTGCGCATAATTTGATGACTATATTGTACCAAATGTTGTTACATCCGGCACAGATTTTCGCTTCGGTTCCTATAATCAGACCTTAACGAAATCTTGAGAATTCGATATCATAGTATTAATGTGGGCGCGATATTATAAAAGCGCGTTTAGATGCATGCAACATGCCCTATGCAGCCGTATCCTGGAGTCTATCCAGGCGCTATTCACTGCCGTTTGCAACCGGTGGAGCGCTTGTCGCAAGCACCTCGTCGCAAGCGCAGCACGGTGAAGTGTGGTGATGGCTAATGCAATCTTCGGTTAGCCGAGGATTGCTTCGCAATGACACTCGACCATCACGGACGTGGAGCGGCTGATGTTGGCTGAGCCTGTCGCAGCCAACGTCAGCCGCAAGACGGTCAACACAGGCATGATTGTGCACCATCTGATTGTTCGCTCTACTGGTTCGGCTTGTGCCGCGAGTTGTCGCAGCAAGTCGTACCATTCACTCGTGTGTAGCAGATTATTCTGAGACTCCCGACGTGTGCTTGCATAGAGCATTGTCTGTCACGTACAGACATGGAACAGCGTGTATCTGAACGGGGAGATTGCGTAGACATAATAGGAGATCAAGGTATGCGGCAGCAGGTTATCCGAGTAGTTTCCGTTCTGGTGGCGCTAATAATCGTAGCATCAGCAGTTGCAGTTGCTACGCCGACACAGGCTCAGACGCAGCCAACCGCCACCCCGCGTCCGCAGGCTACGCCGACTCAGCGTTCGCAAGCCACCCCGACGCCGCGCCCGCGATCCACTCCGACGCCGCGCCCGCGTCGCACTCCGACGCCCCGCCCGCAGGCTGCCACGCCAACGCTAGTCCCTACCGCTCCACGCGCCTGGGCGCCGCGCCAGATTAGCGGCGTTTCGTTGCAGGGATCGGGGGCGACCTTCCCTAATCCGCTCTATCAGGCATGGATCAGCGTGTACAAGAATATCGTTCCAGGCGTTACGATCAGTTACCAGGCCGTCGGTTCCGGTCAAGGGCAGCGCGACTTTATCCGCTATCTGACCGACTTTGGCGGAACGGACTCGGTGATTCCTGATGAGCGCATTCGTACAGATGCGCCGGATACGCTGCATGTGCCAATGGTGATCGGCGCCGTTGTGCCGACCTACAACCTGCCGGGCTTGCCTGCCGGCACTGTGTTGCGCTTCTCGCCGGACTCGCTGGCGGGCATTTATCTGGGTGAGATTACCCGCTGGAATGATCCGCGCATTGCGGCTGATAATCCCGGCGTCGCTCTGCCGGACTTGCCGATTACGGTCGTCTATCGCTCAGATAGCTCCGGCACCACCTCGATCTGGACGGATTATTTGTCAAAGGTGAACGAGCGCTGGCGCACAACCATTGGCGCTGGTACGACCGTTCGCTGGCCTGTTGGAATCGGCGCTCCGGGTAACGCTGGCGTTGCAGGAACAGTGGTTCGCACCGAAGGCGCGATAGGCTATGTCGAACAGGCATTCGCTATTGGCAACCGGTTGCCCGTTCCAGCAGTGAAGAACCGGTCCGGCAACTATGTGCTGCCTACGCCGGAGACAGTGTCGGCAGCTGCGGCTGGCGTACCGATCCCGGACGACCTGCGCTATTCGATTACCAATCCGGACGGTCCAAACTCCTACCCGATCGCTGGTCTCACCTGGATCCTGATCCATGAGCAGACGTATACCGATGTTCCAAAGGCGCAGGCGCTCACCGATTTCCTCTACTGGGCGCTGACTGAGGGTCAGGGCGCTGCTATTCGCCTGGGGTACGTTCAGTTGCCGACGGAATTGCGCATCAAGGCAATGCGGCAGTTGAACAAGGTCCGTGTGGGCGGCCAGCAGGTCTTCACTGAACCGCCGCGCTAAATGAGGTCTGGCGCTGGTTGCGCCGATCCGTACTGACATGAACTGACGATCAAAGCAGGTCTTCTTTGCTCCCCTCGCTTCGACGAAGCGAGGGGAGAAGCCTTCAATAGCGCCAATCACACCTTACGGATATTTTTGGGCAAGGAGAGAAGAAGCCTTATGGCAGGAGCGAAAGCGCAAACGACAACCAATTTCCGAGAACGACTCGCGCAGCGCACACAGCACGGCGATAGCATTTTCTGGGCGGTCACGCTCTTTTTCGCTCTGGCGGTTATTGCGCTCGTGGTCGCCATTGGGTGGGTGACATGGAATGACTCGGCGCTTGCGCGAGAAAGGTTTGGCATTGGATTTTTTGCCTCATCTGAATGGAATCCTGTTGAAACTGAGGTTTCACCTGAGAGTTTCGGCGCTGTACCGGCAATTGTCGGAACGCTGATCTCCTCACTCATTGCGTTGATCCTCGCCGCTCCCATTGCGGTTGGCATCGGCATTTTCCTGGCTGAACTCTGCCCGCTATCACTGCGTACCCCGCTGTCGTTCATGGTCGAATTACTGGCGGCAATTCCAAGCGTCATCTACGGCGTGTGGGGCGTGATGGTTTTTGCGCCGTTCTTTACGCAACATGTCGCAATGCCCCTCTCAGAAAGCATGCGAGAGATCATCCCCTGGCTTTCGAGTAGTCAGGTCGCTGCCGGTCGCGGCTTGCTCATCGCCGGCATCATTCTGGCGATTATGATTCTGCCGACCATTGCAGCGATTACGCGCGACGTGCTGACCCTGGTTCCCAACACGCAGCGTGAGGTGCTGCTGGCGCTTGGCGCCACGAAATGGGAAGTGATCTGGCTGGCGGTCGTCCCCTACGCGCGAGCTGGCATTGTCGGCGGCGTGATGCTGGGACTGGGGCGCGCTCTCGGCGAAACCATGGCGGCCACGATGCTGGTCGGCAACCGGCCGCAGGTGCCTGGGTCGCTGCTCGAACCGGCCACAACAGCGGCGGCGCTCATTGCCAGTGAACTGATCAATGCACAGAGTTTGCTGCACGAAAGTGCTCTGGTGCTGATTGCTCTGACACTCTTCGTGATTACGCTCCTGTTGAATCTGATCGCTCGTTTGCTGATCTGGTTTGTCAATCGTGGTCCAGTGGGGAGTGTGCGCGCATGAGCCTGAAATCGAGCCAAATGCCAAACTACCAGCGCCGTAAAGTGACAGATGCGATCATGCGCGGACTTGTGCTGTTTGCCACAGCATGCGCCATCGTGCCATTGGTTTTGATTGTCGGGTATGTAGTCGTTGTTGGCGGCAGCGCGTTAAACTGGGAGTTTTTCACCGATGTCTATCAGCCGCCCATGACAGTGACGACGATGGACATGATCGGCGCTGCGCCAACAGGCGATGCCCCGTTTGACCCCAATGATCCTTTTGCCAACCTCGATCCCGAAGCTCTGATCGGCGCTGAAGCTGGCGATGAGAAGGGCGCCAATATTCTGGAAGCGCCGGCGCGCGGCGGCGTCTTCCACGCAATTGTTGGAACTCTGCTGGTCACATCGCTGGCAGTCCTTATTGCTATGCCAATCGGGATTCTTGCGGGCGTGTTTCTGTCGGAGTTTCCCGACAATTCTGTTGCGATAGTTGTGCGCTTTGCCTGTGATGTGCTCTCCGGAGCGCCATCCATTATCGTCGGCGTTACTGCGTATATCCTGGTTGTGAATGCTACTAACCCCAACACCGGTCAACCATACGGTTTTAGCGGCATCGCCGGCGCTATTGCTCTCACCTTCCTGATGGTGCCGACCATTACGCGCACAACGGAGGAAGTGCTGAAACTCGTGCCGGAGGCGACCCGCGAAGCAGCGCTGGCGATGGGCGCGACAACCTGGTACTCGACATTCACGGTTGTTATTCCAACGGCGCTCTCCGGCATCGTCACCGGCGTTATGCTCGCTTTCGCCCGCGGTGCGGGCGAAACCGCGCCCCTGATCCTGACAGTGCTGGGCAGCAATGTTCTGGTGACCGGTCTGCTGCAGCCAATCGCTGCATTGCCACTCGTCACCTATCGGTACACCGAGTCGCCGTTTCCCAGCGAAAATACGCTCGCCTGGGGCAGCGCGTTCGTGCTGATGATGCTGGTGTTGCTCGTCAATATCCTGGTGCGCATTGCTACCCGGAATCGGTTGCGAACGCATTGAACCACCCCGACTATAAACGTATAGGAGACCTCGGTTTCTATGACAATAACTTCACTGTCGACCGGGGCGACAGTTGAGATCCGCAATCTTAAGCCCTATTATGGAAAGCGGCTGGCTGTCCGGTCCGTCAACATGACGATCGCCCCGAACAAGATCACAGCGATTATTGGACCATCCGGGTGCGGAAAGAGCACGGTGCTGCGTTGCATCAATCGTATGCACGAAACGATTCTCGGGGCGCGCGTCGAGGGTCAGGTGCTGCTTAATGGTGAAAACATCTATGCTTCCGACGTCGATCCGATGCTGGTTAGGCGAAAAATCGGCATGGTGTTCCAGCAGCCGATTGCGCTGCGCACCCGTTCGATTTTCGAGAATGTCGCTATCGGTTTGCGGCTGGCAGGCATCAATAATAAACGGGTGCTGGAGGAGCGCGTCGAGGCCAGTCTGCGTGCAGCGGTCTTATGGGACGAAGTGAAGGATAAGTTGAACCAGGCGGGTACGGCGCTTTCCGGCGGGCAACAGCAGCGTTTGAGCATCGCACGCACAATTGCGGTAGAGCCGGAGGTTATTCTGTTCGATGAGCCTTGCTCAGCGCTCGATCCCATTTCGATGTTGAAGATTGAAGAATTGCTCCTCGATCTGCGCAAACAGTACACGATCGTGATCGTAACGCACAACATGCAGCAGGCGGCACGTATTTCCGATAATACCGCTGTCTTTATGGTCGATACCGATGATGGCGCACCAACCGGCGTACTGGTGGAGTATAATCCAACAGCAAAGATCTTTGCCCAACCCGACGATCCGCGCACCGAGGATTATATCAGCGGGCAAGTGGGATGATCGTATCTACATCTGTAGAGGAGCGCATGGAAGAAACAACCCAGGGATCATCACGATTGTTGAACGGATTCGCCGAAACAGTTTCACCTGCTGGGGAGCGCGTAGCGCAGACGGCAACTGAAGCGAAAATTGAGGCGATTGGTTTCAACTTCTACTATGGGACGTTTCAGGCGCTCAGGAATATCAATATTCGCATTCCGCAAAACCGCGTGACTGCGATCATCGGTCCGTCGGGATGCGGAAAATCAACGTTTCTTCGGGCGATCAACCGGATGCATGATCGCACGCCTGGCGCACGTGGCGAAGGACAGTTGTTGCTCGGCGGCGCCAATATCTACGGCGAGATTGATCCGGTCAAGCTGCGCCGACGGGTCGGCATGGTCTTTCAGCGTCCCAATCCGTTTGTCAAATCGATCTACGAGAATGTTGCCTATGGCTTGCGCGTGCAGGGCGTGCGCGACCGGCGCGTAATCGACGAGAAAGTCGAACTGGCGCTCAATCGAGCTGCACTGTGGGACGAAGTGAAGGATCGTTTGCATAAGGCGTCTGGTACAGCGCTCTCCGGCGGGCAGCAGCAGCGCCTCTGCATTGCGCGCGCCATTGCGGTGGATCCGGAAGTGGTGCTGATGGACGAACCGTGCTCGGCGCTCGATCCGATTGCGACCATGAAGATCGAAGACCTCATTCACAAGCTGCGCGCTAACTTTACGATTGTCATCGTGACGCACAATATGCAGCAGGCCATGCGTGTTTCGGATATGACCGCCTTCATGCTTATGGATAGTGCAACGCGTGCGGGCGAACTGATTGAGTTCAGTCCAACCGCTGAACTTTTTACCAATCCAAAAGATCAGCGCACCAAAGATTATGTGACAGGGCGATTCGGATAAGGATTGAACGTGCAGCAGTTCCGTTGCGTGCAACGGAACGAATCTGTAAAACAAACAACGCCGCACTGAAAAGTGCGGCGTTGTTCCGATCATGTCCAATCCTATCAGGCCACCAGTTCCTCTTCCAGCGCGTACTCGCGGATCGCTGGCGCCTGCCGCGCCCGGCGGCGCGCCTTGTATTCGACCACCGCCAGCAGTTCGTCTGGCGTGACGGATGCTTCCGCTGCAGCAATATCCAGCGGCATCGCGTTCGATGCGCTGATGTGGTATGAGCGCAGAACATGGCGCGCCTCGGGTACCCGCTCGGCAACTTCTTTGACCGTCTGCTCTTCGTAGTTCTTGTTCATGGCATCCTCCTCGCTTGCTTTACCCCATTACTCGGAGGGCGTCGCCTGCGTCGCCGCTCCTGATCGTCTTCCGCATCGCTGCGGTTTCGTTGTTTTGAGTATAGCATACGGTATGGTTATTTTCAACAAGAAAACCCCCATCTTTATTGTATATTTTGTACAAATTCAAACTGGTGTGCGCGATGTGGTATGATGAATACACGACGCGGTACGTCACACAAAGGAGGCACGGGTATGGATTTCGCGCTCAGTGAGCAGCATGAGATGTTGCGCCAGACGGTGCGCGCATTTGCTGAGCAGGAGGTGCGCCCCACGGCAGCGGCGCGCGACGAGGCGATGGAGTTTCCGGTTGAGCTGGTCAAGAAAATGGGGCAACTCGGCTTGATGGGCGTGGCGGTCAGCGAACAGTATGGCGGCGCCGGGCTTGATTATATTTCGTATGCGATTGTGATCGAAGAACTGTCGCGGGTGGACGCCTCGCTTGGCGTGATTGCATCGGTCAACAACTCACTTGTGTGTTATGGCATCGAAACATTTGGTACGGAAGAACAGAAGCGCGAATTGCTGACGCCGCTCGCCGAAGGGCGCATGCTCGGCGCGTTTTCGCTTTCTGAGCCAGGGGCGGGTTCGGATGCTGCGGCGCAGAAAACGACGGCGGTGCGCGATGGCGACTATTATGTCATCAATGGCATCAAAAACTGGGTGACGAATGGCGATTATGCCGACGTGATCATTCTGATGGCGATGACCGATCCGGCGAGGGGGCATCGCGGCATCACGGCATTCCTGGTCGATCCGCGCGATCCAGGGTGCAGCATCGTCAAGGTCGAGCACAAACTGGGCATCCGCAGCGCGCACTCGTGTCAGATGGCATATGACAATTATCGCCTGCCTGTGTGGCGACGACTCGGCGAAGAAGGTCAGGGGTTCAAAATTGCCATGACGATTCTGAACGCCGGACGGATCGGCATTGCGGCGCAGGCGGTCGGCATTGCGCAAGGGGCGTATGAAGCGGCGCTCGAATACGCCAAAATCCGCGAACAGTTCGGCAAGCCGATCATCGAAAATCAGGCGATCGGGTTTACCCTGGCGGATATGGCGACTCGCATCAAGGCGGCGCGCCTGCTGACCTATGAAGCCGCTTGGCGCAAGGATCACCACCTCGATTTTGTCAGCGCGGCGTCGATGGCGAAACTGTACGCTGCCGAAACTGCCATGTGGACGGCGACCAAAGCGGTGCAGGTGTTTGGCTCCAACGGCTACTCGAAGGAGTATCCGGTTGAGCGCTACTTCCGCGATGCCAAAATTACCGAGATTTACGAAGGCACCAGCGAAATCCAGCGCCTGGTCATTGCGCGTGAGATTGCGCGATAGTGCGGCATATGCGTTCTCTTGCCCGTCTCACCCGAATAAGCATGGCGCTGTGCGTCGTACTGGCGTGCGTACTGAGTCTCCAGTTGATGGGGCTGGCGTCGGTCGATCGACCGCGCGGCTCGCAGTGGGTGGAAGCGCGCGCGCGTTGGAATGCGCAGGCGCTCGACTCGTATTACCTTGTGGTGCGGATTGAGGCGCTGGGGAATGTGTGCGTCCAGCGCCTCGAGGTTCGTGGCGTATGGGTGCGCCGCGTGATTGAGAATACCTGCGATACGCTGTGGGTCGAACCAATGACCGTGGATGAGTTGTTTGCGCTCGCCCGTGATATCGAGAATATTCCGGCATCACGCTGTACGCCGTCGCCGCACGACTGCCCGTGCCACCGCGTGTTCACCCTGCGCCGCATCGAGTATGATGCCGAGTACGGGTTCCCCGCCACCATTCTGGCGCGCTCGGAGGTGCGCTTCCATCCCACGGCGCGCGATTTCTGGGAATATCTCTGGGAGGAACGCAACCTGCCCGTATGTCAACCGGCGCGACGCCGCTTCACCGTGCAGGTGTTGTCGTTGACGCCGCTCACGCCTGTTGATCCGACACAGATATCCTCGGCAAGGCGAGTGAAGTAAGAACATGTTCGAAAAATCGCCGACCGAAGTGCAACGGGCAGGCGAAGGCATTGCCTTCGCCTGCCCAACGAGCTTTTCCGAATAGGGACCCTAAGATCGAATACCAATGCGCGGTCATTTGTCCCCTACTGCCGGGGCGATACGGGCTAAAGCCCTCGCTAAGCATGTGAAAGCCCCGCTGGGGCTGCTGATGCTAAGGCTCAGTCTGCGTCCACGACATGGCTGCAGCTGCGCGTTGACCGTTGCGCCTGGCACAACGAACGCGCGAACATCTCGTCCGACTGACCGCAAGTTAGTATTAGAAGGCGACGCAGCGCATCGCGCGGATGGTCGTGTACGATTTTCCTATGCAGGCTCTTCGAGATGGGGCGAGTTTCACAAGCCCAGATGTCGTCTGGTTTCAGGCGCGATGGGCGAGAACGTTCGCTGCTGGACCACGGCGCGGGTGACGCCGCTATTCGTTCAGCAACTCGTGCGTTGCCGTGGCGAGGTAAATCGCCCGCTCGGCGATATTCGTCGCGCGGTCGGCGACCCGTTCGAGGGCGCGGGCGATTTCGATAGAGGCGACGGCTGCATCGAAGAGGGAAGCATCATTCAGCGCTGCCTGACGAGTGGCGGCAATGATCTCATGCCGGCGCGCATCGATTTGGTCATCGAGCGTGGCGATCGCTCGCGCCGCTGCGGCATCTTCGGCGAGAAATGCGGTAAGACTCGCGGAAAGAATGCGCTCAGTCGCTGCGCCTAACTCCAGCAGATCCGCCGTCATCATCAGGGGATGCTGTTCACTTCTGGCGCGATGCACGTGCGCCGCCACCTGTTTGGCATAGTCGCCGATGCGCTCGAGTTCGCCGGAGACGGCGAATATCGCCAGAACGCGCCGCAGGTCGCGCAGGACCGGTTGCCACTGAGTGATGAAGCGCGCGACGAGGTCTTCGATATCCTGCTGCAGCGCATTGATGTCGGGGTCGTCGTGGATAATCTGATCGGCGCCAATAGTGTCGGAGCGCCGCAGCGCCTGAAGACTATCATGCAATGCGCTTTGCACCCGATGCGCCATTGCATCGAGGGTATGGCGCAAATATTCGTGGTCGCGCGCCATGCTGTGCAGTGCGCCCATTGCTTACCCGAAGCGTCCGCTGATGTAATCTTCGGTGCGTTTGTCGTGTGGTGAGGTGAAGATTTGCTCAGTCGGACCATATTCGACCAGCTGACCGGCGCGGTCGGAGTCCATCAGGAAGAAGGCGGTATAGTCCGACACACGGCTCGCCTGCTGCATGTTGTGAGTCACGATGATGATCGTGTAGTTGCGCCGCAATTCGAGCATCAACTCTTCAATCTTGAGGGTCGAAATCGGGTCGAGCGCCGAGCACGGCTCGTCCATCAGAATCACCTCTGGTTCGACGGCGAGCGCGCGAGCGATGCAGAGACGCTGCTGCTGACCGCCGGAAAGCGACAGACCATTCTGGTTGATCTTGTCCTTCACCTCTTCCCACAATGCTGCGCCGCGCAGCGAACGCTCCACCAGTTCGTCCATCTGGCGCTTGGACAGCTTCCAGCCATTGATACGCGGACCGTAGGCCACGTTCTCGTAGATGCTCTTGGGAAAGGGATTGGGCTTCTGGAACACCATACCGATCCGGCGGCGGACATTCACCGGATCAACCCCCGGCGCGTAGATATTCTCACCGTGGAAGAGAACCTGGCCCTCAACCCGCGCCGACGGCACCAGATCATTCATGCGATTGAACGAGCGCAACACGGTGCTCTTGCCGCAGCCAGAAGGCCCGATAAGCGCCGTGATTCGGTTCTTCTCGATCGCCAGACTGACATCCTTCACCGCGCGAAACGAGCCGTAGTAGACACTCATATTACGCGCTTCGATGGCGTTCGGGTTATCGTGTTCCAAATCAGGTGTTATCATTGTGTGCCCTTAC
>CALGYB010000044.1 GCA_937935075.1 uncultured Roseiflexus sp. | reverse complement strand
CGCCATCGGCGGCGCAGCCGGTCGTTACTGAATGCGCCGCATCAAGCGCACGCATCAGGGCATCAATCAACGAGTCGCGACAATCAGAAGGCATCATACTGATCACCCGGCTTTCGACGCAATGCCGCTTCGAGTTCCGCGCGCGCCACCCACGTCCGCCCGTCGCTCGTCCTGGACGGAAACGCGCCCGCGCGAATCCACGCCAGCATCGTTTCGTCGGTGACGCGGTAGAGTTCTGCTGCTTCGCGCAGCGACAGCCACTCTTGCTGCCGTAGCGTGTGTCGCACGAGATCGCTCAGCGATGTCCATCGCTGTCGTTGAGCCATGGCTCACCTCCATCAGCCATTCAACAAACGTATCCCGATCACAACGCCAGACGCCTTGCGGCACGACCTGGACACCCGGCAACCGTCCGCAGCGGAGCATATCGTGGAACCAGGTTCGTCCCATGCAGGCGATGGCATCGTGAGATGTCAGCACGCCGGGTAATGCACTGCCGCCGCCAAGCGCTTCGATGCGTTCCATGGCGCGTCGCGCTCGCTGCTGGACAGTGTGAGGAAGAGGCGGCATCGTCTACTCCTTTCGCCGTGAGCACACCAGGATTATTCCACCAGGAATCATTTGCGGCCAACCGGTTGATGATGCACGAAGCGCTATACCGATGGGCCGCAGATCGGGACGTATGGTCTGCAATAGAACTGTGTTACGGACGGTAGTATAATCCTAACCTCTTTTTAACGAAAGAGGTCATCGTGTCCCTTGTTCAGTTGACAGACAGGCGTATCTCTGGTGGTACCAAAGTCATGGAGGAGTGCGAGTCTGTGAGACGATAAAACAGGCTTGCAGATTCGCGCGCGGCTTCAGGAGGATCGTGCGTTGTCAGGCAGATGATGCAGGGCGACGTTGATCTGGAGTTCCGGACATCATTCTTTTGTGCCCAACAAAAAGTCGCGCGAAAGAAATTCTCCGGAAGTTTCGCGTTCCCTGGGCAAATATAGAGCTACCGGTATGTCCAGCACTGAAAGATACTGACACATCAGTGGACCAACATCGCGCCAATCTAATCCACCTAATCCACATCCTAACGCCGGAATTGCCAGGGACGTAATACCCTCCGATTTGTAGTTATGCTGGATCCATTTCAATCCATTCTCGATGCCAACAATATCTGAGTTTTCTCGCCAATTTCTCTTAGTCGCAAAAAGGAGGAACCATTTATTTGAGTTAGGTTTAGTTAATGATCCCGGATCGTCGGCTAACTGTTCATCAACGAAAGACTCCCTCTTATATAGGTAAGGTTTGCCCATTTGCAGTTTCTTGCTACGGCATGCATCCTGATATACCACGTACACATCGGGAAATTGATACTTTGCTCTTGATGCCAGACCTTTACCCATAATGCCCACCGTGTTAACACTAATCGTTATAGTCTGCATTGTTGAAAAGAACAAATCACCTTCTACCAAATACAGGTTCCTGGTAACAGATACTCGCCTGGTCGGCTGGAAGAACATGTAGGGTTCGGGGACTACGGGAACTCTTGCTCCTAAAATCCGACTCCTTACCTCCTCTGCCACATCATGACTGACGACATATATTGTTTGTATCATATCAGGAGAAATAAAATCGGGAACCAGACATTCAGCCATGATTTTTCGTTTCGATCCGTCATCTGGATTCCACCATTCATTATGAATGATTTTCCACATTTCAAAAATCGCTTTAATCCCTTCCTTTGCAGGTAAAATCTCTGAAGGAGAACTTGCCGCATTTCCTGTTGAAATGTAGCAGCCCGGATGACTTAGGACTTCTGGCCTAACTCCAATAATAGCCACCTCTTTCTTATCCATTTCGTTGATGACCCTATATAACATAGGATTGCGAGGTTGAAAGTAGAGATTTGCAAATCTCCAAAGACTTTTGCCATCTGGAGTCGATCTCTCACGACGATTGGAAACAATCTGAGCATCATATATCGGTGTATACGGAATACCCATTTCTTCAACACGATCATGGGAGAGGATGCCATGCTGAAAGATGGACTCCAGGTTGTTGATATGGGTGATATAGAATAAGCTCTTAATGTCCCGCTTTAATCCAGCCATAGATTTCCGTCTCCCTGATTGCGATCTTGAAAGACCTCATTTCGATCCTTTTCAATACTATCACAGGAGCAGCAGGTTGTAAAGAACGTCTGTTCTTCTTTTCCGATCAGCCGCTGTTGAAGGAGAACACAGCCGCCATCGCGTGGGCAAAATGAGACCCTCGATTTTCTGCGGTTAAGGGAACACAACGTGTGGAGAGTGTTGGAGAGGGGACGTGCGGGTGCGGCGTGTTGACGCACCCGCGCCGCCATGATTCACCGCGCAACGCGGAATGCGCCCATGCCGGCGTAATGCGCCGCAGTGTCCAGTTCTTCTTCGATGCGCAGCAGTTGATTGTACTTCGCCACTCGATCGGTGCGCGCCGGCGCGCCGGTCTTGATCTGCCCGGCGTTCGTCGCTACCACGAGATCGGCGATGGTCACGTCTTCGCTCTCGCCTGAACGATGCGAGACGACCGCTGTCCATCCGGCGCGGTTCGCCATGCTGATCGCGTCGAGTGTTTCGGTGAGTGTGCCGATCTGGTTGAGTTTGATCAGGATCGAATTGGCGGCCTGTTCGGAGATGGCGCGCGCCAGACGCTTCACATTTGTCACCAGGAAATCGTCGCCGACCAGCTGGATGCGATCTCCCAACCGCGCGCGCAGCAATTTCCATCCCTCCCAGTCTTCCTCTGCCAGCCCGTCTTCGAGTGAGATCAGCGGGTAGCGCGTGGCGATGTCCGCCCAGTATTCGACCATCTCGGCGCTGGTCAGCGAGCGCCCTTCGCGTTCCAGATGGTATTTGCCGTCTTTGTACAGTTCGGTGCATGCCGGGTCCATCGCCAGCATCACCTGCTCACCAAGTTGATAGCCGGCGCGTTCCACGGCTTCGGCGATGATCTGCAATGCCGCCTCGTTGGTCGGAAGGCTTGGCGCAAACCCGCCTTCGTCCCCGACATTGGTGCTGCCGCCGCGGTCGTGGATTACCTTCTTGAGGCTCTGGTAGATTTCGCTGCCCCAGCGCAGCGCCTCGCGGAACGATGGCGCCCCGACCGGCATGATCATGAACTCCTGGAAGTCGGTGCTGTTCTGTGCGTGTTTGCCGCCGTTCAGAATGTTCATCATGGGAACGGGGAGTACGTGTGCATGCACGCCGCCCAAATAGCGATACAACGGCAATCCGTGCGCCGCTGCCGCCGCTTTCGCGCACGCCAGCGAAACCCCCAGAATGGCATTGGCGCCCAGGCGCCCCTTGTTCTCGGTACCGTCGAGGTCGATCAGCATCCGGTCGATGCGCACCTGATCGGCGGCATCTTCCCCTTCGAGCGCCTCGGCGATCGTGGTGTTCACGTTTTCGACGGCTTTCAGCACGCCCTTGCCGCCATACCGTCCCTTGTCGCCGTCGCGGAGTTCCAGCGCCTCGAATGCGCCGGTCGATGCGCCAGACGGCACGATGGCGCGCCCCATATCGCCGCTCTCCAGATACACGTCCACCTCGATCGTCGGATTGCCGCGCGAGTCGAGCACTTCGCGCGCGGTGATCGCTTCAATCGTCGTGTCTGCCATGATGTCTCCTTGTTTTTGTGTGGCGCCATTCCATTGCAACGGCGCTGCGATTGTAAACCCGTTGCGTGCCGCCGGCACGCCCCTACGATGTCTCCGTCGTGATGCGTCGGCGCCGGGCGTACCACCAGCACGCCCCTACAATGACTCCATTGCCGCCAGCCCGCCCCTACGTGCCAATCTCCTACGTTCAACGTTCGTACCTTCCACCCTTATCCGTGCACCAATCCCAATTCATCGTACAGACGGTCGAAATCGAACGACTCGTCGAGCATTTGGGTGAAGCGGGCAATCTTCGATGCCTGTTTGAAGCGAATATGCCCGAAGACGCGCTCGCTCCGCTCAACGGTGGTCAGGGTATCGTCTGAGACGATGATGACCGGCACCTGCTGTTCCTCGGCTTTGTCGAGCACCGTCGCTGGCGGACGAATGCTGCCGGTCAGCACCAGCGCCGAGGTCGAGGTTTCGAGCGCAGCCAGTTGCAGGTCGGCGCGGTCACCGCCGGTGATGACGACTTTGTTGGCGCGGCGGCGGAAGTGCGACAGTGCGGCTGCGCTCCCCATGGCGCCGATCACAAGGTGTTCCACCTGGCGCTCGCACCACTCCGGTCGCCCGATCATCTGCCCTCCCAGGAATTCGTACAGGTCGGCGACGGTGACGCTGGCAAGTTGCGGGTCCTGCGGCAGCACCGCAAATACCGGCACGCCGCGCTGTTCCAAAAAGGGCACAACGCGGTTCCTCACAAAATCGAGCTTCGGCGCTTCGACTTCGTTGATCAGAATCCCGAGCAGCCGATCACCGAGATAGCGTTGCACTGCCAGCATCGCATCGAGCGACAGCGGCGACCGATAGAGCGTCACCAGCAGCACCGGCGCTTCCAACATGTCGGACACCTGATCGGCGGAGAGATCGACGACCGACCCTTCAGCCCAGGTGTTGGCGCCTTCCACAACCAGCAGGTCGCGGTTGCGGGAGACGGCAAGGTACGCTTCGCGCAGGCGGCGTGCGAAGTCGGTCGTTGCCTGCCCGCGCATAATCTGTTCGACTACCCCTTGCGTGACGAGCACCGGCGCAACGTGTTCCGGCGGATCGGGCAGGGCGAAGTGCTCGCGGATGAACGCTGCATCATCGTCGTGCACACTGGTTTCGGTGCGGGTCACCGAAACGCTGACCGGCTTCATGTAGCCGATGCTGAAACCGTCGCGTTGCGCGCGCGTGAGCAATCCCACGCACGTCGCGCTCTTCCCGACAAACGTTTCCGTCGATGCAACGTAGAGGGTAGCCATCGCCTGTCTCCTTGCCGAACGAAAAATGATCACGCGCTGTTGTCTGATGCGTGTTTTCCGATGCTCGCTCAACCATGCAGAATGATCCGCGCGTCCAGCACTGTGGCCCCTTCGCCGCGGTTATACACCACCAACGGGTTGATGTCCATCTCGACAATCTCGGGAAAATCGGTCACCAATTGCGACATGCGCAGAATAATCTCTTCGGCGGCAGCAATGTCGGCTGGCGGTTCGCCACGCACACCGCGCAGCAGGGGAAAGGCGCGAATGGCACGCACCTGCTCCGCCGCCTCCTGGCGCGACACCGGCGCCAGCCGGAAGGCGATGTCTTTGAGCGCCTCGACGTAGATGCCGCCCAATCCAAAGGCAATCAGCGGACCAAACTGCGGGTCGCGGCTGACCCCGACCAGCACCTCGCGCCCTTTGCGCACCTGCTCCTGCACCAGCACCCCCCAAATGCGCGCCTCGCGGCTGTATTTGCGGGCGCGGTATTCGATCAGTTCGTAGGCGTCACGCGCGGCTGCGCTGTCGTTGATGCCGAGTTTGACGCCGCCAATATCGCTTTTGTGCAGAATGTCGGGTGATGAAATCTTCATCACAACCGGGAAGCCAAGGCGATTGGCGATTTCCGCTGCTTCCTCCGGCGATTGCGCCAGAAACGATTTTGGCAGGCGCATCCCGTAGGCTTCGATCACCTCGCGCGCTTCGAGTTCGCCAAGCTCGACTCGTCCTTCACTGCGGACTCGCGCAAAGAGTGCGCGCACCCGTTCGGTATCGACCTCGAAACGGACGTACTCACCCGGTGGACGCTCGACCCAGCGCCGTTGCGCCACCATCGCCCCCAGTGCAGCGACGGCGCGTTCGGGGAAGGCATAATTTGGGATGCGATGGTCATTCAGAATGCGCAGCGCTTCCCCAATTGTTGCTGCGCCCATAAAACTGGTCACAACCGGTTTAGCGTTTCCGTCGGCGAGATCCACGATCGTTTGCGCGATCTCCTCTGGTTTGCTGACCGCCTGCGGCGTGAACAACACGAGGACGGCATCGACATTCGGATCATCGAGCGCGGCGCGCAGCGCAACCCGGTAGCGATCGGCGCGCGCGTCGCCAATGATATCGATTGGATTGTAGACACTCGCGGTCGGCGGCAATGCTGCGCGCAGAACCTCCGTCGTCGCCGGCGTCAACTCCGCCAGTTGCAACCCGCCGCGTTCGGCAGCGTCGGTAGCGATGATGCCCGGACCGCCCGCATTCGTGACGATTGCCAGGCGATTGCCAGAGATAAGCGGCTGATAGGCGAACGCCAGCGCGAAGTCGAACAATTCCTGCATCGAGCGCGCGCGCAGCACGCCGCTCTGGTCGAATGCCGCTTCGTAGGCATGCTCGGCGCCTGCCAGCGCCCCAGTGTGTGACGAGGCAGCGCGCGCGCCCGCTTGCGTCGCGCCACTCTTGATGGCGATCACCGGAATCTGTTTCGTCACCCGACGCGCCACGGCGACGAAGTCATCGCCATTGCCAATCCCTTCCAGGTACGCCAGAATGACCCGGTTGTTCGCTTTGTCGCACCCCCACGCTTCCAGAAGCGTCACCTCGTCTACGTCTGCTTTGTTTCCCAGGCTGACGAAACGCGAGAAGCCAATCCCCTGCGCCTTGCTCCAGTCCAGAATTGCGGTGCAGAGCGCCCCCGACTGCGACATGAAGGCAATCTGCCCGGGATGCGGATAGAGCGCCGCGAATGAGGCATTCAGACGGGTTGTGGTATCAATGACGCCCAGGCTATTGGGACCGATCATGCGCATGCCGTAGCGTTGCACGATCTCGAGCAGGCGCATCTCCAGCGCGCGCCCTTCTAGTCCGATCTCTTTGAATCCGGCGCTGATGACGACCAGACCCTTGACGCCGGATTTGCCGCATGCCTCGGCAACATCCGGCACAACCGTCGCTGGAACGACGACCACGGCCAGATCGACCGGTTCGGGAACCTGCTCGACCGATGGGTATGCTGGAAGGCTCAAGATATGCGTCGCGCCCGGGTGAATAGGGAAGATGCGACCGGGATAGCCAGCGTCGAGGATGTTCTTGAGGATGCGGTGTCCCAGTTTCGATGGATCGGGTGATGCGCCGATCACGGCGATGGAATGCGGTGCGAAGATCGCTTCCAGCATACCCTGCCTTTCTGCCCTCATCCCCCGCTCCCCTGCTCCCACGCTGCGGGAGAAGGGGGATGAGGGCGATCTGACACCTCAAACAAGCGATCTCATGGACGCTACACTACCACATTCACCAGTTTCCCAGGAACCACAACAACCTTGCGCACGGTTTTGTCACCGACAAAGCTGAGCACACGCGGGTTCGTCAGCGCCCATTCGCGCAGTTGCTGCTCATCGGCAGTGGCAGGCGCCAGGATTTTGCCGCGCAGTTTGCCGTTGACCTGCAACACGATCTCGACTTCGTCGAGCGCCAGCGCCGATTCGTCCCATTCGGGCCATCCGGCGTCGTAGACGCTGCCGGTTCCGCCGCACCAGGAGTGCAACTCTTCCGCCAGGTGCGGCGCAAAGGGCGACAGCAGCCGCGCAAACGTCGCCGCTGTCTGCGCAAACACCGGCGTCACTCCGCCTGCCTCGGCACGGTAGCGGCTCGCCTCGTTCAACAACTCCATCAATGCTGCAATTGCGGTATTGAAGCGAAACTGCTCCGTATCGAGCGTCACCTTGCGGATCGTCTCGTGCAGTTTGCGGTACAGCGCGCGTTCCTCGCCTTCAGGCGCGGCGCCGTTGCTGGAGTTCAGCGTTGCGACGATCGCGTCCCGATCGGGGCTGAACAGCGCCACAATCCGGTTCAGGAAGCGTTGCGCACCGGCAACCCCCTCGTCAGTCCATTCCATGCTATTTTCTGGCGGCGCTGCGAACAGCACGACGATCCGCGCCACATCGGAGCCGTACTGCCGCACGAACGGACCCACCGGAATACCGTTGCCGGCGCTCTTCGACATGGTGACCGGACCAGACACAGCAGTGACGCTGCCATCGCTCTCCTCTTCCAGAGTGTAGCCGCGATCTTTCAGCAACGCGCGCGCCTGATCAACGCTTTGCGCATCGGCGGGCAACTCCAGTTTGCGTCGCAGTTCTTCGGGGAAGCGCACCATCCCCGGTGCAACGACTTCGAGCGGCGTGCGAACGCGGCGCTGCACCATGCCCTGAGTGAACAACGCCCTGAACGGTTCGTCGTCGGGCACCAGCCCTTCGTCGTACAGCACCTTGGTGATAAAGCGCGAGTAAAGCAGGTGCAGGATCGCATGCTCGACGCCGCCAATATACTGATCGACCGGCATCCACCGGCGCGCCGCCTCGCGCGAGAAGATCTCGCGGTCGTTCTGTGCATCGCAGAAGCGCAGAAAGTACCAGGATGAGTCGACGAACGTATCCATGGTATCGGTATCACGCCGCGCCGGTTGACCGGTCTCTGGATCGATCGTGTTGACCCAATCCTCAGCGGCTGCCAGCGGGCTTTTACCTTTTGGCAGGTAATCCTGCACTTCGGGCAACACGACCGGCAACTGATCCTCCGGCAGCGGCTTGATCGTCCCGTCCGGCATGTGCAGCATCGGGATGGGCGTACCCCAGTAGCGCTGACGGCTGATCAGCCAGTCGCGCAACCGGTAGGTGACGGTTCCTTTCCCTTTACCGTTCGCTTCCAGCCAGGCGATGGTCGCTTTGACGCTCTGCCCTTCGCCTTTGCCAGCCGGGATGCCATTGATCGGTCCCGAATTGACCATCACACCATCGCCGGGCCAGGCTTCGGTCATGGTGTCGCCATCCAGCGTGGCATCCGGCGGTTGCACGACGACGCGCACCGGCAGACCGAACTGGCGGGCGAACTCGAAGTCGCGCTGGTCGTGCGCGGGCACCGCCATGATCGCGCCGGTTCCATACCCCATCAACACATAGTCGGCAATCCAGATCGGGATGCGCTCGTCATTGACCGGATTGATCGCGTAGGACCCCAGGAAGACGCCGGTTTTTTCGCGCGTGGCGCTGGTGCGCTCGATTTCGCTCTCCATACGCGCGCTGGCAATGTATGCTTCGACCTCGGCACGGCGTTCGGGCGCGGTCAACTTCGCCACCAGCGGATGCTCCGGCGCCAGCACCATGAACGTCGCGCCCCACAGCGTGTCGGGACGGGTGGTGAAGACGACAAGCGGCTCGGCGTCGGGCGGCGGCGGCGCGTGCGGGTCAGCATGGGGCGGCAGCGCCAGGAACGTGACCTCGGCGCCTTCGCTTTTGCCGATCCAGTTGCGCTGCATGGTCTTGACGTTTTCGGGCCAGTGATCCAATTTGTCCAGGTCGTTCAGCAGGCGCTCGGCATACGCCGTGATTCTGAAGAACCACTGCTCCAGTTCGCGTTTCTCGACCTTCGCGCCACTCCGCCAGCTGCGTCCTTCGGCATCGACCTGCTCATTTGCCAGCACCGTCTGGTCCACCGGGTCCCAGTTGACCGTCGCTTTTGCGCGGTATGCCAGACCCTTGCGATAGAGCAGCAGGAACAGCCACTGATTCCAGCGGTAGTAGTCGGGGTTGCAGGTGGTTACTTCACGCGACCAATCATACATGATGCCGGCAATCTCGAGCGACTTCTTCGATTCGGCGATGTTGCTGTAGGTCCATTCACGCGGATGGCGGCCATACTTGATCGCGGCATTTTCCGCCGGCAGGCCAAAGGCGTCCCAACCGAAGGGATGCAACACATCGTAGCCGCGAATGACATAGTAGCGGGTCAGCGCGTCGCCAATGACATAATTCTTCAGGTGACCAATATGGAGGTCACCGCTGGGATAGGGGAACATTTCGAGGATGTAGCGCCGTGGTGCGCCGGCGCGGCGCCCCGCTTTGAAGATGCCTTCGCGCTCCCAGAACTCACGCCATTTCGGCTCAATCGCCGGATCGAACCGTTCGATACGCCGCTTCGTCCCTGTGTCGCTCACGGGTCCCTCCGCTGCACAAATGATTGCAGGAATGAACAGATGTCACAACCGGTCTATCGTTGCGATATACACCAGACGTTCCGGCAAAGGCGCATCATCCGCCGTGCTTTTTCCATCCACTGCCAGGCGCTCGATAAGCGCAAGACCGTTGATGGCAAGCGCCTGACGGATCTCACCATCGCTCCAGGCGCGTTCGATATGCGTTTCCTCGCCACGCTGCCAGCGATGATCGTCACTGCGCGTCAACCAGACGATCCTGCCTTCGCCGAGATGGGTGACCGGGTTGTACGCCAACCGATGGTACACCAGACAGTCGTCGCTCTCGTCGATCACAAGGTCGCGCCCGTCCCACTGTGCAAACGCCGCTTCGGTATTCACATCGAACACCACATATCCATCAGGCGCAAGGGCGCCCCGGATTCCGGCAAAGAGGCGCTGCAGGTCGCCGTCGGCGGTCAGATAGTTGATGGCATCGCCAAAACACGTAATCAACCCAAAACGATTGGCAGGATCGAATGGATGCTGTGCGGTACTGCT
Source organism: uncultured Roseiflexus sp. (assembly GCA_937935075.1). GTDB lineage: Bacteria > Chloroflexota > Chloroflexia > Chloroflexales > Roseiflexaceae > Roseiflexus. Next base: position 406 of record CALGYB010000044.1, on the reverse strand, counting down.
TCGAAGCGCGCCACCTGCGACGAGATGCTCCAGATCGCGCATATCCGCTTCGATGAACGTCACCGCCAGCCCTGCGTTGCGGGCGCGGTCACGGGCAATCCGCAGCATCGCCGGCGAACGATCCAGCCCGATTGTCGCAATCCCGGCAGCCGCGAGCGTCAACGTTGCGCCGCCTGTGCCGCACGCCAGGTCGAGCGCGTGGTGCGGCGCCACGCCGTGCGTGCGGAGCCACGCCAGCGTCAGACCTGCCAGATACGCCCCAAAGCGCTCCTGACCGATGCGGTCGTAGATTGGCGCGTATGAATCATATGCCTGGCCGGTATCAGCCATATGGCGCGCCGCCCCCTGCGTCCGATTGCGGCATTGATACGGGTAAAGTATACCACACTTGCGGTGGATGAGCCGA
>CALGYB010000043.1 GCA_937935075.1 uncultured Roseiflexus sp. | reverse complement strand
GTTCGGCTTCCGCCGTTTGCGGTGGCGCTGCGGTGGTGAGCGGTTCGGCTTCCGTCGTGTGCGGTGGGACTGCGGTGGTGAGCGGTTCGGCTTCCGTCGTGTGCGGTGGGACTGCGGTGGTGAGCGGTTCGGCTTCCGCCGGTGGTGGCGGCGCTTCCATCGTGACCGAAAGTTCTGCCGCCGGTTCCAGGGCAGGTGTGGTGAGCGATGGAGGATGCGCCAGTTCGTGGGCGCGTTCGATCCAGCCCATCCGGGTAATCTGCTCAGTGGATCGTCCTGTCCAGGCCGCCAGATCGGACGGTGAGCATGCCGCCAGCGCGGCAAAGGTCGTAATGCCCGCAGCGTGCAATCGTCGCGCAATCGCCGGTCCGATCCCTGGAATCTGTTGGAGGTCGTCGGGAGGGACGGCGGAGTCCGGCACGGTGGGCGCTATGCTTTCAGGAAGACGTCTGATCGGCGAGGGAACGGCGCTGCCGATTGACTGCCGGAGCTGCTCGTGGAGCCATTCGATCAGCGCCTCATCCGGCACGCCGGTCCACACCTTGTGCTGGTCGTGCTCTTCGTGGTAGGCGCGGGTGCGCCACGCCAGCCGCCCTTCCCCGGCGTCGCGCGATTCGATAGCAATGCGAAATGCGGCACGCTCGCTCCATGGGGTCTCATCACCCCGTCCGCCGCTTCGCATTTCATTGTCAGGCGACCATCGTTCGCGCACGGTCATAGGACATCTCCCCGCTCATTGCAAGCGATAATCTCCCCGTATCATCCCCACCGGAACGCCGTCGATCTCTTCTGGAACGTTCAAGTCGTCGGGTGTGCCGCGCACGTGAATGCGCACGCCGATCACTCCGGCTTCGGGAGGATCGAGCAACCCGATGTCGATATTGGTAACCGCCGGATGTGCGCTGAAACGCGCGATCAGATGATCGCGCGCTCGCCGCGCCTTGCGCCACCACGCTGCCGATTGCGAACTCATCGCGCCAGTGTCTCCAGCATCTCACGCTCGACCGCCTGCCACGCTTCTCGCACCACTGCTTCCGGTCGGCGTCGGTCGGTCATTGCCGGTCGTTCGGTGACGATATCGACGTTGAGCGCGTTGAGAACGCTCAACATATCGATTGCCAGCGCCTGCTCCGGATCGTCACTTCCCGCAAAGTGCAACCCAACCGCTGCGCGCGTTTCGGCATCGAGCCACCACGAGCCGGAGTCGCCCCCTGCGCTGACTTCACGCTTTCCAGGTGCGGGAACGATGGTCATGACGTGTTGAATGGCGCGTTGCATAGAACCATACCACAGTCGCGCTTGTCCTTCAACCCCCGTGATGATCCCTTCGGTCACGCCGGTCGTGCGACCGGACTTGGTGACGCGCATGCCGAGGCGCGGCAGCGCCACGCCGCTGACTGGACCAATGTTCAACTGATTGTTGATCAACGAACGATCGCCTGTGATGGCGGCCACAGCGGCATCGATCTGCTGCCGCATCGCGTGGCGCGTCACGGTCGCAACAACATCATACGGCATGCCGCCGTCGAGTCGTCCTGGCTGGCAGATCGACAACCCGGCGGCAACCCAGCGTTCAGCGGCGAGCACGTGCCAGTTGCTCAGGATCATCAGTTCGCCGGTGGTGCGATCGCGCACCAACCCGCCGAGGGTGCCCGCGCTGTAATCACGCGCGACCGACACGCTGATCCCGCCGCGCATCGGATCGTGGCGCGCCCGCGGACTGCTGGCAGGCGGTTGCGGGGGATACCACCAGCCCCAGACGTGCGGCACATAGGCGCCTTCAATCACATCGGTGACAAATTCGCCGATCTGTCGCGGCACCGCTTCGATGCCGGCGCGTTCGAGTTGCGCGCGGGACAGTTTTTGCGGCACGTGGAAGCGAATCGTCGGGCGTTCATCGGCGGCTTCGGCGCGGATCGGGATGCCGAAATCGACCATATTGACGCGGTAGGCAGGGTTGTAGAGGAACATCGGCGCCAGGCGACGCACCAGAAGGCGCGCCCGCGCAGCGCGGAGACGGTCATCGTCCATTGTCTTTCTCCCTGAAGGGGCGTCTGTGGCGACGTTGCATTGCAGCGTCGCCACAGATGCCGATTACCGACAGACCTTCGCCTTACGCATACACATCGAAGCGCACCGGCTGCTCGAAGCGAATGACGAGACCGCTCGGACCGAAGATCGAGGCGTGGATCGAGTCGACCCGCGACGCATACCCGGCGAACGGAACCATGGTGGTGCTCATCGCCGTCAGTATCTGCGCGCGCAGATGGACTTCATACAACCCCGGCGTGTTCGGCGTCAGCGTGATCGCATTGAGGATGAACGGCACAGGCGCCAGGTTGCCGGTCACCGTTCCGCTCAGCGTCGCTTCGGGGCTCATCGTGATGACGTTGTTGGTGTTGTACGTGATCCGGTAGGGCAACAGGGCGCCGCCAACGATTCGCATCGGCGATGGCGCCGGCGGACCAGCCGGGTTGAGGAACAGCACCGAGAAGATCACCAGCGGCTGACCGGCCCGCACAATCGGATTGGGCTTGGGGAAGCCGAGATCGAACGGCGCGGAGAACGGACCGACCGCCATAATGTCCCACCAGTTCGTCGGCGCGGCGATCTCAGGTCGCCAGCTTGCCTTGGCCTCCTCATACGCCGCTTCGAGGCGCTCCATCAGCGCTGCCTGCAGCTCTTCAACCGCCAGTTCTTCCCTCTCGACCTCCGCTCCCTTCGCTGCCACCAGTTCTCGTTTCGCAGTTGCGACTGCCATGGTTGTGACCTCCCTTTCCTTACCTTACATGCACGTGCGTTGCTTACGCGCAAGGACATCCTACGCCACGCCGCTCACGGCGCACTCGGCGATGAATGCGCGGAAACTGCGGAATGCCACAAATCTGAGTTACGCCGCGAACAGGTTCGACGCGCGGTAGGAGGAGAGGTGCTGAAGAGCAGCGCGTGAGCGACTGACGGTGGTGCGCCGGACACGCTGTACTCAGCCAGCGCTCACGCTCGATGATCGGAGAGAGTGATTGAGGACTACAGACCTGCCTGATCCATCCAACGGATCCAGGGGAGGAGCGCATCGGTTACCGGGATATGCCCTGGCTCTTCAGGAAGAACCGGCAGATTGCGCGCGGAGGGCAGCCGAAGCGGCACGTGAGTTGTCTGGCGGGAACCGCCGCCGCCGATGTGCAGTGCCGAGGCGTCCCCCTGCGCCAGGACCGTTCGGCGGCGGACCGGCGCCAGGTGGATCAGCAGACGACGACCACAGTGCGGGCACGACCATTCTTCCGCCCCTGATGCGTGTCTGTGACGGAGCTGGAGCGTGTGCAGGGGTTGATCCGACATTGCGTGTGTTCCTTTCGTGAAGAACGATTAGTCAATAATCTCTTAACTTCAATTATACACAAAAGAGTAACCTGGTGAAACCATGCACGATGCTCCTGAGCGCGCGGGCACATCCTGCCCGCATGCGAAGTGCTATGGACCGGGCGCGCGGGCATCCTGCCCGCATGCAGAATGCGTCTCCATTCGCGCCTGGGCGCGCAGGCATCATCCGCGTCTGGAACGCGGGCATCGTGTCCGCTATCGAGGTAGGGTCCGCTCCAAACCTTCGAGTTGATCAACTGGCGGAACAGCCGAACCCGACTGTGAACGATTCTGGAATCAAGCGGCGCTCACAGAGCGCGATCCGCTCGCGTGAGCGCATCCGGTGATCATGACGACGCCCGATGTGCGAGCAGCGCGGGAGAAATTCACGAGAGCGCTTCCGGGTGTACGACGCGCAGGCCAAGGTGCGCCTCATACCCATCGAAGTCGGTGTCGTGATGGAGCGGGGGAACACGGTGTTCGATGCACCGCGCAGCGATCAGACTGTCAATTGTCTTGCGCACGGTTATTCCTTTAAGCCGCAACATACGGTAGTTGTGAGCGCTTTTCACTGCCAGATCCGGTGTGACCATGCTGACTTGAAGAAATTTCCCCGTAGCGCGGCGCGCCTGTTCAAAATCAGCATCTTCCCGGAAGCCCTGCAAGACTTCTGCGAGGATGAGATCCCCAACCAGTATCAAGTCTTGATCCACAAGACTATCCAGGTAGTCGGTATGAGGAGCCTGGATGCCATTGAAATAGTCCACCCAGACCGTGCTATCGACCAGGATCATCGTGGACGCTCCAGACGATCCAGACATCGTGGAGATCGCCTTCCCATTTCAGTTTTCCGCGCAGGGCGCGCACCTCGGCCTGTTCGTGCAGGCGGATCAGGGTGCGCAACGCCTCGTGAACGACCTCACGCCTGGTTTTCAGACCGGTCACCTGCAGTGCGCGCTCGATGAGTTCATCGTCCAGAACAATGTTCGTGCGCATCACGCTCCTCCTTGTGTGTATAAAGATGCAATTCCGTGTGTATGAATCACGTCCAGCTGGCGCCAGCCCCTCTCGCCATCAGCCCCGCGTCCCAACATCCTGTTGTCCTCTACGGCGTTTCCGGTCCATGCATACTCGCACCCCTCAGCCCCGTCCCGATGGGACATCCTTAGAGTAATGTGATATGATAGCCCCTCCTATATCCTCTCTGGAACCTGCACGAAAATTGATGCACCCATCAACGCCTTCGACCCGGTTTGCAGCGCTGACGGCGCTGCGCTACCGCGATTTCCGGCTGCTCTGGGCCGGTCAGTTCGTATCAATCACCGGCACGCAAATGCGTAATGTTGCTATTGCCTGGCAGGTGTACCAGTTGGCGCAGGCGGACAGCAGCATCCGGGCGGAAATTGCGCTTGGATTGATCGGTCTGGCGCGCGTTATTCCGCTGGTTGTCACGGCGCTGTTCAGCGGCATGGTCGCTGATCGCGTCGAGCGGCGCAAAATCCTGATCCTGATGTCGCTCGTGGCGCTGGCGTGTTCCGTCGTACTGGCACTGACCGGCGATATGGAGCGTCCGCCGTTGCTGCTGATCTATGCGATGGTGGCGCTGGCATCGGTAGCAGGCGCCTTTGAACTGCCGGCGCGCCAGGCGATCATTCCCAACCTCGTTGCGCCGCAACACCTGCCGAATGCATTGAGCCTGAACATTGTCGCCTGGCAACTGGCGACGGTCATGGGTCCGGCGCTCTCCGGCGTGCTTATCGCAGCAGTCGGAGTTGCGCCGGTCTACTGGATCGATGCCGCCACCTTTCTGGCGGTTGCAGCAGCGGCGTCGCTTATGCGTACACGGAACATGCCGGTGCGCAGCGAACCGGTTTCGCTCCAGGCGGCGCTGGCAGGGCTGCGCTTCGTCTTCTCGCATCGCCTGATCGCTGCAACCATGCTGCTCGATTTCTTCGCCACTTTCTTTGGCGCTACCGGAGTGTTGCTCCCGATCTTTGCCGATCAGGTCCTGCGCGTCGGTCCAACCGAACTCGGCTGGATGTACGCTGCGCCATCGGCGGGGGCGGTGGTTGCGGCAACCCTGCTCAGCAGTGTGCGCATTCCGCGCCAGGGGATGACCCTGCTCGCGGCGGTGCTGGCGTTCGGTGTGTGCGTTACTGTCGTCGGGATGTCGCGCTGGCTCCCGCTGACACTGATTGCGCTGGCGGGCATGGGCGCAGCGGATACGATCAGCATGGTCATTCGCGGTACGATCCGTCAGTTGCTCACTCCCGATGAGCTGCGCGGGCGCATGGTGGCAGTCACGATGGTCTTCTTTGCCGGCGGTCCGCAACTGGGAGAAACCAACGCCGGATTTATCGCCAGTCTGATCGGCGCGCCTGCGGCAGTGACCCTCGGCGGTGTGGCGTGCATCCTCCTGGTTGTCGGCACATCGATCAACGTGCGGGAATTGCGGGAATACGAGGGACCATGACCGTTTGACGAGTGACCGGTCATGTCGCTATACTACAGACGTGCAGGCGCTTTTCGAAACTGAGGACACTGGAGTGGCTCGCAACGACAATCCGCTGCGCGACATTGATCCCGCAACTCTTGACCCTGCGTGGCTGTTGAATGAGTTGAAAGAGGCGCATCAGACGATCCGCGCGCTGCTTCGGCAGCTTCGTAAAGAACAGGATCGTCAGGCTGAGATCGCGCGCGCCTACAACAAAACCGTCGCCAATCTGGTTGAGATCAGTCGTGAAAATGTCGCGCTCGAACGCGAACGCGACATGTGGAAGGCGCGCGCCGAGAGCGCCATGCGCGAACAGGAGGTCCCGAAGATTGGCAACATTCCCCTCGCGCTCACCGCTGCCGAAATCAGCGCCATTCGCAAAGCAATGGCGCGCCTGCACCACCCCGATGCCGGCGGCGACGCCGAGCGCATGAAACTCTGGAATGCCGCTCTCGATCCGCTCGAGGAGCGAATCTCTTCCTGACACCGCTCCCTGTTCGCTTTTCCCCTCACTGCACAACGAACGACACAACACCGGTCAGCCGACTGCGCGTCCCATGCGCCACAATCTGATAGGTCCCCGGCGTCAGATCGGACGGTCGATACGTCAGCCACACCCGTCCCGACGGGTCGGCAGCAGCGGCCACATTGAGCGCCTTCACCCCACGCGGCGTGTTGAGCCACGTCACCACATTCTCGCCTGGAACGAAACGATCGCTGAAGAAGGTGCGTGTTTCAGTCGCCGTGCCCCGCACCGGTTCGACAATCAGCCAGACGAACGGCGCGGTATCGTTGCCGCCGCCGACCAGAACCGGCGTCCAGTTACTGCGCCCGTTGCCGCCACGATCCTCGTCCGACCAGCGGAAGGTCGAGCGCGTTTCGATGGCAGTGTTGGTTGCGAGTGCATTGCTGACCCTGAAATCGATGAAGCCGCTGCGCATTTTGCCGCTGCCGAGGCGACCAAACGTCACGGTGATCTGAGTCGGAGTCAGTTCACTCACCCAATCGCCGGCGGCGCGGTCGAAGCGGCTGGCGATTGGCAGGATATGGTTGCGGTTGTACGGAATGACGACGGTTGTGCTGCTGGCATCTCCCTTGCCGTCGTTGTACGCCCGGATCTCGTAGGTTAGGGTCATGCCGCGTCCGACGCGGATGCTCGGCTCGGACCAGGTAACGGCGGTGACATCAGCGCCCGGCGGCGGCGGGACAGGCGTGGGTTCTGGTGGAAGGACGACCAGCGGCGGCGGCGGTCCCACGATCAGTGGCAGATAGACAGGCGGGATGGGGGTGGGAATAGCGCTCACGACAGGCGCCTCTGTTGTGGTGACGCCCGGCATGCCCCCGGTTCGCTGGAGGTAGGCATCGAGTGCAGGGCGGATGAGCGTGTCGAAATCGACTGCAATATCGCGGGTTGCCGGTCCAAGGTCCTCCTCGCGCAGCGTGAGCGCGTCGTCTGGAGTGACGACCGGCGGAGGATCGCCGGTGTGCTGTGCAGCGCCTGGCGCAGTGAATGCTGACATTGTTATGACCAGCGCGCCAATCAGCAGCGCCGACCACAGAAAGCGTGTGAGCCTCATATGCTTCTTTCCTTTCACCATTCGGGTTGGGTCGCTCCATTGGTCAACCACAACGATAAAAGCGTACTCTCATGGTTGGACGTTCAGGAGAGGGGTATTGTTCTCTAAAAAGTCTGCAAATGAGCATATTTATCGATTAATAACGGTATTACTCCCCCTGGCGGCTGAGGTCGCATGGCGCACGGGCTGAAGCCCGCGCTGAGGACGCGGTTCGACCGTGCTCACCGCAAGTGGAAGCCCCTGCGGGGCTGCGGACCGGGGGCGTGGGGCGCCCCCCCTCTCCCCTGGTGGGAGAGGGGGGAGGGGGGTGAGGGGGATTGGAGAGACGGCGTGCACGGGCTGAAGCCCGTGCTACGGAGGTGGTGGGAGAGAGGGGCAAGGGGGGTGAGGGGGATCGAAGAGACGGCGCGCACGGGCTTCAGCCCGCGCTACGGAGGTGGCGGGAGCGGGGTAGTAGAGGCGCGCCGCTACTGTAAGTCGTTCGGGTATACTAGAGGGAAAAGCCTGATGACTGCGAGGACGACCTATGAACCGCCAACGAGCCAGCGGTATCCTGTTGCATCCGACATCGCTCCCTTCGCGGTGGGGGATTGGTGACCTGGGAGATAGCGCGTATGATTTTGCCGATCTGCTGGCGGCTGCGGGTCAGCGTATCTGGCAGGTGATGCCGCTCGGTCCCACCGGCTATGGCGACTCGCCCTACCAGAGTTTCTCCGCCTTTGCCGGCAACCCGTTGCTGATCAACTTCGACATTCTGCTCGAAGAAACGCTGCTGGCGCCGTCGGACCTTGCCGATGCGCCGATTCTGCCCGATATCGCTGTTGATTATGGCGCGGTCATTCCATTCAAACAGCGCATCCTGCGGCGCGCGTTCGCTCGATTTCAACAGGGATACGCCGATCACCTGCGCGCCGATTTCGAGGCATTCTGTGAGGCTCAGGCATCCTGGCTCGACGACTATGCGCTGTTCGCTGCATTGAAAAGCGCCAACGGCGGCGGTCCCTGGTCCACCTGGGATCCGGGATTGCGACGGCGCGAACCCGCCGCGCTCGATGCGGCGCGCCGCGCGTATGCCGACGAGATCGCCTACCAGCGTTTCATCCAGTATCTCTTCTTCGATCAGTGGCTGGCACTGAAGAAGTACGTTAATGACCTGGGTATTCAGATCCTGGGAGATATTCCCATCTTCGTCGCCTACGACAGCGCCGATGTCTGGGCGCATCCTGAGTTGTTCTTCCTCGACGATGAAGGCAGGCCGACGGTGGTGGCCGGTGTGCCGCCCGATTACTTCAGCGCCACCGGCCAGTTGTGGGGGAACCCGCTCTACCGTTGGGATGTGCTGAAAGAACGCGGCTACGACTGGTGGATCGAACGATTCCGCGCAACGTTGACGCTGGTCGATATTGTGCGCATCGATCACTTTCGCGGCTTTGCCGCCTACTGGGAGGTGCCGGCAGACGAGGAGACAGCAGTCAACGGGCGCTGGGTCGAAGGACCGGGCGCCGACCTGTTCGAGGCGGTCGAGCGGGCGCTTGGCGCACTCCCCATCGTCGCCGAGGACCTGGGGGTGATTACGCCCGATGTCGAAGAACTGCGCGACCGGTTTGGCTTTCCGGGGATGCGGGTGCTCCAGTTCGCCTTCGGCGGAGACGCCAATCAGCCCTACCTGCCGCACAATCACATTCAGCGATGCATCGTCTATACCGGTACGCACGACAACGATACGACGCTTGGCTGGTGGCGCACTGCTTCGGAGAAAGAGCGCCGTCATGTGCAATTATACCTGGGACGCAGCGGCGACGACATCGCGTGGGATTTTATCCGGGTCGCCCTCTCGTCGGTGGCGGATACCGCGATCATCCCGTTGCAGGATGTGCTATCGCTGGGGAGCGAGGCGCGGATGAATACGCCGGGTCGCCCTGGCGGCAACTGGACGTGGCGCTTCAGCATGCACCAGCTCGCGCCAGCCGTTATCTCGCGGCTGCGTGAACTGACAATCCTGTACGGTCGGTATACCGAACCGCGACCGGAGGAGAACAAGACCGAACCGGTTGATGCGCATTCGGTGTATGCGTGAGCGGGCGAGTCACTCCATTCCGAGCCAGCGCACGCTGACCGCACGTTCGCCCAGGCCGCCGGCGTGGATCACCTGCTCATCGTCCGGCATCAGATCGAGGTAATTGTCGCTCCAGGCAACGCCGTCTCCGGCAGCGAGCACCACGCCTTTGGCGGGGTGGGCTGCGCGGATGTGCAACTCATCCCCGGACACCAGATCGAGCACGATTAGCGGATCGGGGAACGTCAGATACTTGAGTGGTTCGGGCCAGAGCGAGGCGCGCGCCACAATCTGACCGTTCACGATGACACGGGCGTCGAAGATCAGCGCTGCTCCTGGATCGAAGCCAAACTGCCCCAGTTCGGTGGTGCGGTTGGGGAGCAGCGACACCTGCAATTTATCGAGCACCAGCAGGTCGCCGTTGAGCGTCCAGGTGCGCAGTTCAATATCGACATCCGCCGTCGTCGTTTTTCCATTGACCACCCACAGTTCGACGCTATCGGCGGTGCGCGCCAGACCGGGCGCAATGGGTGCAAGCGCGCGCCGCACCGCATAGAGCGCCGGTTTGGGGCGCATATAATAGTCGATCAGCGACCAACTGACAACGGGCCAGCAATCGTTCAGCTGCCAGATCAGCGCGCCAGCCGTCGCATAGCGTCCTGGTCCTCCCCAGCGCCGCCTCCAGGCGCGGATTGCCGTTGCCAGCGCCTCAGCCTGCACCAGTTGCGTCGCGTAGATGTACCCGTCCAGGTCGTAGGGAATGCGCACGTTATCGTTCAGGTAAACCGCCAGGCGGCGCGGACCGTCGGCTGCTTTGTTGTGGTGATCGAGGGTGCGACTCTGCGGGTAGCGCTCGGCGGGCGGCGCGAACGCTTCGATCGTGGCGCGATCCGGAAACGCCTGCATGCCGAATTCGCTAACGAAGCGACCGTGGTAGGCGGCATACTGCTGGTAAGGCGCGACACGTCCATGCCAGACTTCCCAGGTATGCCGGTCGCCGAATGTTTGATCGGCGCCGTCGGCGCCGCCGTATGGACTGCCGGGCCAGTAGGGGCGCGTTGGATCGAGGGTGGCGCAGATGTCGGGCAGCAGACGTTCGTAGATCAGGCGCGCCGGAAAACGATCGGCATTCTCTTCCGGGGTAAGGTTGGGATCATAGCGTCCGGTGGCGGCGGCAATCTGATAATCCTCATTGTTGCCGCACCAGAGGGCCAGGCAGGCGTGATGTCGCAGGCGCCGCACCTGCGCTTCCGCCTCGGCGCGCACACTGTCGCGGAACCATCCCGGCGCCGGGTAGATGCCGCAGGCAAACATGAAATCCTGCCACACCAGCAACCCAAGTTCGTCGCAAGCGTCGTAGAATGCGTCGTCCTCATAGATGCCGCCGCCCCAGACGCGCAGCATGACCATATTCGCCGCCGCCGCCTGTTCACACCACGCGCGATACCGCGCCGGCGTGATGCGCGTCACGAAACTGTCGGCGGGGATCCAGTTCGCCCCGCCGCAAAAGATGGGAACGTTATTGACCTCGAACAAAAAGGTTGTCCCCGGTTCGTCTTCGAGCGGTTCCTGGACCAGCCGCAGCCGTCGCAGCCCGATGCGCAACTCGCGTCGGTCGAGTGCGCCATTGCTGTTCTGGAGCGTGGCAACCAGGCGATACAGCGGATGATCGCCGTAGCCATTGGGCCACCACAGGCGCGGCGCGGACACATGCAGCCGGGTTGCGCCGCCGCCTCCATCAACCGGCAGCGTGACCGCAGCAACCAGCGTGCCATCAGGATCGAACAGATCAACCTGCATGGTCATCCCCGCCAGGAAGCGCGCCATCTCCTCCGCGTTGCGCGCAATGTGTTGTCCCGCTTCGATTGCGACCTGCACGGCGATCGTTGCGTTCTGCAGATCGGTATCAACTTCGACCGGGCAGGAGAGATCGGCAATGCGCGCTGTAAACATCTCCAGGCGAACTGGACGCCAGGGACCGGCGGTCAACAGAGTTGGTCCCCAATCCCAGCCATAGTGGTACTGCGCCTTGCGCACATAGAGGCGGCTGCTATCGCCGTTCCAGAGCGGCAGGGCGCCGCCTTCCGCTTCACGCGCCCGCCCGCGGCGCAGCGCCGAGTCGAACAGCACAATCAACAGGTTGCTTCCCGGATAGATCAGGCGGGTTGCTTCGATGCGGCGCGGGACGAACATGTTGTCATGGTTCAACACCAGCGCATCGTTGAGCCAGACCTTTGCAAACGTATCGAGGCCGTCGAAGCACAGCGTCACCGTTTCATCCGGCGCAAGATCGTCGGGCACGTCGAAATCACATCGATACAGCCAGGCGACCTCGCCAACCCACTGTGCGGCGTGCTCATTCAGCCCGTCGAACGGATCGGGCAGCAGCCCGGCAGCAATCAGGTCCTGATGAACGACGCCAGGAACCGTTGCCGGTATCCATCCCTCGTCGTCATCGATCTGATCGGCGAATTCACGCGCTGGATCGTACTGCCTGAGCCGCCACCCGCCGGAAAGCACAATCTGCCGCATGAAAGACCTCTCACACTCACTGCTCACGCTGCTCCTGAGCGTGCAGGCATCTCCCGTAAGGGCGGGTCTGAGACCAGCCCCAAGCGCGCGGGGGTCTCCCGTAAGGGCGGGTCTGAGACCAGCCCCAAGCGCGCGGGCATCTCCCGTAAGGGCGGGTCACAGCCCCGCCTCGTCCGTAAGGGCGGGTCACAGCCCCGCCCGCCCGAACATCCTTTCCATCGCCTGGAGGCTATCTGAAAAATCGCCGCGTGACGTGCGTCCGGGTAGGTGAAGACGCTGCCTTCACTCACCTGACAGGCTTTGCCGGATAGACCATTAGTGTTCAATCGCCGCCAGCAATCGGAGGTGATTGAGCAGTGTATGTATATGTGCTGCATCAGCATCGGTTGAGTCGGCAGGGAAGCGCGCTTCGAGCGCCCGTATCGCTTCGTGAACCGTAGCCGAACCTTTCAGAAGTGCGAGGGTCCCCAGGTCTTCCAGCACATAACCGCCAGAGTCGCGACGGTACGCGATCCGGCATCCATAGGATGACTTGAGCGCATCGAGATCGTGCTTGAGGGCTGCTACGGCTGCGGCCGGGTACCCCTCAGCGCCAAGCTCCTGTTGCACGGCTGTAATCAGGTCCTCGGTCGACGCTGGTCCACGCAGCAACATGCGCGCAATAAACAGGCGCCGTCGGAAAGTCAGTTGCGAACTGCGTTTGATGCCGCCGCGTCGTTGTGTCATAACTTTTCCTTTCAGCAGGCTACATCGCAGGCTAGAGTATAGCACAAAAGTATAGCATACATTACAATGCGCAAAACACCCATGCAGTCCAGAAAATTCACCCCCCGCATGATCGTTGCATCTTTTGGCTGTCGATCGATTCGATTCAGACTCGCCCACCATTCCAGACATCCGATCTGGAATTACATACGTATCTACTGACGCAAGCGCTTGCGATCCCCGGCAAAGAAGGAAGCACAAGGAAAGAAAGGGAGGACACTCATCGTGGTTCGCCGATCATTTGTGATGCTCGTTGCTCTCGTTGCAGTTGCGCTTGCATCGTTCATCGCCGCTGCCCCTGCACAGGCTGCTGGCAACGCGAAGGTCTACGTCGTACACGGCATCCCCGGACGCGATCTTGGTCTCCAGCCGAGTTTGCCGGTCGATGTATCGGTCAACGGCGCGTGCGCGCTGACGCGCTTCAAGTACACCGATACCGTTGGGCCAATTGAGCTGCCAGCTGGCTCATACGACATTAAGATCCATCTCTCCGCCTCTCTGTCTACGCCCCCGTGCAGTGGTCCGGTCGCGGTCGCCGCGACAGTTCCGTTCGCCGGCGGTGAGAACGCAACGATTGTAGCCCACCTGACCGAGAGTGGTGCGCCGACGGCGTCGAAGTTCCTCAATGATGTGACCCCGGCAAGCGCTGGCAATGGCCGCATTATGGCGCGTCACACGGCGCCGCTGCCGCCGGTGGATTTGATTGTCAAGACATTCGACTCCCCGGTAGCGTTGGCGGTCATTCCCAATCTTGCCAATGGTCAGCAGGTATCGGCTGAATTGCCGGTGAATACGCGCTTCCGGGTGCAGTTCGCTCTTGCCGGAACGACCGATCCGGTGCGGGTTGGCAGCGTGAAGGCGCGCCCGGGTGAGACGGTGATTTACCATGCTGTCGGTTCCGTGCGCAAGAATACGTTCACGCTGATCGAACTGCGCGTCAAGCCGTAAAAATGTAGAGACGTTGCACTGCAACGTCTCCACCGGTTGTTGCCCCGAAGAGACGTTGCACTGCAACGTCTCTTCTCGTTTGGGTTGATGGTTACGGTTCTGATCCGATACCCAGGCCATCGAGCAGAAACGCATATTCGAACACCGTTTCGCGCAGGCGGTCGTATCGTCCCGAAGGGCCCGCATGCCCGGCGGTCATGTCGGTCTTCAACAGCACACGGGCATCGTTCGTTTTGACATCCCGCAGTTTTGCGACCCATTTTGCCGGTTCCCAGTACTGCACCCGCGGATCGTGCAGCCCGGCGGTCGCCAGGATCGCCGGGTAAGCGCGCGGCGTTGTGTTGTCGTAGGGTGAATACGATTGCATATATGCATACTGCTCTGCAATCGCCGGGTTTCCCCACTCCTCGAATTCGATGGCGGTCAGCGGGATCGACGGATCGAGCATCGTGTTCACGACATCGACAAACGGCACATCGGCAACCGCGCAACGTATCAGATCAGGTCGCATGGTCACGACAGATCCAACCAGCAAACCTCCTGCGCTGCGCCCCATGATCGCCAGTTGTTCTGGCGAGGTGTATCCTTCGGCGATCAGATATTCGGCGCAGGCGATAAAGTCGGTGAAGGTGTTGCGCTTATGCATCATCTTGCCCGCCTCGTACCAGGCGCGCCCCAGCTCCCCGCCGCCGCGGACATGCGCAATGGCGAAAATAACCCCCCGATCTAACAGGCTGATCCGCTCGATCGAGAACCGCGGATCGGCAGTGGCGCCGTAGGAACCGTAGCCATACAGGAGCAGCGGCGCCGGACGGCTCACATCAGCGCGGTAGACGATCGAGATCGGAACGCGCACACCATCGCTGGCGGTCGCCCATAGCCGTTCGCTGTGGTAGTGCGATGGGTCGTAGCCCGGTACGTCGTCGCGCTTCAAGAGCGTCAGCGTGCGTGAAGGCATCTCGTAATCGTAGATGGTGCGCGGTTGCGTCAGCGACATATAGTGCAGGCGCAGCACTGCCGTATCGAATTCCAGGTTTGGTTCCCACAGCGCATCCCTGTCCCACGATTGCAGTGTGTACACCGGCGCCGGGAAAGACAGTACATGTGCATCTCCAGTGCGCAGGTCGATGATCTCGACGCGCTCCTGAGCGTTGGAGCGCTCGTATGCAACCAGATGATCGGCGAAGAGGTCGATAGCGTCGATCATGACATCGGCGCGGTGCGAAATGACTTCTTCCAGGAGTTCCGGGCGCACATCGGCTACTGGCGCGCGCACGACACGGAAGTTGAGCGCATTCTCGTTGGTCAGAAAATAGAAATGATCGCCGCAGTGATGCGCCGTATACTCGATCCGATGGCGACGCGGCAATAGTATGCGCGGTGCGTTCATCGGCGCATCAGCGGGAATGGCATGCACCTCCGACGTTGTGTTACTGTGGGATGTGATCAGGACATACGCGCGGCTGCGGGTCAGTGACAGGCTTAGATGGAAGAGCGGATCCGGCTCTTCGTACACCAGAACATCATCCGCCGGGTCGCTCCCGATGGCATGGCGATACACACGATAAGGACGCTTCGCATCGTCGAGCGTGGTGTAGAACAGGTATTGCCCGTCGTTGCTCCAGGCGGCGCCGTAGTACGTGTTGGTAATGGGCTGATCGAGCAGCGCGCCGGTCGTCAGGTCCTTGAGATGGAGCGTATATGTTTCTGATCCGTCCACGTCGACCGAATAGGCGAGCAGGCGTCCGTCGTATGCTGGCAGGAAAAGCCCGATGCGGGTGAAGGTCTGTCCTTCTGCAAGTGCATTGATGTCGAGCAGAAGTTCTTCATCGTCTGCACCGGCGGTGCGGCGGTAGACCATCGGATACTGTCGCCCCGCCTGGATGCGTGTGTAGTACTCAAACGCGCCATAACGCTCCGCGACGCTTTCGTCGTCTTCCTTCACGCGGTTGCGCATTTCGTCGTACAGGCGCTCACGGAGCGCGGCGGTGTGCGCCATCATCGCCTCGGTGTAGCGGTTTTCGGCTTCGAGATGAGCGATCACGTCCGGGTTGTCGCGTTCGCGCATCCAGAAATAATCGTCAGTGAGCGTATCACCGTGAAGTGAGATGATCCGCGGTCGTTTTGGCGGAATGGGGGGTGTGAGCATGCAGGAACCTCATGAATGATCAGGTATCTTTGCGCTTTTGTGCGCGCTTATTTGACAGGACATACGCGGTCGCATCACGGACGAGCCGCGTGACAGCTTGCCTTCGGCAGCATGGTGCGTATCTGCTTTTGTGGTGCGGCGGCAAAGCCGCTGCCCCGCACCACCTTCATCGGGAGCGTCACCCTGCCGCAGGCTCTGGCGGCGCCAGAAAACGTCTCACTGCGTAAGTCCTGTTATTTGAAAGGGTTGGGTCCAATGTCGTGCAGTATGCGTTGCAGTTCATCATCGATCGGCGGGCGGGCGCCGGTGCGCTGCGCCACCCACGCGCCGATCCGGTTGGCGAAACGAGCAGCCGTGAGCGCGTCGCCGGTCGCCAGGTAATGCGCCAGAAATGCGCCATTGAACGCATCCCCTGCGCCGGTCGTATCAACCGGCGTATCGATGGACTGTCCCGGTACATGCTGTGCCAGCGTGGGGGTCATGATGAAGCAACCGTCGCGATCAAGCTTAAGCGCCACCAGTGCGCCGGGGAAGCGTTCACGCAGCGCTGCGGCGATTGCTTGCGGATCACGCTCGCCGGTCAACACTTCACCCTCATCACGATTCGGAAGCAGGATATCGACCGGCAACTCGGCAGTAATCCGGTTGAACTGGTCGTACCCGATCTCACGAATGATCTGGTACGATGCCGGATCGAACGAGATCGTGGCGCCGCCGGCGCCGGCGATATGCGCCGCGTGCAACGCAGCGGCGCGCGGCGGATCGCTGAAGAGCGACCATCCGGTCACGTGAAGATGGCGGCAGGCGCGCAGCGCCGCTTCTGGCAGCATGTCGGGCAGCAGTCGATGATCGGCGCCGCGATTGGTCACCATACTTCGCTGCCCGGCGCGGTCGATCAGCGCCAGGACAACGCCGGTTTCGCTGTGGGGCAGACGGACAATATGCGCCGCGACGCCTTCCTGACGCAAATCGGCGGCGATCAGGTCGCCGAAGATATCCGCGCCCACGGCGCCGATAAAACCGGCAGGCGCACCACACCGGGCGATCCATACGGCGACATTGGCCGCCGATCCGCCCGGCGCCAGTTTGATGCTGCCGGTCGTATCGCCGCCGGGGAGCAACAGTCCGTCTGGTTTGACCAGCACATCCCACACCAGATCGCCAACTGTCATGATGATCGTCATTGATCCACCTGTTCAAGTTCAGACGTGAAGGCATGTTCGCTGGCATCATCCGACCGGATTGCGGCTGGCAGCCTCATCGTAAATGTCGAACCTTTTCCTGGCTCGCTGGCAATGGTAATATCGCCCCCCATCAACCGGCAGAATTGCCGGCTGATCGCAAGCCCCAACCCGGTGCCGCTGTACTTGCGATGTTCGGTATCTTCTACCTGCGAGAAATCTTGAAATAACGACGGTAGATGTTCAGGTGCAATGCCAATGCCGGTGTCGGCGACCTCGAACGTGATCCAGTCTGCGCTTTCGTCGGCTGCATTCGTTGAGGGCGTGACAGGCGACTCGCGCCAGATACGGAGGCTGAGCGTACCGTTTTCGGTGAACTTTGCCGCATTGCTCAAAAGATTCAACAGCGTCTGCCGGATTTTGGTCTTGTCGCTCATCATGAGATCGGCGTCGGGCGCGCGAGTGACTGTCAGGGTATTCCCATTGTGCGCAGCGAGCGGCTGCACTGTCTGCGTCACATCGTGCACCAATGCTTCGATCGAGAAGAGTTCGATATGCAGAGGCATTTTCCCCGCATCGAGCTTTGAGAGGTCCAGGATGTTATTGATAATCGCCAGCAGGTGCTGCGCCGAGGCGCGGATGGCATCCAGTTCCTCCCGATACAGGGGTTGGCCCTGGCGTGTGAGATCCATGCGTATCAGATCGGCATAGCCCAGGATGGCGCTGAGCGGAGTGCGCACCTCATGGCTCATATACGCCAGAAACTTGCTCTTGGCGCGATATGCGGCTTCCGCTTGCTCCTTTGCGACTATCGCGGTCTGCTGGAGAGTCATCAGCTTATCATTCTGCCGGCGCAACGCCTCTTCGATCTGCTTGAGGCGAGTAATGTCGTGCCACACGATCACCCGCCCCCGCAGCCGCCCATCACGATCACGCAGCGGTGAGATAAGGACCTCCAGAACGAGCGTCCGTCCCTCAATCTCGATCTGCACCTCTTCGTTCAATTCAACGACCTCGTAGTAGCGATCAAGAATCTGTGGCCACTGGCTCAACACCTGACGGACTGGCTTTCCGATGATGTCGGCGGCAGCGCAGCCGATCACATGTTGAGCGGCGCAGTTGACATCGACAATCCGATTATGCTCATCGAGCACGATGACGCTCTGGTTGATGCTTTCGAGTACAATATCGCGCGCAACGGGCACGATATCGAGAAACCGCAATCGCAAGGCGCCAAATGCGATTGCGCCAGCAGTGAACGTGAACCCAAACGGAGAAAGATCCAGCCCGGTCCACGGCGTCAGTCTCAATACGTACAACCCATTGCCGATCCAGGGCGCCATCGCTCCAAGCAGGAAGATTGCGATCTGGCTCAGGTAGAGCCGTTGCGACCGCACAAAGCGCCGGAGCAGGATCAATATGCCAACTGCCAGGCAGATATGGGCATAGATGTTACAGACCCAGAATGCCGGTCCGTGGTCAAAATCGAGGATCGGAAAGGGTCCGTCGGTATTCACCTGAATCTGTGGCCAGATCAGACCGTGGTAATCGTTCGTCCAGACGGCAATCTGCGTCAGCACGGGAATGATGAGGATCAGCGCCAGGTTTCGCCTGGTCAGCCAGTGATCCAGGCTGGCATATTCCAGCGCAAAGACAAGCCAGGCAACCGGTAACGTCATAATGCCCGGATATTGCATCCGCGCCCAAAAGAGCGCAATCGGCATCGGAGTCGCGGCGATTTCGAGCGCATAAGCAAACGACCAGACCGCAGCCGCGATGCTCAAGGCGAACAGTGGTCGTGCACCGGGTACGGTACGGCGATGCCAGACAAAGATGGCGACTATCACCGCTAATGATGCGCTGATCATCAGTGGCAGCGTGTACGGTAGCGCCAGCTGCCATTCGGTTGTGGTCTCGTCGGGCACGGCACGATACCGTTGCAGCGTTTCTGTGAGAAAACCGTGACGGAACGTCGAAAGATACGATTTCCATCGCGTCTTGTGTAATTGGTTGATAATACCACACTTGAACCGCTCACCGATCAGAGATGTGCAGCAGTTGCGTCGTGTTGATGCTACAATCTGTGAGAACGCGCGATCATCTCGCGCGTCATTGCGCGCAGGTCTGCACTGCACGGAGTCTTGTATATGTCGCTCAAAGAACCGCCGTTTCCGACGCTCGATGACATCATGCTGCAGATTGGCGAAGCAGGACGGCGAATGGCGGAGATTGGCGCCAGCGAAGGCGCGGCTGGCAATATCTCGGTGTATGCGGGATGGTTGCTGGAGGTTCAGTCGGTTTTCCCGCTGGTCGACGAAATCGAGTTGCCGGTCGTCGCTCCTGCCCTGGCAGGCGGTTGGCTGCTGGCGACCGGCTCCGGCACGCGGCTGCGTGAAGTCTACGACCGTCCGCTGGAGAACCTTGGTGTGTTACAGGTTGCTCCAGATGGCAGGCACGCCCGATTGTACACGGCGCCCGCGCGCCGGTTTACCCGACTCACGAGCGAACTCAATTCACACCTGGCGGTGCACAACGATAAGGCAGCGGCTACCGGCGCACTGTACAGCGCGCTGGTGCATGCGCAACCACTTCACCTGACGTACCTCAGCCACATCCCGCAGTACCGCGACCCGGTTGAACTGAACCGTCGACTCTTCCGCTGGCAACCAGAGACGATCATGACGTTTCCGCAGGGCATTGCCGTCCTGCCCTTCATTCTGCCAGGCTCGGCGGAGTTGATGACGGCGACGGCGGCAGCGTTGCACACCCATCGCCTGGTTGTCTGGAGCAAGCATGGCGTCATGGCGCACTCGGACGTTTCGGTGAAGCGTGCTGCCGATCTGATCGAGTATCTGGAAACGAGCGCGCGCTACGAAGTGCTCAACCTGAGCGCCGGTGAACCCGCCGATGGGCTGCAACCCGACGAGATCCGCGCCATTGCGCGCGCCCTGGGTATTGAGCAGACGATATGCTAAAGAGGCGTGAGGTGAGAGGTGAGAGG
>CALGYB010000042.1 GCA_937935075.1 uncultured Roseiflexus sp. | reverse complement strand
AGACTACTTCACAGTCAGGTTGCTCAACTTCGGCACCGCTGCAATCCACACCTGCCCGGGGTTCATCGCCGCTTCGCTGCCATCGGCAAGGTAGAAGCGCAGCGGCGCGGCTTCTGAGTCCTTGCGCCACGTGATGTCGTGCGCCATACCGTCCTGGAACAACACTCCCGGACCGCTGCCGACGACGTCCTGCTGAATGCGTCCCTTGGGGTCGCCGGGGATGGGGCGCTCCTGCACTTCGATAACGACCACGTTACTGGCGCGCAATTGCTGGCGGGTAGCGGCGTCAATCGCCGGTTTGCCGCGACGCAGGCGCAGGTAGACGTTGCCGGCAGGGTCATACGTCCAGCCGGCGGTGTCCTGGCGGTAGATGAAGAAATAGTCAAGTTCCTGCGCTGCCGGACGCTGATCCGGCGGCGCTTCGGCTTTGATCAGGAACCCCAGTTCAGGATCGTTGATCGCGGCGTTGCCAAAGCGCGCCGCCGCCTGCTCGAGGCGCGCAGTGCTGGTATAGAGGTTATGCGGCGCTTTCCGTGCGCGAATGCGAGTGAAGTAGGCGCCGCCAGAACGTGCCAGCGCATCGACATCGATGATCTCAGACGCTTCCCTCGCGCGTTTGAGCGCATCGGGAGCGCCGCCGGCGTGGATGTACATCCCGTGCATGCCCATCGCCCAGCGCACGAAGTAGAGCCGCGCGCTACGCACCGGACCGATCGACGGAATATCGGGCGAAACACCGGGGACGTACACCGCCATAAAGCGCGTGATCCCCATCTCGGCAAGCGCCTCGAACACGACCGCCGCCTGGTCGAGGCCGGTTTGCGGGTAAGCGTTCGGATGGTTGTCAATCATGACCACATAGGGGCGACGGGTGATCGTACCGCGCTCGAAAGCGGCGGGGGCGCGAGGCGGTGCAGCGGCGGCAGGCGCCGCCAGGGACGCGATCACGGTCAGCGCGATCAATACAGCCGCTGCGCGCAGGAAGGGAACGGTTCGCATGCTGATCCTCGATGTACCTGTTCTCTGTGATGAATGAGCCAGCGGCAATGATACCATACAATCCATATGCTCACGCATACGGATCGACCGCATCGCGCAGCCCGTCACCCAGCAGATACAGACACAACGACGCCAGAACGATAGCCCCCAGCGGGATCAGCAGCCACGGATAGAGGGTGACCGATTTGATCTGCTGGGCATCTTGCAGCAGCACACCCCAACTGACGGCGGGCGGCAGCATGCCCAGGTTGAGGAAACTGAGCGCGGTTTCGGCAGCAATTGCGCCCGGCACTGCGAACGATGCAACGACGATGATATGGCTCATCGCATTCGGAATCATATGGGTGGTAATGACGCGCCAGTGCGATGCGCCGGCGGCAATCGCCGCCGCCGTGTAATCGGCGTTGCGGTAACTCAGCACCTTGCCGCGCACCTCGCGCGAAAAACTTGTCCAGGTGATAAATGCCAGAATAATGGTGATCAGCATGTAGCGCTGCACCACCGGCATGGTAACCGGCAGCGCCGCAGCAATAGCAATGAAAAGCGAGATGAACGGAAAGGTCTGGATCAACTCGATCAGGCGCTGGATGATATTGTCGATCCAGCCGCCAAAGTACCCTGATGCCGTCCCGACGATCGAGCCGATGACCATACTGATCATCACGCCAAAGAAGCCGATCGTCAGTGATATCTGAGCGCCCTTGAGCACACGCGAGAACAGGTCGCGGCCCTGGCGGTCGGCGCCCCAGAGAAAGATCTTGGCATTGGCTTCAGGGGGGGCCTCGACGCCGAACAGATGGATGTCGAGCGGAATGAAGCCCCACATCACGTATGGATTGCTGCGCACCAACAGACGGATCGGATACGTGACATCGGGATCGGGTTCGTAAATGATCTGGAAGTTGACCGAATCGACGATCTGACGCATGCCCTGAAGCGCCAGCCCGCCGTTTGCCCAGACAATCGTCGAGGGCTGCGCATATTGATGACTCGCATCGATTTCGTTCGGGTCATACGGCGCAATAAAATCGGCAAAGAATGCCATCAAATACATGACGATCAGTACAATCGCACCGATGACCGAGAGATGATTTTTGCGATACCGACGCCAGATCAACTGGAATTGCGACAGTTGCCCGACATCATCAAACTTTCGTGCGCGTTCGGGTTGCGATGGTGCGTCTTTTGCGATCGTTGCCATTGCAGATCCGTCTCAATCACTCCAACCGTACCCGCGGATCGACCCATGCCAGGAGCAGATCGGCAATCAGGTTGCCGAGCAGCAACATGATACACTGCATCATCAGGATCGTAATGCCAAGATACATATCGGTAGCCTGCAACGCGCGCAGGTAGAGCGCGCCGAGCGTCGGCAGATTGAGGATCACGCCTGCCAGCGCATCACCGACGACAATCGCCGGGAGCAGATACCCGATGCTCATGATCAGTGGATGGACGGCGTTGCGCACTGCATGTTTCCAGACGACGGCATGCTCCTGCAACCCCTTAGCGCGGGCGGTCTGAATATACTGAGCATTCAGCACGTCCAGCAAGTTGGCGCGCATAACGCGCGTCAACCCGGCAGTGGCGGAGGCGCCAAGCACCACCACTGGGATCCACAGATTGCTCAGCAAATTGAGAAACTTAGCGAAACTCCAGGGCGCGCCGACATACTGCGGTGAAAAGAACCCAAGACCGACGTCCTGCCGCAGCACCAGCGCCGCGAAGACCATCAGAATGAGCGCCAGTGCAAAGTTGGGAATGGCAATGCCGAGAAACTGCACGAACGTAATGATGTAATCCGGTATGCTGCCGCGATTCGTCGCCAGGTAGACTCCCAGCGGGACCGAAATGAGCCAGGCGAACAGCGCCGTCCCGAACGTCAGAGCAAACGTAATGGGCAGGCGTTGGGCAATAATCCCGGCGACCGGCGTATCGGTCTCGAACGATGTGCCGAAATCGCCCTGAAGAGTGCGCGACACCCACTTCCAGTACTTGATATGCAGCGGATCATCAACGCCATAGCGTCGCTTGAGCGCCTCGATCTGATCCTGGGGCACATTGCCCCCCTGCGCGCGTAACTGGTCGATCTTGATATCCACAATCGATCCAGGCGGTAGTTCGATCAGGAAGAACCCAATGAATGACGCCAGGATCATAGTGATGACCATGTAGACGATGCGTCGAGCCAGGAAGGTGGCCATGTCGGTTGAACCTCTGGATACGGGCAGGTCTGCGACCTACCCCTCCGGTGGATATGGGCAGGTCTGCGACCTGCCCCTCCGGTATCCCGCACCTCAACTCGTATGCTGCGATGGATCGTCCCAATACCAGGCTTCGGGGTCATAGACCGCCGGCGTGGGGTGGATCCAGGGATCGGTAAAGCCGCCGAGCGCCAGGTCTTCCTTCTTCGGCACGTTCATCAGCCCTTTTTTCACGACGAACACGCGGTCGAAGTTAGCCACCGAACCCTGCACGAATGGCCCGTTTTCGACGTGGATCTTCATCATCTCCCAAACCATTTGCGTGCGTTTCAGGAATTCCGGCTCAACCTTCGTCTTATCGTAGATCTCGTGCAGTTTGGCGATAACCGGATCGAAGTCCTTGTCGGACGGCACGATCCGGGCAGGGGCGCGCTGCCAGGGTTCTTTGTCCAATTCTTCCTTCTCGCTGGCAGTGCCGCGCAACTGGTATCCCTGTCCGTGGAGCGGCGCCCAGCGTTCCGGTTCAATCGGCACCAGCCACTGCGGGTAGACCAGATGGTTTGGTCCGTCGCCAATGCCCCAGTCAGCATTCGACATCAACTTGCCTGCAAACCAGTCGTCACGGCGACCCTGCGGCGGCACCGGCGTGAGTGTCGCTTTGATGCCAATCTGTCCCCAGTCGCGGATCATCTGCTCATTCTGAGCGATGATGTTCTTGCCGGTGTTGGATGCGACGATCACCTGGATGTCGAGCGGCGAACCATCAGGGAAGGTTCGAAAGCCGCCAGCGCCGACTTTGACGCCGATTTCATCGAGGAGCGCCTTTGCCCGTTCCTGATCGAACGCCACGTAACTGTCGCGCCATTCGCGGTAGCGTGCATTGGCGCGATCCGGGTTGCCTTTTTCATCAATGTTGTACTCGATCGCCTTCGGGCTGAAGGTGCCGGTCGTCAATTCACCGGTGCCGAAGTACTGCGTCTTCTGCAATTCGGCGCGGTTGAACGCCAGCGACAACGCCTGGCGGAACTTCGGGTTGCGGATCAGTTCACGCCACTTTGGATCGTTGTAGTCGTAGCTGAAGAAGAACGATGTGCCAGATCCCGACCCGCTCTCCCAGAAACGCACCTCGTAACCGCCAGCATCGGCATTCTGGCGCAGGTTCGGCACATCGTCGAGGCTGAGCACCCAGTGATGGGAGAAGTCGCTCTTGCCCTGGATGACGTTCAGTTTTTCGACCTCGCTGTTCTGGAAGGTGGTCGAGATAATGCGGTTGATGTAGGGGAGTTGATTGCCTTCGGCGTCAACGCACCAGTAATACGGGTTACGGGTGTAGACGCCACGCACGCCCTCCTCGAAACTCTCGCACTTCCAGCCGGTCATGGTCGGGCAATCGGGGTTGGTGACGAAACGGATACGCTTGGTGTGCTCGTCCCAGTCCTTGTACTTATCCGGGTTGAGCACGGGGTTGAACTGCTCCATGTGATGGCGCGGCGCCATCCAGCGCGGTCCAATGCCGGCATTCACCCACATGGCCAGGCGATCCGCCGTCAACGGCGCGGGCGCATCGAACTTCATCGTCAGGGTATAGTCATCGACCTTGATCAGGGTCGCCAGCGTCCCCGTGCCGGAGCGTCCCTCGTCCGGCGGCGGTTCAATCGGTTTCAGCCCTGCGGGAAACTCCTTCTCCTTGCCATTCCCGCCAACCATGTACTCCCACCAGTAAAGGATGTCATCGACTGTCCAGGGATGACCGTCCGACCACTTCAGTCCTTCACGGAACTTGAACGTCCATTCGCTGGCGTCGGCATTCGCTTCCCAACTCTCGGCAAGGCCCGGACCGATTTTCAAACCATCATCAAGCCAGCGCAGAATCGAATGACCATACTGGCTCTCCTGCACGATCGTCGCCATCCCGTCAGGTCCCCATGAGTTGGTAAAGTTGAGCGTCCCGCCATATTTGCCGACGGTAAGCCATTTGTGTGGCACGACATACGGATTTTTCGGCAGACGTTCATCGACTGGCGGCAATTTGCCCTCGGCGACCAGTTTGGCGAGTTCGGGCGCCTCTTTGTACTTGCTCACGGCTTGGGGCACTGCTGTCGCCTGGGGCGGCGTGGTGGGCGGAATAGCGACCGTTGGCGCCGGCGCCGTGGTTGGCGGCGCGGTTGGCGCCGGCGCGCTCGTCGGCGCCTGTGCGGGTTGCCCGCCGCCACATGCAGCAATCGCGGCGCTGGCAGCGGTCATGGCTGACAGGGTCAGGAATCTGCGACGACTCAGGGTGCGTGACTGGGACACAGGTACCTCCTCGTAGTGTGTCAGATGATGTCGAGCATCGGTTCAGGAGCGAAAAGTATGATCCGAAGCGGAGAGGAAAGGAAAAAACTCAGGATCGAGCAATCATACGATTACCTCCTTCACTTCATGAGAGGGGTCTTCTTATAACATACTTATGGGAAAACAGGAGTTTCCGGGTATTCTAACGTCTTAGCGTGTACTTGTCAACTATGGGATGTCTCATAGAGTAATCAACCAGATGTTGCACAATCATTGCCCGTGTTGACTGTCTTGCGGCTGACGTTGGCTTCGACAGGCTCAGCCAACGTCAGCCGCTCTACGTCCTTGAGCGTCCGGGTTTTTGTTTGATCGCTCCATAGGAGTACCATCATGATTCGTCAGGAAACGCCGTATCGCGGCGGGTCAAGGAGGTGCTCCCCTCTCATGCCTGAACTCTCCGAACACTTGAAGACTCGTTTCCCCCTCAAACATTTATAATCTTCAAGGGAGTGATCGCAAACTGATGACGCGCAGCAGTTTGTCGCCTGCCATCATAGTGCATGCAGGGGGACGACCGCGGGTGATAAGATACTGCCAGGCATCCGGGTGTTGCCAGTTGGGGCGCGCCTCGATCCGTACATAGATAGAAATCGGGTACCCCAGCTGCGGGTGGAAGACGCTTTCCACCGACAATCGATCATCGCAGGCGCACCCCAGGGTAATGCAGCGCATGCCGGTATCGCCGTTGCGTCGCGCAAGGGCGAAGAGGTCCTCAACGGTGCGCCCGTCGCGCTGACAACGCTCCAGCGGCTTCACGCGCACCACGCGCCTGTTGACTACTTCGATCTCGATGGTGCAGTTGAGTTCTTCGAGTGTCATGACGTAGTGGGGAAAACCATGCATGCGCCAGCGCGCCTCGGCGGCGGCAACTTCCCGATCACGCACGCGCTCCAAAGCAATGATGGCGGTAGCGGTTCCGCCGATGCAGAGGAGCGGGGTGATCACGAGGATCGCCAACGTCAGGCGAACCCTGCGCGAGGATTGTTGACGAAGGTGCATGGTGCAGGCCGTTCCAGTAAAGGACAACGCAACTCGCCAAAACGCATTATCGGAATGGAGCATCTGTATGTCAACCAGAAAGTGGTGCTCGACATCGAACCTGCAACGACTGCGACCGAACCGTCACCTGCGCAGACAGGCGCAGCAGATTTCACGACCATGAACGCCGGTTGACAAACTCGATCTCACGCTCCTCAAACGGCGCTATACTTCCCACACACGGAATATCACCACAACGCTAGAGGAGTGAACCATGCCGCGCTACCAACCTGCCGACTCCCTCGCCTCGCCGCGCTTTGCCGGTGTTCGCACCTTTGCCCGTCTGCCCTGTCTTCAGACGACCGAAGATGTGGATGTTGCTATTGTCGGGTTGCCGTTCGATACCGGCGCGACGTTCAAAGTCGGGGCGCGTTTTGGACCAGAAGCGATCCGTAGCGCCTCGGTGCTGTTGCGACCGTACAACCCGGAACTCGATGTGCATGTGTTTACCAGCCTGTCGTGCATCGATTATGGTGATGCGCCGGTCGTCCCGGGTTTCATTCAGGAAAGCCATGCCGCTATTGCCGCCACGCTCCGCCCACTGGCGGAAGCCAGGATTGTGACCCTGTGCCTTGGCGGCGATCACAGCGTGGCGCTGCCGGAACTCCGCGCGCTGGCGGCGGTGTATGGTCCTCTCGCGCTTGTGCAGTTCGACTCGCACGGCGATCTGTGGGATAGTTACTACGGCGGACAGAAGTATACCCACGGCACGCCGTTCCGCCGCGCCGTTGAAGAAGGGTTGATCCTCCCCGAACGCTCGGTGCAACTCGGCATGCGTGGACCGCTCTACGGTCGTGAAGACCTGCAAATGGCGCGCGATATGGGGTTTGCAATGCTGACCACCACCGAACTCCTCAGTCGCTCGCCGCAGGAGATTGGCGATCTGGTGCGTGCGCGCGTCGGCGATTGCCCGACGTTTCTGTCGTTCGACATCGATTTCTTCGACCCCGCATACGCGCCGGGAACCGGCACGCCAGAAGTCGGCGGACCGACCAGTTTCCAGGGGCTGGCGTACCTGCGCGCCTGCACCGGTGTGCGCTGGGTCGGCGGCGATGTGGTGGAAGTGCTCCCCGCCCTCGATCACGGGCAGATCACCGCCCATCTGGCGGCGCAGGTCGGCTTCGAGTTTCTGTCGCTGATCGCGCTTGCGCGCCAGGGATCGTAGTACAATGTCCCATGTGGCTGACGCCTGTCAGCACGAGCGATGAGGATGCTCCATGGCTACAGAACTTCCTCCTGAGCGGTTGCGCCGCTCCTTCGACCCCGCGCAGATTGCCTTTCCTTCGACCGAAGCGCCGCCGGGAGACAGCGGCATCATCGGTCAGCAACGCGCTGTCGCTGCACTGCGTTTCGGTCTCAACATGGTGGACGGCGGGTTCAACATCTACGCCGCCGGTCCGCCGGGCATCGGCAAGATGACGGCGGTGCAGGCGTTTATCGAAGAGCTGGCGCAGCGCCGCCCGACCCCTTCGGATTGGTGTTATGTCAATGATTTCGATGACCCATATCAGCCGAAGGCGCTCCGCCTCCCTCCCGGACGGGGGCGACGTTTGCAACAGGATGTGAATCTGATGATTGCCCATCTGCGCGCCGAACTGCCGCGCGCCTTCGAGAGTGATGAGTATGCGGTGCGGCGCGATGAGGTGCTGCACGAACTCAATTCGCGCCGTGAAGCCCTCCTCGGTCAGATCGGTGAACGCGCCGCACAACAGGGATTCGTCCTCCAGGCCGGTCCGGTCGGCATCATGATCATCCCGATTGCCAATGGTGAACCGCTCAGTGACGCTGCATTCCAGGCAATGACGCCCGAACAGCGCGAGGAGTTATTGCGCCGCCGCGCCATGCTCCAGGAAGAACTCAAGAATGTCATGAAACAGGTGCGCGCCGCAGAACGGATTGCGCGCCAGCGTATGGAAGAAATCGACCGCCAGGTCGTCGAGTATATCGTCGGCGGGCTGATCGACGACCTGCAGGAACAGTACGCCGACCTGCCCGATGTCGTTGCGTTCCTCGAAGCAATGCAGAAGGACATCCAGGAGAACCCCGACCCCTTCCGATCCGGCGGGCAGCAGCAGCCTGCCGGCGAGACGCAGGTCGATCTGGCGTCGGTCCCCTGGCTCAAAGAATTGCCGTTTCGCAAGTATCAGGTGAACGTTCTGATCGATAACAGCCGCCAGCAGGGGGCGCCAGTGGTCGTGGAATACAATCCAACCTACCCCAATTTGTTCGGACGGATCGAGAAAGAAACGCACTTCGGCGCACTGTACACCGACTTCCTGATGATCAAGCCCGGCAGTCTCCACCGCGCGAATGGCGGGTTCCTTGTCATTGAGGCAGAAGACCTGCTGCGCGATTATTTCAGTTGGGACGGACTCAAACGCGCCCTGCGCACCCGCGAGATTCAGATCGAAGAACTGGCTGACCGGCTGGGTCTGACGACGGTCAAGAGTCTCCGTCCGCAACCAATTCCGCTCGAACTCAAGGTTGTGCTGGTGGGACCGCCGCCACCGTACTATCTCCTCGCCGCCTATGACGACGAGTTTTCGACACTGTTCAAGGTCAAAGCCGATTTCGACATCAGCATGCCGCTGAATGAGGAGAACCTGCGCGGGTCGCTCCATCTGTTTCGGCGCTTCTGCGAGCGCGAAAAACTCCTGCCGGTCACCGAAGAGGCGGCGGCGCGTCTGCTGGAGCACTCGCTGCGCCTTGCCGACGATCAGGAGCGCCTCTCGACCCACTTCGGCGCGTTGACCGATGTAGTGCGCGAGGCGAATTATTGGGCGGCGCAGGAGCAGTGCGACGCGATTCTGGGGCGACACGTCATTCGTGCGCTTGAAGAGAAAGTGTACCGCTCGAACATGATCCAGGCGCGCATTCAGGAGTTGATCGACCGCGGCATCATTCTGATCGATACAGAAGGCGCAAAGATCGGTCAGATCAACGGTCTGTCGGTGTTGAGCCTGGGGGACTATACGTTCGGCAGACCAAGCCGTATCAGTGTGAGCGTCGGGCCGGGGCGCGGCGCCATTCTCGACATCGAACGCGAGGTGAAACTCGGAGGACCGATCCACAGCAAGGGGGTGCTCATTCTCAGCGGCTACCTAGCGGAACGGTACGGGCAGGAGCGTCCGCTGACCCTCGCGGCGCGGCTGGTCTTCGAGCAGAGTTATGAAGGCATTGATGGAGACAGCGCCTCGGCGGCGGAACTGTTTGCGCTGCTTTCGGCGCTTGCCGAACTGCCGCTGCGCCAGAGCATCGCCGTCACCGGCTCGGTCAATCAGCGCGGCGAGATCCAGGCGGTCGGCGGGGTGAACCAGAAGATCGAGGGGTTCTTCGACATCTGCCGGGTGCGCGGCCTGACGGGAGAGCAGGGGGTGCTCATACCGCAGGCGAATGTGCAGAACCTGATGCTGCGCAGCGATGTGGTGGACGCGGTGCGCGAGAGGCGTTTCCACATCTGGACGGCAGCCAACATTGATGAGGGCATTGCGCTGTTGACCGGCGTGCCGGCTGGTGAGCGCGGCGCGGATGGCGAGTATCCGCCGGACAGCGTCAATGGGCGGGTGATGGCGCGGTTGCGCGCCTTTGCGGAACGTTTGCGCGAAGGCGGAAAGAGTAATGAGAGCGAGAAGAAACGCAACGATGAATAAAGGGAGTATCGGTATGCGTTATCGCACACTGGGCAGAACCGGCATTACCGTGAGCGAGATCGGGTTTGGTGCGTGGGGCATCGGCGGCGGCTGGGGTCCGCAGAACGACGACGAGGCGATCCGCGCGCTGCGCCGCGCCTATGACCTGGGGGTGACGTTCTTCGATACGGCGCTGGGCTATGGCGATGGGCACAGCGAACAGTTGATCGCCCGCGCCCTCGGCGATGTCCGCGATCAGATCGTCATTGCCACCAAAATCCCGCCCAAAACCTACCGTTGGCCCGTGCTGCCGCACGAACCGGTGCATGAAACCTTCCCCGCCGACTGGATTGTTGAATGCACCGAGCAAAGCCTGCGCAACCTCAACACCGATTATATCGACGTGCAGCAACTTCACGCCTGGACGCCGCCGTACACCGATCAACCGGAATGGTACGAGGCGCTGAGCCGGCTGAAAGAGTCGGGCAAAGTGCGGGCATTCGGCGTCTCGTCCAACGACTGGGACCCGTATGGTCCGGTTGGAGCGATGGAAGCCGGGTTGCTCGACACCGTGCAGGTGATCTACAACATCTTCGAGCAGCGACCGGCGGAACAGTTGTTGCCAGCCGCACAGGCGCACAATATCGGCATTATTGTGCGGGTTCCGTTCGAGGAAGGGTTGCTGACCGGCGGATTGACGCCGGATTACCGGTTTGCGCCGGGCGACTGGCGCGCCGAATGGCTGACCCCCGAACGCCTGGCGACGGCGGCGCCGCGCGTGGAGGCGCTCAAACAGTTCCTGGCGCCGGATCGGCCAACCCTGGCGGCGCTGGCGCTGAAGTTCTGCCTGAGTCACCCGGCGGTCTCGACTGTCATTCCGGGAATGCGCAGTGTCGCGCGCGTCGAGGCGAACTGTGCGGCATCCGACGGCATCCTCCTGAGCGATGCCGAGTTGGAGGCGCTCAAGGAACACGCCTTTGTACATGGCTGGGCGTATCCGTGGGCGCAGGGGTAGGGGTTAGGGGGTTAGGGGTTAGGAGTCAGGAATCAGGAGATAGGGGTTATAAGAAACAGGAACCAAGAACCAGGAACTGAGCGCCGAGCACTGAGCAACATTCGACGATCCTGGGCATAACGCTCGATCCTGGCGTGCGGCGCTGGCTTCGACAGGCTCAGCCAGCGCCGCACATGTGTCAGGCATACGGAAATTCCGGTCGTGTGAGAACCTTGCTGGCGAATGACCAGCGGCAGGCACACCCTGGCGATCAAACGGGCGGCGATCCGGTCAGCGTCTATGTTGCCGCCAGCATTCATGAAGGCGCCGCCTATGTACAGACGGTCGTCGCCCATCACAAGAGCATAGACGTTATCTCCATCCATATACCCGATCTCAACGTACATTCAGCAAAGCGGATGGAGGAACCATATGCAAACGGCACTGATCTGGGGCGCGGCTGGGGGCATCGGTCGCGCACTGGTAGATACCCTGAGCGAGCATGGCTGGCGCGTGCTGGGCATTGCGCGCGATGCTTCGGTGCTGAGCGGCGCGGCAGCCGAAGTATACAGCGCCGACCTGGCGCGTGATGCGGATGTGGCGGCGGCGGCGCTGTGGGCGGCGCAGCAGTCGGAAGGCGCCGTGGATCTCTGGGTCTATGCAGCCGGCGACATGCTCGGCAAACCACTGGCCGATACGACCGCCGCCGAATGGGATCGCATTCTGAGCGCGAATGTCACTGGCGCGCACCTGGCAGTAACTCACTCACTGGCACTGGTTCCGGCAGGGGGGCATCTGGTGTTCATTGGCGCCTACGTTGACCGGATTATGCTGCCGAAACTGGGCGCTTATGCCGCGTCCAAGGCGGCGCTCGACGCTTATGTGACGGTGCTGGGGAAAGAGGTGCGTGACCGGCGCGTTACGAATGTGCGGGTGGGTGCAGTGGATACCCCGCTGTGGCTCAAAGCGCCGTTCCGCCTGCCCAAAGGCGCACATGCACCCGCCGATGTCGCCGCCGCCGTGCTCCGCGCGTATACGGAGGGGCACAAGGGAAATCTAGATTTGTAATCAATTCGCACCTTTCGCTCTCCGTACTTGTGAATTCACCACAGAGCCATAGAGAGACCCACCTGCAACCCTTGGTCCGCCGCGCGTCCTGGCCCTGAGACCCTGGAGGTCGGGACGCGCGCCATCAGGGGAACGATCGTTTCGCCGACGAGGTTCCACGACAGCACGCGGTCAGCGGCAAAAACCTCAGGGGACGGGTACGTTCAACATGCAACACCTTCAACCCTACCACCTTCATCCCCCTCACCCATCCACTCCTGGTACGCTTCAAACGTTCCGTTGAAATAGACATGCACCACCTGATTGTGCGTGATGCGCGTAATCGCCTCGAACACCTCGGCGTCGTCGGCGCTGTGAGCCACCAACATGCCGCGTTCGGGGGCGAAGTCATCTTCGCCGGGTGGAATGACGAAGACCAGCCACTCATTCGGGTAGCGGCGTTCGACATCGGCGATCAACTCGACTTTGCCCTTCTCTTCCATGCCGGTATACGGGCACCCGCAATCACAATTGATGCCGCAGTCGCCGTGCGTGCCGCATGAGAGCGATGTACCGCCATGTTCGGCGGAAGTCAGGTTGATCATGATCGGCATGGCGTATATCCTCTTCCTGACAGAGCGACGTAAACCCAAACGCCGGAATCGCACCGTTGGAACAGATTGTGCGAAAGCCGTTCAGGACAGGCAATTCCGGCGTGCATAGTCCAATCCGTCTCAATCCGTGCGTATCCGTGCTTTATCGCAATCTCTACTCACAGGTTCTACCAATGTGCGGTCATTCGCACCATACTGCCGGGGCGCTGCGGGCGAAAGCCCTCGCTGAAAAAGGCGCACAGGTCGTCCATCGCGGGCATTACATATGAATTGCCGCGCCTTCCGCCGCAGCGTGCGCCGCCTCGACAATCGCTTCGTAGAGGGTCGGATGGGCGTGAACCGTGCGCATGATCGACTCGGCAGTCGCCTCGTGCGAGAGCGCCAGCCCGCCCTCGGCGATCAGTTCGGTGACGCGCGGACCGATCATATGGACGCCGAGGACCTCATCATACTGTTTGTCGGCGACGATCTTGACGAACCCCTGCCGCTGCCCAAGGATGGTCGCCTTGCCGTTGCCGGTGAACGCGAATTTGCCAACCTTCACGTCGTACCCCTGCTCTCGCGCCTGCGCTTCAGTTAACCCGACGCTGGCGATCTCCGGGTTGCAGTAGGTGCATGACGGGATTTTCCCGTAGTCGAGCGGTTGTGTATGGCGCCCGGCAATCGTTTCGGCGGCGACGATCCCCTCGGCAGACGCCTTGTGCGCCAGCCAAGGGGTCGTGACGGCGCAGTCGCCGATGGCATAAACACCTTCGACATTGGTGCGCATATGGTCATCCACCTTGACAAACCCGCGCTGGTCCAGCGCCACCCCAATCTCCTCCAGCCCGATGTCGCCGGTGTTGGGCACGATGCCAACCCCCACCAATACGCGCTCGAAGGTCAGTGCATGCTCGGCGCCCTGCGCATCGAGCAGGCGCGCCATCACGCCGCCATCGATCTTTTCCAGGTTATTGAGTTTGGAACCGGCGAAGACCTTGATGCCGCGGCGGTTGAGCGCGCGCGCGAGTTCTGCGCTGACCTCTTCGTCTTCGAGCGGCACAACGCGCGGCAGCATTTCGACAAGCGTCACCTCCGCGCCGAACGAGCGATACATCGACGCAAACTCAACGCCAATCGCACCCGCACCGACGACCAGGAGCGATTTTGGCACGCTGGGGATGCTCAACCCACCGGTCGACGACAGAATCCGGTCATTGTCGAACACCGCGCCGATAGCCGGGATCTCGCGGGGGCGCGCGCCGACAGCGATGATAATGTTCTTTGCCGCGACGGTGCGGTGCTGCCCTTCAGCCGTGCTGATGGCGACCTGCCCGCGCCCGGCGAGGCGAGCAAAGCCGTTGATGACATCGACCTTATTCTTCTTCATCAAGAAGGCAACGCCGCTGGTCATCGTTTTGACCACCGTATCCTTCTGGCGCAGCGTCGCTTCCCAGTCGAGCGACACGCCTTCGACGACCACGCCGAAGCGTTTCGCCTCGCGCAGTTCCTCGAGCAGATCGGCGGTGTGGAGCAACGCCTTAGTCGGGATGCACCCGACATTGAGACAGACGCCACCCAGCGCCTGGCGCTCGACGAGCGCGGTTTTCAAGCCGAGTTGCGCGGCGCGGATGGCAGCCACATAGCCGCCGGGTCCGCCACCCACAACCACCACATCGTAGAGGGTATCGGTCACGGAAATCGCCTTTCTATCCAATACATCTGGAAATGCAGACGGAAGCGTGAACGGAATAGTTTGTGTCAACTGTAGCGAGTATTGTACCACGAGCGGGGAGGGGGATGAAGGACAGCCCAACGTCAGGCCACCTCGAGGTTCTCTTTGAGTTCGACGTGCCGCCAGCAGGCATGATGTTCATATTCGTGGTGCGCCTGTTCGAAGGACTAGCGCCCGCCGAAGGAGTCGAGCGGCGGGAGGCGCGCTAGAGCCTGTTATGTACTTTCGAGCATAAAGGTAATGAACCGCTTCAGCCACGTGGACCTTGCCGCCCCCCTTTCCCCCCCGCATGCGGGGGGGGAGGAAAGGGGGGGACGTTGATGCCCGTCATAGCCGGCGTGCGCTGCGCCCCCCCTTTCCCCCCCTGCGGGGGGGGGCAGGGGGGGCGATTGCATCGTGCGCGCCCCCCCCCTTTCCCC
>CALGYB010000041.1 GCA_937935075.1 uncultured Roseiflexus sp. | reverse complement strand
CCCCTGCCCCCCCGCAGGGGGGGGCGATTGCATCGTCTGCGCTTCGGCAGGCTCAGCGCATCGCACGGGAGCGCCCTGGCGCATGATGCCCAACGCTCCGCCGCCGTGGTACACCGTCTCTCAGCAAACCCAGCGCTGGCTGAAGGCCGGGGTCGTTGCAACGCTCGTCCATGACTGCGCGTGCCCCACCTGGCCCCCCCCTGCCCCCCCTTTCCCCCCCCCCGCAGGGGGGGGAAAGGGGGGGGAAAGAGGGGAGGAAAGAGGGGGGGCGCAGCGCGCGCCGGCTATGACGGGCATCAACGTCCCCCCCTTTCCCCCTCCCCGCATGCGGGGGGGGCGGCAAGGTCCACGTGGCTGAAGCGGTTCATTACCTTTATGCTCGAAAGTACATAACAGGCTCTAGCGACCGCTCGGCGCTGGACGCTCACCCGACCGCCAGATGTGCTCCTGCTAGCGTGGTGCGCGCCGGATCCGCGCCTGCTGACGCTGCTGCACTGGGTGCGGCGCCACGCGCCGCAGGCGGCGGCGCTCGTCCTCGTCGCGCAGTGCGACGAGGGCGCACTGGCGCCGTCGCCTGTCTGTCCCTCGATCAAGACGCCGCCGCGCTGGTGCGCACACTGCGCGACGCGGCGCGCCCGGACTGGCGCGGCGACCCGGCGCGGGGTGCGCTGGCGCAGCGCTGGCAGGCGGAGGTGGGCAAGCGCTGGCGGCGCCTGACCCGTCAGGAGCGCCGGGTGGCGCATCTGCTGGCGCAGGGGCAGAACGTGAGGACGATCGCGGCGACGCTCGGCGTGCGCCCCAAGACGGTCGAATACCATCTGAGCCACGGGTTGGCGAAGCTGGCGTGCGCCTCCCGGCTGGAAGCGGCGCTCTGGGTGCGCACGCACGTGCCGCTGGCGCTGCTCGACGCTGCTGCGCACGCCGATGACGGGCGCGGAGGCGGGTGAGGGATCCTGGTCCGCTGGCAAGCGGATGCCATCACCACGCTGGTGTTATGGCATCGCACTGGCAGAATTGCATTAATGACTTCATTGCAAAAAGCAACCACGAAGGTCACAAAGGGACACAAAGGACATGCTCTTCATTTTTATTCACCTTCGTGCGCTTCGTGTCCTTGGTGGTTCAGCCTTTTTGCAGCGGACTCATTTTAATGGAAAGGCGCCGATAGTGCATCTCAAATCCTTGATATCAATCGGACTGACGGTCATCGCCGTTGTCTTTGCTGTTCTAACGATGCTGGAAATGCTTGGCGTGCGGACAGACGTCGGCATCAGTGAGATCCTGATTGCACTTTTGATGGCGTTCGTCGTTCATGTATGGATACGTACAGTGCATCGCTCGAAGTAGTCCGCTTTTTCATTACTGCAAGCGATGAGGATGCTATTCGGTAACGGATGCGCGTCGTCTTTGGGAAGGGAACCATGCATGCAGGAAGGCGTCACCGGGGTGGTCGATGACGCCGGATACCGCTATATAGTGCAGGTCGAAGACCACCAGGTGACCAACCGGTGCTGGTGGTGGCGGCAGGAGCTCATCCTGATCGGTTGGCACGTGCGAGATGTCGCTCGCAGCATCACGCTGCTGGCGCAGCCGCTCGTGTTGACCCGCCTCCGGACGCCGCGGTTCGGCAACCGGCTGATCCCGCTCGCTGCGCCGGATCTTGGGGCAATCCAGTTGCGCGTTCCGCTGCGGTGAGAAGAGGAAGCGTAGACAGCGACGCTCCTGCTGCGGGCCGCAGTTCAACGATACTGCGACAGGATACCAAAGCGCACCAGGTGTGTCTATCCCTGAAATTGGGGACACGACAACGGGCATATTCTCAGAGATTGGGGACTCGACGGGCGCGACGGCGGGTGGTAGAGTTGGGACAGGATATCTTAATCTCCATAATAATATGAAAGGGGGACGGTATGAATAATTCCCTGTGGCGCATGCGATCTTTCTGCTTGTTTATCACTATTGTCCTGCTAATATTGTTTGCAACTCCTCGTTCAATGAGCGCAGCGCAAGCCTCTGTTCATTCTCAGACCATTCCTCTCTATATTGATTGCTCACATATCCCTAATGATCCTCGATCTGTCGCTTTCCTTGAACAACGCGGTCTGTGCGGATACGGGAGCCACAGTGTCGTTACTCCAAACACGGAGTGGGAAGGTGACTGTGGCCTTATCAGGCTCGAAAGCGGTAATGGGATTATGCAGTGGAAGACCGAGATCACATCATATGTCGGTCCCTGGATCTTCATTAACTATAGCGGATCGTGGTCGAATTGGGATACCGGTCGCTCAGGACCCGTTTCCAGATCGTACTGGACTTTCAGGATTGATGAGATCGATACTTTTCCGGTCTCTACCGGAGCTGGACTGGTTGAGTCAGCGATCCCGGCGGGCGCTGCACAGGCGACGAACTTTTTTGGATTGATTTGCTATAGCGGTGGTAGAGTATGGGATATTCAGGTCATATCATAGCAATGGTCATATCTGTGCGCTACGCTTCGGCTGCTCTCCAACATCAGGAGATCTGACATGATGTCGTGGATGCACCCAACAAGCGCAGGATCATGGGGGATTGGGAGTGACTTTCCGCTCGAACTCCAGTTCTGGGGATATATCGGCGAGTGCGAAGGGTTTCACCTGGAGGCGGAGCAACCGGCCTCATCACTCGATGAGATAATGTGGCGCCGATGGTGGGATATCCTCATCACACACTCCTATGGACGCATCCTGGTCGAAATCGAGCGCACGATGCCTGGTCTGTCGCCCGAAGAACAATCCCGGCGCGCCGCTGCACGCTGGCGACACACCTTTGATCCGCCCGCTTTTCAGGGGCTAAGCGGTGCGCCTGCGCTTCAGGCGCTTGCGCAGCGCTATTGGTCCCCGTTCAATGACCGCTGGAGTATGGTCGGCGGCGAGAAAGAAATGCTCGGTGATATGCTCGCCGCCCAGTGGCGGCGAGTCGATTCGAAACGACTGATCCGCGAATGCACCAGGGCAGCGGGCAAAGCGGTCAATCGACCATTTCGTCTGTATATCGATTTCGTTCGATGGCCGCCGGGGTACTTCCGTCACGTGTCCGATGAGCGCCTTATCCTCGGCAAAGGCTATCTCGAGGCGAGTCAGGCGGAGTTTTTCAAACAGATCGTGCAGTTCTACATTTGTCAGCTCGTTTAGAGTCGCTCGCACTCGTCTTTGCCTCTTTGAGGCGTATGAGCGTGTGATTGCAGAAAACGATGGAAAGCGCTATGCGTACTATCGCGGTCGCTCTCCTGCATTTGGCGCGGAAGGTGAAAAGTGTGAAGGCGCATCACCCGTAACACCAGCGCAGCGTACCAGCGCACCACAATGGCGCAGCGCCGCAACGCCGCGCACTGGCGCACCACACCATCGTCGCAACGCCGCAAGTCATGGGGCGCGAAGCGCGCCAGGGCGCGGGTAGGGACAGTGCATCGCACTGTCACAGTTGTACTGTGGCGCCGCCCGGTGTTCAGCGTAAGACGCGACGCAAGGAGGCGGAAGCGAAGAGGGCGCACTACTGTGCGCTCGGAACGGATTGTCGTCGGGGCGCCTCTGGTGGGCGCCGACAAAGAAATTAAGGGTATTTCCCCAATAGACAGTGCGTCGCCAGCGTGGTAGACTCAACGCATCAGAACAGCGGCGAAGCGTCGGTCGTCAGTAAGCGTGGCACACGTCACCTCCATGACGCCCGCGTCCGTTATGCATATCGCAGCAGCAGGCGACTAAGGGGCGACCTTGTACACCGCGGTTGAGTAGATGCAGACAACAGCGGTGTTTTTGGAATGAGGGAGTATCATGTCTAGTATGATAGCCTGGACTTAGCGGAGTGAGGTCGGATGGTTTTGAAGGCGCTTGAAAAGCTTACAATACTCGATAGAGGAGTGAGAAATGAAACCTACCAATACATTATTGCGGCTGATATTCGTACTGATAATGGTCTTTGTGGCGGTAAAAGATGTCGCCGCTCACGCAGATCCATCACTGCTATCCTACCAGGATATATTCGAAGAATACGGACTATAGTTTGTTGAACTTGTCCCAGAAGGCATCACGCCTCTGGAGTTCACAGATCCTGTCAGTTCGGACATATTTTTGTCCTCGATAAGACAGAAATCTCACGAGGATTTCTACTATCCGGATGATATATCTTCTTTCATCAGCCAGGCTTCAGTTAACTATACCGTCATAACCAGGAGTTGCTCGGTTAATTCAGGTTTGGCCACGTTTAACACATGGGCAGATATACGAGTCGGTTATACCGGATCTTTTCGATGGATTGACAGCGTGCTAAACACACGTATTGGTTTAACAGGTATTACAACCGGAGTAAATCTCACTAATGATTACAGTTATGCTCACAATCAAACAGCAACCTCCATTTCAGTAACGGGAGGTGGCATTATCAATGTCTATCTTGTTATAGAAGGCGGCATCGCCGTCTTCTCGCAGCCCGTGAGTTGCACGTTCACGTACCAGCTTTACTAGATCTTCGTCTCATCGCCGAAGCCTTTGTGCAACCCTCATCACCCTTGCGAAGGAGTTTCCATATGGGAGTTGACGCCATCTTGATCATCCAGATCATCAATATTGCTGTGCTGGTCTTATGGCCCACCCTGGCTGTGCTGGCCGTCCTTTGGATCAGGCGTCAGAATCTGCCTGAACCGCAGCGCGTCTTGTGGACGCTCGTTGTACTGGCGATCCCGGTGCTGGGCGCGCCGGCGTTCTTCTTTCTCTCTACCAGCACACGCGATGGAAAACGTGAGAACGAAACCTGACCGCAGCGTCCGCTGGCTCCGCCGATGCTTTCTTGCAACGCTCCTGATCATCGGGACCCTGCCGGGCTGCGCCCAACCGCCGCCGGAATTGCCAGAACCGCTGCCCATCCGCGTCCTGCAAACCCCGGAGGCGTGGCCGAAGCCCGCTACGCCGCTGCCAGCGGATGACCCCCGTGTGCAGCGCGACCCGCAGATCCGGCAGCGCCTGCACCTGGACGACCCGCAGTCGTCGATCTATCTCCAGGCTGCAGACCTGCGCCAGATCCCGCTCCATCCCACCCCGCCGCCGTTCGTCCCGCCCTCCCGCACCTCGTTTCAGTTCAGCGGTCGAATCACGGCGACGATGATCCCCTACCAGGAGTCCGCCCTGGATCGGCGGGATATGACCCGGACACTGCACCTCGAACCTGGACAACTGCTCCGCAGCGTGCTGGCAATCCCGGATAGATGTACCAATGCCAGATGACGGGTATGTGCACGTCGTCTCCGCCGTGGTCACGTTTCTGCCGTTTCTGCCGCCGCAGTATTTCGACGGACCGCAGCCAGCGTGGTTGACGCTGGCGATGGACCCGAAGGAAACGCGCATCGTCCCGCTGGTTCCAGGTCGGGAGTGGATCCCGTTCTTCCCGCCGATCCCATCGGAAGGATGAGAATTGAATGGTTTGCACAAACATATGCGCATATCTTTGGTCCAGAGATGGATGCAATGGACGGCGGCGGCGTTAGGGTTAGGGGTGATCCTGGGAGCATTCGCCGCCGTTGTGGTGACGCTCCTCGAGCGGGTCGAGCGGATGCGGGCTGTCGGGTGAACACGGGGTTGAAGGAAACCGGTTGTGAGGACCATCCCCGTTTGTGGAGGCGTTGCATTGCAACGCCTCTCCTGCAATCCGTCGCAGCGCGCTGTCGGACGTGGCGCGCGCGGTGTGGACGCTGACGGTGCTGCTTGTGCCGTTCCTGGGTCCGCTGGCGTGCTTCGTCGTCAATGTCGGGAGGCGGCAATAACGAGAGAACGGCGCTCCCCAAAGCAAAAACCGGATAAAAACTCTGGGGTTTTTTCCACGCAAGGCTTATACTCAGCAGCAGAGGATAAGTCTTTCCCGGACAACGCAATGCCAGTGCCGAGACCCGCGATGCATTGGCGCCCGTTGTCTGGGAGAAGATGACCTCATTCAGGGTGTCCATATCGATCTCTCCACAAAGGAGGTCTGCTATGCATGCGAGAAGTCTTGCTATCGTCGGCTCGCTTCTGGCGCTATGGCTGTCTCTGAGTGCTGGAAGCAGCGTAGTAACGCCATCTCAGAAGGTTGATCCATCTGGGCGCGAAGTCGTGTTTGCAGTCCCTGTTGGTAAGGAGGCGTGCATTACGAAGGCGAACAGATCGAGATGTTGACTTGGGGACCGGCGGCGCTGGCTATTGCTCCCGCTGGCTATTGCTCCCGACGGAAGCTTCTGGATTGCTGATACAGTTGGCAATCGGCTGCTTCGCTACAGTTCTTCAGGCAGTGCGCTGCAAGTGATCGATCTCATAGGTCATGCGGTTGGCATCAGTGATTTAGAAGTTTCCTCATCTGCGATCTGGGTGCTCGATATTGCTGCAACAACTCCCGGCGCCCTTCGGATATCACTCGATGGCGAGATAACGGCTCGCTATGAACTTCCCGAATACCTGCGACGCGAGCATGGTCTAAGCGGCATCGCTCTTATCGATAAGGGTGATGTGGTGATTGAGCGTGAGGGTGGCGCTTCTATCTTTCGCCTCATCGACACGGGAAGATCTGTCACTTTCGCGCCTCTGGAAGGATACACCTATAATGGGCGTACGTATACCGCTCGTTCAGCCGATATGAGGACTGCGCATGCTGACAATGGACTCATTACCCATGGCAAGCTCAGTACTGCAATCACGGTACCTCATCATTTGGGAGGCTTGTATATTCTCGGCGCTCGACCGGATGGAGGACTCTACGTTGTTGTGGAAGAGGTGACGCTCAATGATGCGGGCGAAATTCAAGTCGACCAGACCGTACGTCAGTATGACGCTGCTGGAGGATTACAGGGAATAGATCGCGTTCCCCTGACCCAGCAGCACACGTATGTGGCACACGGTCTCGCTGTTGGACCTGATAGCGCGGTCTATGCCCTGGTTACGCGACCGGATCGTGTGGAAGTGCAGCGATTGCGCTTTGCACAGACCCTTGAGCCGATTCTTGCACCAGGGGATCTCAACCGAACCAACCAAGACACAGGAGGCATGTTTATCACACAACGTTGTGTTTCACGGGACTCGATGATGAGTATTGCTCGTGAATACGTGAACAACTCAAAGTATCTCAGCCAGACGAATACGGACGGCTCGTTTTCAGGAAGAGGAAAACCACGTTATATCGCAGGAGCTGACA
This sequence comes from uncultured Roseiflexus sp., assembly GCA_937935075.1. Lineage (GTDB taxonomy): Bacteria > Chloroflexota > Chloroflexia > Chloroflexales > Roseiflexaceae > Roseiflexus. The sequence goes on along the minus strand of CALGYB010000041.1, from coordinate 59,886 downwards.
CTTATGCCAGTGTCGCATACGATTGGGGATGCTGGGACACGGTCAATGGCTACAATGGCTCTATGAGTCCCGGCACGTATCAGGCAGGGGACATTGATACCGCTGGAGTTGAGAGTTGCTCGCGCGGTGTTGACTGCTCCGGCTTCGTCAGTCGAGTCTGGCGGCTCTCCAGCAAATAACAGCACATCAACCCTTCCGAACATCTCCTAGCAGCTTTCTTCCACGAACGATCCTTCCACGAACGATCTGAGACGTGGCGACATCCTGAACAAAGCTGGCTCTCATGTCATCCTCTTTGCCGACTTTGGTTCGAATGGCGTATACGGCTACGAGTCCACAACCTCCAACGCTTATGACCGGGTGGTGTACACCTATAATGCCTGAGCAGTCTATCCGGTTACGTACCGCGCCGGTACAACAATGTGTGCCCTTGATATGTAAGTTCGCCATAGGCAGGGTGGGAGAATAACTGCTCCTGCCCTGCTTCGTGTGTCTGTGTGAGGTCATCATGATGCGCTCTATCAATCATCTCCTTCGCTGGCTGCTGATCTGCGCGGGTCCTGGCGTACTGGCGAGCGGGTGCGCAGTCGGGCAAACCGACACTGCCCCACCCACGCCCACCCCCGCCGCGATCCCTGCTGCTGTCACTCCTTCTCCTGCTGGAGCAGCATTTCCTGCGCTGCTCGTCATCGACAGCGCGCAGCGCGCATTGATTGAGCAACGCACCGGTCAGGCGCCGCAACGTCTGGCGGAGGTCGCAGAGAAAGGACGGATTCTGGATGGGACGACCGTTGCGGGTGTCGTCGTAGTGCCGCACGAGCAGGGGCTTCAGCGCATCCGGCTGGCAGACGGCGATGCCCGCTTCTGGTCCTTCGATCAGACCGCGCGTACCGGTGCGCTGACGCACCCTGACGATTCCACCATCCTCTATGAGACGAAAATCGATAATGCACAGGCGGAGTTCGGTGTGGGCACGGCAATCGGGCGGCGCCAGGCAGGAAACGACGCATCGGACGCCATCCTCACACTTGCCCGGAATGTCCGCGTGCTCCACCTGAGCGCCGATCAACAGAATCTTTTCCTGCTGCCGGTTGGTCAGGACCCAGCCTTCAGTACGCTGCTGGTCGTCGATAGCAGCAACGGGCAGATACGCCAGGAACGCGCCATCGAGGGCGAGTTGTTCGCCGCCATTTCCCCCGACGGTCGTTTCCTGGCGACCGCGGCGCGGCGCACGGCATCCGCCGGAGCGCCGGAAGGATGGGCGCTGCTGCTCTACGATCTGTCCGCCTCGACTGCCGAACCGCGCGTGATCACGCTGCCGCAGGCGCCAGGCCACGCCTGGAGGTTGACCTGGTCGCCCGACAGTCGTGCGTTGTACTTGCTCCTCCGCCCCGGCGATCTCTACGATGACCCGGCGTCTTCGCTCGGCGTGTGGCGCCTGGATGTCGCCTCGGACGCCGTGGAGCAGGTGACGGCATCCGCCCCGGTCGAAGCCATCCTTCGCACCAACGGGCAATGGCTGGTGATGCAGCACATGGGAGAAAACCGCGCAACCGTGGTCAACCTTGCCACCGGGGCGACAGAGAGTGTCGATCTGCCGGCGCAGGCGATTGTTGTGGGGTGGCGATGACGCGATAGGGCGCCCACGGGAATGGACGCCCCGCCGCCCCACGCGCCAGGCGGTAGAGGCAGGTCCCCTGTGCCTGTCCCCGTCATCCCCTTCTCCCCTCGTGGAAGAAGGAGGTGGGGGGATGAGCCACCCGTGCGCGGGCGCCCACAGAGGGGCGCCCCTACGTCGGCGGCGTCCACGGGAATGGACGCCCCCTGCTCCCCGTGTGGGAGCAGGGGGTGGGGGGGATGCAGAGACAACCGGCAGAGGCAACGATGTCTACCGATGCACACCGAGGGTGCGTTCGCGCACACGGAGGAGCGCCTTCGGCAGCCGCACCGTCTCCATCCCGCGCGGCTGAACGCGCCAGAAGGCGCCACGCGCCACTTCCCAGCGCTCCAGCAGCGACGCCGCATGCGGGCTGCCGGTCAGTTCGACGTGGCGCACCAGCAGCGCGCGCACATTGTCTTCATCCGCCGGATCGAGCATCGCCAGCGTGACCATTTCGGTGTTGCAGCGCGATGGGAACGCGCCGCGCTCGTCGTAGACATAGGCGATGCCGCCGCTCATGCCGGCTGCAAAGTTGCGACCGGTAGGACCAATGACCAGCACAACGCCGCCGGTCATGTACTCGCACCCGTGATCGCCGACCCCCTCGACGACTGCGACGGCGCCTGAGTTGCGCACGGCGAAGCGTTCACCGGCGCGCCCGGCGGCGAAGAGCGTACCCCCGGTGGCGCCGTAGAGGCAGGTATTGCCAATGATTGTGCTCTCGTGCCAGGGGTAGCGCGCCTGCGGCAGCGGTCGCACCACGATCTCGCCGCCCGCCATACCCTTGCCGACATAATCGTTGCACTCGCCATCGAGCAACAAACGGACGCCAGGCGCCAGGAAGGCGCCAAAACTCTGCCCTGCACTGCCGCGGAAACTGACCGTGATCATCCCTTCCGGCAGACCCGCCTCGCCAAACCGCCGCCCGATTTCGCCGGAGAGCGTTGCGCCAACCGTGCGATCAACATTCGTGATCGGGTAGTGCAGTTCGACGTACAACTGATGATCCAGCGCGCGCGACGCATCGTCGAGCAACCGCCGGTTCAGTGCGCCAACTTCGATTAATCCATTCCACGGCTGCACGTTGCGGATCGGATCACCGGGCCGGTCGAAGCGCGCCAACAGCGGCGCCAGGTTGATCGCATCCGCGCCAGGATGACCGCGCGTAACCTGGCGGAGCAGATCGGTGCGCCCGATAATCTCGTCGAGTGAACGCGCACCGAGCGACGCAAGGATTTCGCGCACCTCCTGCGCCACATGGCGGAAGAAGGTAACCACATCCTCCGGCTTGCCGGGGAACTTTGCGCGCAGATCGGGGCGCTGCGTGGCGACACCGACCGGGCAATTGTTGGTGTGGCAGGTGCGCGCCATGACACATCCTTCGGCAACAAGCGCCGCCGTGCCGAACGAAAACTCATCCGCGCCAAGCAATGCCGCCAGCACCACATCACGCCCCGTCTTGAACCCGCCATCGACGCGCAGCCGCACCCGCCCGCGCAACCCGTTGAGCACGAGCGTCTGCTGCGTCTCGGCAAGCCCAATCTCCCAGTTGACGCCAGCATTCTTGATCGACGACAGCGGTGATGCGCCGGTGCCGCCAGAGTGCCCGGAAATGTGGATAACATCCGCGCCGCCCTTGGCGACCCCGGCAGCAATTGTTCCCACGCCAGCCTCGGCGACCAGTTTGACCGACACCGCTGCGCGCGGATTCGCCTGCTTCAAGTCATAGATCAGTTGCGCCAGGTCCTCGATGCTATAGATGTCGTGATGCGGCGGCGGCGAGATCAGCGTCACGCCAGGCGTCGTATGGCGGATGCGCGCAATCTCTTCCGAAACTTTGATGCCCGGAATCTGGCCGCCTTCGCCCGGCTTGGACCCCTGCGCCATTTTGATCTGCAACTCCAGCGCCGACGCCAGGTACGCCGGGGTGACGCCGAAGCGACCCGAAGCCACCTGCTTGATCGTGCTGTTGCGTTCATCGCGGTACCGCTCCGGGTCCTCGCCGCCTTCGCCGCAGTTGCTCATGCCGCCGAGACGGTTCATGGCAACCGCCAGCGTTTCGTGCGCTTCGAGACTGGTTGACCCATGCGACATGGCAGCCGTCGAGAAGCGCCGCACAATCGCCTCGATCGGCTCGACTTCATCGACGGAAATCAGCCGGGTCGGTCCGACGCTCCGCTCTTCGGGCGGAATAATCTCAAGCAGGTCGCGTAACTCGACCGGCGGACGTGCATGGACCAGTTTGCTGTACGCCAGGTAATCGGCGTAACTCCCGCCGTTAGCGGCGCGTTGCAGCGCATGGACGACCGCCGGAGAGAACGTGTGGTATTCGCCGTCCTTCTTGAACTTGTAGTAGCCGGGATGCGGCAACGATGAGCGACCGGCAAGCGCGGGGAGGCGATTGGAGAACGCCGCCTCGTGATGTTCGAGCACATCGGCAGCCAGTTTGCGAAACCCATGTCCGCCAAGGTGCGCAGGCACGCCTGCAAAACAACGCGCGATCACCTCGTCCGCCAGACCGACCACTTCGAAGATCTGCGCGCCACAGTAACTGTCAACGGTCGAGATGCCCATCTTGGACATCACCTTGAGCAGACCTTTTTCGAGCGCATGGATGTAGTTTTGCTCGGCTTCGTCCGCCAGTTCGCCGGCGGCGCGCCGGTCGTGCGCTTCCGACGCCTTCCCGCGCACCTCATCGCGTTCGACGGCAAGCGCGCGCACCGTCGCAAGCGCCAGGTATGGATTGACCGCCTCGGCGCCCATGCCGACGAGACACGCCAGGTGGTGGACCTCGCGCGGTTCGCCGCTTTCGACGACCAGGCTCACCGACGTGCGCAGACCGGTGCGAATAAGATGCTGATGCACCGCGCCAAGCGCCAGAAGCGCCGGGATCGGCGCGCGCTGTTCGCCAACGCTGCGGTCGCTGATAATCAGAATGACATTATTGGCGGCAATCGCTTCTTCCGCCTCACGGCACAGGCGGTCGAGCGCTGCGAGCATGCCATGGACGCCATCATCAGCCGCGAACGTCGCGTCCAGCGTTGCCGTAGTGAATGCCGGGTCGCTAATATCGCGCAGCATCGCCAGGTGTTCATTGTTCAGCACCGGGCTGGCGAGACGCAACAGATGCGCATGTTCCGGCGTTTCGAGCAGCAGATTGCCGCGCCGACCGAGACTGAACGAGAGGGACATCACCAGTTCCTCGCGGATCGGGTCGATCGGCGGGTTGGTCACCTCGGCGAAGCGCTGCTTGAAGTAGTTGTAGAGCGGCCGCGGTCGGTCGGCGAGAACAGCGGTCGGCGTATCGTCCCCCATCGATCCGACCGGTTCCAACCCATCGCGCAGCATCGGCTTGAGCACAACCGCAAGTTCTTCGGCGGTATAGCCGAAAGCGCGCTGCAATTCGCCAAGCAGCGCCGACTTGCTCTCGCGCGAGGCGCGGCTTTCCGGCTCGTCCGCTTCACTGACGCGCGGCGCACCAGCAGGCGCCAGCACGCGCATATGGCGCTTGAGCCATTCGGCATACGGTTGCCGGGCCGCGAGCCGACTGCGGATATCGTCGTTCTCCTCAAAGCGACCGGTGCAGAGGTCGGCGGCGATCATCTGCCCGGGACCCACCTTGCCCTTACGCACAATCCGCGACTCATCGATCGACACCGCGCCGACTTCGGAGCCGCAGATCACCAGGCCATCGTCGGTGAGCAGGTAGCGCGCCGGGCGCAACCCATTGCGGTCGAGCGCCAGACCGACCACCTGACCGTCGCAGAACGCCAGCGCAGCCGGCCCATCCCACGGTTCCATCATACCGGCGTGATACTGGTAGAAGGCGCGGCGGGGCGGCTCCATATCGTGCACCCGCTCCCAGGCTTCAGGAACGAGCATCGTCAGGCTATGGCGAATATCGCGCCCGCCCATGACCAGCAGTTCGAGCACATTATCGAGCATTGCCGAGTCACTGCCGCTCGTATCGACAATCGGACCGATTGCGGCGGCGCTGAGCGCCATCGCCAGCGGGTCGCCATCGATGGATGCTTCGATCAGCGTCATCTGTTGGGCTGACGCGGCGGCGCGACGCCATTCCGCCTCACGCGCCTGCATCCAGGTGATATTGCCGCGCAGCGTATTGATTTCACCATTGTGGGACAACATCCGAAACGGCTGGGCGCGCTCCCAGGTGGGGAAGGTATTCGTCGAATAACGCTGGTGATACAGCGCAATCGCCGTTTCGTACAGCGGATCGCGCAGGTCGTCATAGAACTCGGGCAATGCAGGCGCCACCAGCAACCCTTTGTAGACCAGCGTCCGGCTTGAGAGGGAAGGAATAGAGAACCCCTCCAGGCGATGGGCGCGCGCTTCGGCTTCGATGGTGCGGCGAGCCAGGTAGAGCGCGCGTTCATAAGCATTCGGCGCCGTATGGTTATGCGGCGGACGGGCAATCAACGCCTGCTCGATCACCGGGCACGACTCACGCGCACTGTCGCCGAGCGCATCGAGCGAAATCGGAACCGAACGCCACGCCAGCAGTGCCATGCCATAGTGGGCAAGGATCTGTTCCACCACGCCGCGCGCTGTATTGCGATGCCCTTCGTGCTGCGGCAGGAAAAACATGCCAACGGCAAGGTCCTCAACCGGGTAGCGAATGCCGCGCATTGCCAGTTCGCGGGCAAAAAACGCGCGCGGAATCTGCGTCAGGACGCCAGCGCCATCACCGCTCTTTCCATCAGCCGCCACGCCGCCGCGGTGCGCCATTCGACCGACAGCCGTCAGCGCATACGTCAGGATCGCATGACCCGGTTCACCGCTCAGGCGGGCAACGAACCCAATGCCACAGGCGTCGTGTTCGAAGCGCGGATCGTACAGGCCGCGCACCTCTGTTTTTGTCTGTTGATCCATCGTGTCTGTCACCTTGCTCCCTGACATGGCGTACACAAAACCAGCGCTCCACGATCTTGGGGGAGCGACACTGCCGTTCGCAGATGCTGAGTCTGACGGGATGGCCTGAATAATGCGCGATTTTGCCGCTTCGAGAAGCGTACTGCGATCAGGTGATATGTATGCGCCAGCGAGCAACAGCGGGGGCGTTGCTCGGTCTGATACACCAAACGCCCACAGCACACACTCTCCAATCGAGCAGGCTGCGGGCGTCGTTGCAATCCGCAAAATCAGGTTAAGGGTTACTATAACGGCTCAGAGGCGATTTGTCAAGCCGTTGACGCAACGATGTGCATGAACGCAGGGGACCGCGAGAGAGGGGTTTTTACCGCTGGAGCCTCTGATCCAGATGTTGCACAATCATTGTCCGTGTTGACCGTCTTGCGGCTGACGTTGTCTTCGACAGGCTCAGCCAACGTCAGCCGCTCCATGTCCTTGATGGTCCGGGTCTTGGTTGATCGCTCTCTGAGACCCGTTGGGGCAGGTCTGAGACCTGCCCCTTCCGCCGCCCTATCCGCGCGCCGTCACTCTGCCGCGCTTGAGAGCGGCTTGCCGGTGATCGCGCGAACCGTCTCCGGCTCTGGCATCTTGTGGATATCCGGGTAAGCGACCGTCCCATGCTCGCCGATGTCGAGACCAAAATCCTCCTCTTCGGGCGACACGCGCAGACCCATCGTGCGCTTGAGGACAAAGAAGAGCAGGAAGCTCGTCAATGCAGTCCAGGCGCCAATCGCCAGCACGCCGACGATCTGAGCGATCAACAGTTGCGGACCGCCGCCGGCAAACAAGCCAACCGTACCGGTATTGCCTTCAATCGTCGCAAACAGGCCGACCGCCAGCGTCCCCCAGACGCCATTCACCAGGTGGACCGGCACAGCGCCGACCGGATCATCGATCTTGAGCGACTCCATCCACTTCATCGAGATGACGTAGAGCGGACCGGCGACCAGACCGACGATGACCGCATCGAGCGGACGCATATAGGCGCACCCTGCTGTAATCGCCACCAAGCCGGAGAGCACACCGTTGAGCGTTGCGCCGAGTTCCGGCTTGCCGCTCTTAACCCAACTGGCAATCATCGCGCCCACAGCGCCAGCCGCAGCAGCCAGCGTGGTGGTCACCGCAACCAGCGCAATTGCGTCGGCATCGCCCTGTGACTTGAACGCCAGTTGGCTGCCAGGGTTGAAGCCATACCAGCCGAGCCAGAGGATGAAAACGCCGAGACCGGCAAGCGCTGCGCTGTGACCGGGAATCTCACGCGGCTTGCCATCGGGACCGTAGCGCCCCATGCGCGGACCCAGGAGCCAGGCGCCCATCAACGCCGCCCAACCGCCAACACTGTGAACCACCGTCGAACCGGCGAAATCGGTGAAGCCCCAGTCGCCAGTGGTTGTCGGGTCATAGTCATTGAGCCAGCCGGCGCCGCTCCACACCCAGTGAACAACGACCGGATAGATGAGCACCGAGATCGCGACGCTGTAGATCAGATAAGCGCTGAACTTCGTGCGTTCAGCCATCGCGCCGGAGACGATTGTCGCTGCCGTTCCGGCGAACACGACCTGGAACAGCCAGACGGCGAGCGTCGGCACGCTCCCCGCTTCGCGCACATCACCCAGGAAGAACTGATCAGAACCAAAGAAACCGCCGACGCTGGCGCCGTATGCGATCCCCCAGCCCACCATCCAGAACGCCAGCGCGCCAATACAAAAGTCCATAAAGTTTTTGAACATGATGTTGATCATGTTCTTGGACTGCGTGGACCCCGCTTCGACCAGCGCGAAGCCCGCCTGCATAAAGAACACCAGGAACGCCGCAATAAGCAACCACATGGTGTCGGTGACCACGCCCATTTCCGCGATAGCGGGGTCGATCTCCTGGGCGAAGGAGGTGCCGGTTGTGCCGATCAACAGACCGGCAAGCGCGCCGATGCCGAGCATGAGTTTTGTTCGTCGCCTGACCATACCTGACCTTTCTCCTGTGTAGATGAGGCTTTATACGACCTGACCGATGCAGAATGCAAAATAATCCTGCGACGCGCGCGGACGCAGGATACTGCTTCGTTGCACCGGATTAGGCGCGTGGGCTTATGACATGCTGAAGAGTACGACAGAAACAGCGCTCAGGCTACGTCCAGTTCGTATGAAATATCCGGTTTCGTTCTTGTTCATTTTATACAATTCATGCTTATATGTAAGATTATATCTGATCGCAAACCTCGTATAGAATGAACATACACGCCGGTAAGGACATTGCCATGCAACATCCCTACCGGCGTGATTGAGAGCGAACGAACAGCAGGAGGCTTATGCGTCGAAATACATGAAGAACTCGTAGGGGTGTGGTCGAATCGCTACCTGGATCAACTCGCGCGAGCGCTTGTAATCCAGGTAGGTTTCGATCACATCAGGCGTAAACACACCGCCTTCGAGCAGGAACGCATGGTCGGCTTCGAGCGCATCAAGCGACTCCGCCAGTGAGCCGGGGGTTCCGCGAATATGCGCCTTCTCCTCCGCCGTCAATTCGTAGATATCGACATCCAGCGGCGGCGGCGGCTCGATCCGGTTCCTGATGCCGTCGACGCCTGCCATCAGCATCGCGGCGAACGCCAGATATGGGTTGCAGGTTGGATCAGGCGCACGGAACTCAATGCGCCGCGCTTTGGGCGAGTCCGAATAGGTTGGAATACGAACCGCCGCCGACCGGTTACGCTGCGAGTAGACCAGGTTGATCGGCGCCTCGAACCCCGGCACCAGGCGGCGGTAGGAGTTCGTCGTCGGCGCGCAGATTGCCAGCAGCGCCGGGGCATGGGTCAGAATACCGCCAATGTACCAGCGCGCCGTGTCCGAAAGGAGCGCATATCCCTTTGGATCATAGAAGAGCGGCTGCCCTTCCTTCCAGAGGCTTTGATGGCAGTGCATACCGCTGCCGTTATCGCCAAAGAGCGGCTTGGGCATGAACGTAGCGGTCAGGCCGAACTCGCGCGCGGTGTTCTTGACGATATACTTGTATTTGATGAGTTTGTCCGCCATACGCAGCAGCGAGTCGAACCGCATGTCGATTTCGCACTGACCGGCAGTGGCGACTTCATGGTGATGCACCTCGACTTCGATACCTGCCGCCATCATGTTGAGCGTGATCTGCGAACGGACATCCTGCAACGTATCGAGCGGCGGGCAGGGGAAATAGCCCTCTTTGTAGCGCGGACGGTACGCCAGGTTCTTGCCGTGCCGGTCGGCGCCGCTATTCCAGATGCCTTCGTCGCTATCGAGGAAGTAATAGCCAAAGTGGCTGCCCTGATCGAAACGCACATCGTTGAACAGGAAGAACTCGGCTTCCGGACCGAAATAGGCGGTGTCGGCGATGCCGGTGCTGCGCAGATACTCTTCCGCTTTCTTGGCGATGAAACGCGGATCGCGCGTATAATTTTCGCCGGTGATAGGGTCACGAATATCACAGATCAACGCCAGCGTTGGGATTTTCAGCATCGGGTCGATAAATGCCGTATCCGGGTCAGGAACAACAAGCATGTCACTCTCGTTGATAGCCTGGAAGCCGCGGATCGACGATCCGTCGAAGCCAATGCCTTTCACAAAATCATCTTCTGTCAGTGCGCTGGCGGGCAGTGAAAAGTGCTGCCACGTGCCCGGGATGTCAGTGAAGCGGACATCCACCATTTTGATGTCATGCTCCTTGATTATCGCCAGGACATCTTTTGGTGTCATTCCCATGGGGTCTTCCTCCTGAAATGATGTGCTCCATGCTGTTAACAACGTACAACGCAGATAACGGTCGAGGTCATCCGCGCTGCACCATTGCATGACATGCACTAGAAATGTTCAATGCTCCGATTATAGGTATTGGGAGGCGTTTGCGGTAGGGCGACTCGGTACGAAGATCGGCGGGAATAGTTTGGATGGAATAACTAAACGAGGGGGTAGGGATGAGGGATGAGGGATGAGGGGGTAGGGGGTAGGATTCACTTTCTCTTGCGCTCTACACACCTTTCCCACTCCATCTTTCTTGCTGGCAATAGTTCACGCAGCGCCGAACGCTTCCGCCTTCTCGCCCGCTCACAAGGGTGGATTTTCCAGATGTGCAGCGCGTTTTCGTCGTCCCGACGCCCGTTTTCCCCGCCTCGCCCCAACCCCCTTCTCCCACAAGGGAAGAAGCAGGCGTTGGGGCGAGGCGGCGCCCCCTGCGCTGAGCCTGCCGAACCGCGCCCGCACCGGCGTCCGAATGCCCTCAAGCAGGCGATTGAGTCGAAGGGCTTGACAAAAACGCTACACCTGTACGCTTCCCGCCTGCAACGTTCCGCGTGCTGCTCGTCTCACCGTGGCGTAACACCATGTCCGGCATGGATCGATGACAGATCAATGACGCCGCCGCGATAGACCATGCCGCCGTCGAACGGGTTTTCCGCCAGGAAGAGGGGCGTATCCAGGTCCACGAAGGAGAAACCGCCCTGACCGGCAGCAAAACAGGCGGAGACGGTCATTGTCAGGAACGACTCGACCATGCCGCCGATCATCAGACACAGACCGGCAACACGCGCGACGGCGGCAATATCGAGCGCTTCTATGATGCCGCATTTCATCAATTTGATGTTGATTACATCGACTGCGCCGGTCTGTGCCAGCCGCGCAACATCCACGGCGCTCGCGGCGCTTTCGTCGGCGGCGACCGGCACACGCCGCGCGGCGGTCAGGCGATGTAGTCCGGCTTCGTCATCTTTTGCAACCGGTTGCTCGAACAACACCGGAACGATGCCGTGAACGCTCAGCATGTCGAGCAGCCTGAGCGCATCATCGGCGGTGTAGCCGCAATTGCCATCGAGGATGAGGCGCGCCTCCGGCGCGACATCCCTGACCGCAACGATCCGCGCCAGGTCGTGTTCCATTGTGCGGATCGTCGTTGTTTCCGGGTCGCCGGAACCGATCTTGATCTTGATCGTTGTGACGCCCCGCGCGGCAATCGCCTGCGCCGCGCGCGCCGCCGCCGCCACACTGCCGGTGGTAACGGTCACATCGGTTTCCAGGGTAGTTGCCACGCCGCCGAAAAATGCCCAGAGCGGCAGGCGCGCGCGGCGCGTCAATGCATCAATGAGCGCCGTTTCAATGGCGCAACGCGCCGAGCCGGTCATGCCGGCAATGGCAGGAAGCGCCAGCGCAATCCGACGCCATTCGCGCACGTCGGCGCCTTCGATCATCGATTGCCCCGCCAGGATGGCCGCACGCGCCGTCTCCTGCGTTTCACCGTTGAATGCCGGAAATGGCGCTGCTTCGCCGTAGCCGCGCGTTCCATCGGCCAGTTCGATGGTGACCAGCAGGTTGCGCGCTATGTCCTGTACGCCGCCAGCAATACCAAAGGGTTCGTGGAGCGGAATGTCGAGTGGTGTTACAGTCAGGGAACGAATGGTTGTGGGTGTGGTCATGGGTGTGCTGTGCCTCGCTGCTGAGCGTACATATGCAGAGATCATAAGTATACTCGATGGGTTGGGGTTAGGGGTGACGAGAACTGAGAACTGAGAACCGAGAACTGAGAACCGAGAACCGATACTCATGCGCGGTCATTCGTGCCATACTGCCGGGGCGCTGCGGGCGAAAGCCCTTGCTGAGGACGCAGTTCGACTGCGCTCACCGCACGTGCAAGCCCCGCCGGGGCTGCTGATGCCAGGGCGTTGTGGATCGGTACGCCGTGCGAACCGGGCGCGCGAACATCTTGTCTGACTGACCGCACGTTCGTGTGAGATTATCCGGGTTGGGTTAATCGCTCGATGAGAACCAGGAACCATTCACCTTTGCGCCTTCGCGCCTCCGTGTGATCACAAAGTGGTACATTATGCTGGTCTGGTATGTTGCGACGGGAGAACGGGATGATCGACCTTGACGACCTCCTGGCGGCTGGCGGGCGGCTGGCAGCGCCCCCGGTTGCGCGCCGTTTCACCGGTTTTTCGTATGACTCGCGGCTGACGGGTGCGGGGGAATTGTTCCTTGCGCTTCGCACCCCACGCAACGATGGTCATGCGTATATCGCCGATGCGCTGGCTTCCGGCGCTGCTGGCGTCGTCTGTGAAACCCCGCCGACGGTAAGCGCCACAACTACGGTGATTATCGCCGATGACCCGGCGCTGCTCGCAGCACGCTGGGCATCCGCCCGGTTGCGCCAGGTTGCGCCGCTGGTCGTCGGTGTGACCGGCAGCGTCGGCAAAACATCGGCAACCCGCGCCATTGCTGCGGTTCTGGCGGGCATTGCACCGACATTCCGCAGCCGCCGCAGTTTCAATTCGTTGATTGGGCTACCGGTGTCGCTTGCGCGTCTTCGGGATAATCACCGCTTCGCTGTGCTGGAATATGGGACGGCGTATCCCGGCGAACTCCAGCGCCTGACGGCGCTGTTTCCGCCGCATGTGGCGGTGATGACATCCGCCAGCCCAATGCGTCTGTCGGCATTTGGCTCGGTGGCCGGGCTGGTGCGCGAGTTTGGGACGCTGGCTGCAGCGTTGCCCGACGACGGATGGGTTGTGCTCAATGGCGACGATCCGGCGGTGGCGGCGCTGCGCGCGATGACCCACGCTCAGGTGCTGACATTCGGAACCGGCGCCGGGTGCGATCTGCGTGCGGAGGTGCGCCGGTATGGTCTTGACGGCGCCCACATACGCCTGTTGTATCGCGGCGCGTCGGTCGATACCGTCATTCCGCTGATCGGCGAACCGGCAGTCGGCGCGGCGCTGGCGGCAGTAGGCGCAGGGCTGGCGTGCGGGATGAGCCTGGAGCGAGCCGCTGCACGGCTGACGCACGTCGAGCCGCCTGCGGGTCGTCTGCGTCCGCACCCGGTGCGCAACGGCGCACTGCTCCTTGACGATACCATCGGCGCTGAACCGGCGGCGATGCTGGCAGCGCTGCGCACCCTGGCAGCGCTCCCGGCACAACGCCGGATTGCAGTGCTGGGAGACCTCCCTGCCGACAGTGACGATCCTGACGCAGGGGGCGACATGTACGCGGCTATCGGCAGACTCGCAGCGCAGGTCGCCGATGTGTTGGTCTGGAAAGGCGATGCCGGAACGCCGGTAATCCGCGCAGTGCAACGGCTGCGTCCCGATCTGCCGGTGACAGTCGTTCACACGATCACGGCGGCGCTCGACGCCATTCCCTCGGACCTCGGCGCAGGCGATCTGATCCTGGTGTGCGGCGGCGCTGCTGCACGCCTGGAACGCCTGGTTGCAGCACTGGTCGCTCCGTCGGTGAACGTTGCGCAGGCGCTGGTTCGTCAGGATGCCGGATGGCGTGCGACGCGCATCGCCGATCCCGACCGCCCGACGTGGGTGCGGATCGATCTGGACGCGATCCGCGACAATGTGCGCGCACTGCGCGCGATTGCCGGTGTGCCGCTCATGGCGGTGCTCAAGGCGGACGCCTACGGTCACGGTGCGGTGCGCGCCGCGCGCGCTGCGCTGGCTGGCGGCGCAACAACGCTGGCAGTGGCGACGCTCGGCGAGGCGCGAACCCTGCGGGAAGCCGGGATCGGCGCGCCCATTCTGGTGCTCGGCTACACTCCGCCATGGCAGGTGGCGCACGCGGCGCGACTGGGTGTCGCCATTACTGTCTTTGATCCGGATACTGCCCGCGCATGCGCCGCAGCGACAGAGACCGGGTTGAACATCACTGTGCACATCGAGGTGGATACCGGCATGGCGCGTACCGGACTGAGCGTTGAGGAGTTGGGACCGTTTTTGCAGACGCTTGCCGCTATGCCGGGTGTGCGCGTCGAGGGATTGTACACCCATTTTGCCGATGCCGACGCCGCCGACCTGAGCGCCGCAGAAGCGCAACTCAACCGCTTTTGCGCAGCACTGGAAACAATCACATCCGCTGGCTTGCGCCCGCCACTCGTCCATGCCGCCAACAGCGCAGCACTGTTGCGTCTGCCGGCAGCGCGATTCGACATGGTGCGCCCTGGTATTGCCTGCTACGGGCTGGCGCCTTCGCCATCGACGCCGCTGCCGCCGGCACTGCGCCCGGCGCTTTCGTTTCACGCCGAGGTTGCGCAGGTGCGTGACCTTCCACCTGGAACGCCGGTGTCGTATGGCGGAACATTCGTGACCCGGCACGCCTCCCGCATTGCAACGATCCCGGTAGGATACGCCGATGGTCTACGGCGGGCGCCGGCGTGGCGCGCGGTGCTGGTGCGCGGCCAGCGTGCACCAATCGTCGGGCGAATCTGTATGGACTATGCGATGATCGATGTCACCAACATTCCTGGCGTCCAGCGCGGCGACCTCGTCACGCTGATTGGCGCACAGGGCGATGAGCGGATCACGGCTGACGAGGTTGCCGGGTGGCTGGGGACGATCAGTTACGACGTGGTGGCGACGATTCTGCCGCGGGTGCCGCGGGAGATTCTCGAATAAGCCACGTTTTGCAGGTCAGGGAAGAGGCATCAACGAGACGACGGTCAACTCGACTGCACCGCCACCCCGCGCACGCCGGGCGCAGTCAATCCCATTGCTATCGAACACGAGCGATTGCCAGTAGTGCAGGTTTTCCTAGTTTGGGCGCAACCCCCATTCGTAGAGAACCTGTTTGGGATATCCCGATTGTGGATCGAACAGAACCTGCAGGTGCGTGGAAACACGACAGGTGCACTGAAGGGACGAAGGGTAACAGAGGCCAGCAGGTTGGCTAAGCTGCTTCACCCAACTGAAGAGGCGGGGCACTGTCCAGATCGGAGGTTGCGCACACTGATTGAGGTGCACCATCTGCACGCGGTCGTCGCGGATTTCGAGATCCTGTTCGCAGACGCCGGTGCGCGTCCGCTGCCGAATGACGATCCGGTAGTGATTGCGAGGCTGCGCGTACCATATCTGCTCAGCGCGCATCTGTTCGTCGCGCGCTCCAGATATGTTCGTTCCGCTGATCAAGGCGAACATGACCGCCAACGAACCAGCAAGCGCCAGCCCCACCGTTGCAAAAAGCAGGCGCAACCTCATACACGCATCATTTCACAAGCAACAGCGCTGTTGGAGGCAGGTCTGCTGCGCCCTACCCTATGCCGAGGTACGCATGCTGGACAAGTTTATTCTCACGCAGCGCGTTTGCGGTATCTGCCAGAACGATCTCCCCCGTTTGCAGCACATAGCCGCGATGGGCGATTGCCAGCGCCATGAGCGCGTTCTGCTCCACAAGCAGGATCGTCGTTCCCTGGGCGTTGATGTCGCCAATGATGCTGAAAATCTGCTCGACCAGCACCGGCGCGAGACCCATCGACGGCTCATCGAGGAGGAGCACCCGTGGACGACCCATTAATGCCCGTCCGATCGCCAGCATCTGCTGTTCACCGCCGGAAAGGGTGCCGCCGCGCTGGTTGAGACGCTCATACAGACGCGGGAACAGGTGAAATACCCGCTCCATATCTCTGGCAATTTCAGCTTTGTCGTTGCGGAGAAACGCACCGACTTCCAGGTTCTCGCGCACCGTCAGGCGTGGAAAGATACGGCGCCCTTCCGGCGACTGAATGACGCCCATCTCGACGATCTTGTGCGGCGGCAGGTGATCAATCCGTTCGCCTCTGAACAGCACCTCGCCCTGCCTGGGTTTCAGCAGCCCCGAAATCGTGCGCAAGGTTGTGCTCTTGCCAGCGCCATTCGAGCCGATCAGCGTGACAATCTCACCCTCTTCCACCGAGAGTGAGATCCCTTTCAGGGCGTGGATGCTGCCATAGTAGGTATGGACGTTTTTGAGTTCGAGAAGCGGCATAGAGAACCAAGAACTGAGAACGATGGGTGAGGGGTTCGAGCGCCTGCTTATCCTCAGCGCCTTCAATCCCCACAGTTTGCCGGCGACCAGCCCTCCCTTCTGCTCACCGGGAGCGCGGGCGTCTCGCCGGCATACGGGCGCGACCAGCCTCCACCTGCGACCTTCAACCCTCCCCCTGTCCCCTTTCACCTTTCCACATTCACCATCAACCTCCCACCTGTTCCACCCCATGGGCGGCGGCGCCCTTGCCCAGGTAGGCTTCGATCACGCGCGGGTTGGAGCGGATCTCGTCGGGAAGCCCTTCAGCAATCTTGGTGCCATAGTCGAGCACGGTGATGCGCTCTGAAATCGTCATCACCACCCGCATATCGTGTTCGATCAAAACGACGGTGATACCCAATTCATCGCGCAGCCGCCGGATCAATTCCGTCGCCTCGGCGGTCTCCTGCGGATTCATGCCGGCCGTCGGCTCATCGAGCAGGATCAATTTCGGCGACGCCGCCAGCGCCCGTGCAATCTCCAGGCGACGCTGATCGCCGTAGGGAAGATTGCGCGCCAGTTGGTTACGCTGATGATCGAGATTGACGAACTTGAGCAACTCGCGTGCACGGTTGAGCGACGCCCGCTCCTCGGCGCGAACGGCAGGAGTGCCAAAGAGAATCTGCCACAAACCGGCATTCAGGCGCGTATGCATGCCCACCAGCACATTCTCGAGCACAGTCATCGCATTGAACAGACGAATGTTCTGGAACGTCCGGCAGATGCCCAGCGCCGTAATCTGGTCGGGACGCAAACCGGTAATATCTTTGCCATCGAACACGATCGCCCCGCTCGTCGGTTTATAGATGCCGGTCAGCACGTTGAAAAACGTCGTCTTCCCGGCGCCGTTGGGACCGATCACGCTGACGATGCTGCCCGCCTCAATCGTGAGCGATACATCGTTCACCGCTGTGAGGCCGCCGAACTGCTTGGTAACATGTTTTGCTTCCAGAAGCGCCACAACAAACCCTCTTACCCTTCAACGCTTTGTGCAGACTCTGGAACCGCGGGGGATGTCTTTGCCTCTGGGGCCGGTTCAGGTTCGTCGTGGTGCAACTCCTGACGGCGACGATCCTCCGGCAGCAAGCCCTCTGGTCGAAAAATCATCATGATCACGAGCAGCAACCCGAAGAGCAGGCGCTGATACTGCGCCGGATCGAACCACGACGGAATCGGCACGCCGCGCCGCTGAAGCGCCGCCAGTTCATTGGCGATACGCGGCAGCAGTTGCAGATCGAGCAGAGTCACGATCACCGCGCCGAGCATCGTACCGGGGATGCTCCCCATCCCGCCAAGAATGACCATCGACAGAATACCAATCGACCGCAGCAGATCGAACGTCGGCGGATTGATGAACGTTTGCAGCGCGCTGAAGATCACCCCCATCGTGCCCGCAAACGACGCACCAACGGCGAATGCCAGCAGTTTCATCCGCACCAGCGGAATACCCATCGCAATTGCGGCGGTTTCATCCTCGCGGATGGCCGTCCACGCGCGTCCGATGCGCGAGTCGTTCAGCCGATGGACGACGAACACCGTAAGCGCGAGCACCAGCAGCACCAGGAAATAGAAATAGAGTTGATACTCCTGCAACCGCGAAATCGTAATCCCCAGCGACTGAAACAACGGCTCGATGAACAACGGCGGCCGCCCCACATCTTTGATGCCCTGCGCACCGTTCGTGATATTGATCGGCCGGTCGAGGTTCGTCGCCAGCACGCGGATCACCTCACCGAGACCGAGGGTGACGATCGCCAGGTAGTCGCCGCGCAGCCGCAGCACCGGCAGACCGAGGAGCACACCGAAAAAAGCGCCGACCGCCAGCCCGATCGCCAGGAAGAGCCAGAACCACGACCCATGCAGCGGTTCCATACCCGGCACGATATTGGAAATCTGCGGCGTACTGAAGATGCCCCACAGATACGCGCCAACCGCAAAGAACGCCACGTACCCCAGATCGAGCAGACCGGCAAACCCGACCACCACATTCAGCCCGAGCGCCAGCGCGGCAAACATGCCCGCCTTGGTGACCACATCGATGTAGAACGGGTTGAGCACGCCAAAGACCGGCATCACAACCGCCAGCAGGATGGTGCCAAGCGTCAGCTTGAACGCTAGCATGGTCGGCGCGCGGTAGATCACGAACATCAGCAGCAGGAAGAGCACAACGACCATGTCGGTACCGAGTCCGGTTGTCGGGTTGAGGAGCAGCAACGCCGACACAATGGCGGCATACGCCAGAGTCAGCACATACGGCGCAGGACCGCGCCCCGCCATAGCGCGGAGTTGCCCCCAGAGCGACGCCGATTGACCAACCTGCCGATTGTCTGCTGTCATACGATCACACCTTTTGCGTCACCACTTCGCCCAGCAAGCCGGAAGGCCGGAAGATCAGGATCAGGATGAGAATGCTGAACGCCACAATGTCGGCATAACTCGCTCCTGAGAATTGCCCGCGGGTAAAGAGCGAGAGGTACGAAGCGACGAACGCTTCCAGGAAGCCAAGCACAATCCCGCCGACCATTGCGCCGGTGATATTGCCGATGCCGCCGAGCACCGCAGCAGTAAAGGCTTTGAGACCGGGCAGAAACCCGACGTAGGGGTTGATCGAACCAACGCGCATGCCGAACAGGATGCCGGCCGCGCCGCCGAGCGCGCCGCCGATCAGAAAGGTAACGGCAATCACGCGATTCACGTCGATCCCCATCAGACTGGCCGCCGGTCGGTCCTGCGCCACTGCGCGAATCGCCTTGCCGAGTTTGGTGATATTGACCAGATAATTCAGCCCGATCAACATGATGATCGCCACCACGATAAAGATCAGCGAGCGGCTATCGATACTGACCGGTATGGTGCGATCGTCGGCAATCGGCATTTGCGCCAGCACCAGCGGCTGCCCGAGGTCCGGCGTGCGGAACTGCGCATTGAAGCCCAGACCAGTGTTGACGGCGATCATGCGCATCACGTCCTGCAACACCAGCGAAACGCCAATCGCCGAGATCAGCGGCACCAGACGCGGCGCGCCGCGCAAGGGACGGTAGGCGACCCGTTCAATCGACATCGCCAGGAGTCCTGAGACCGCCATACCAAGGAACACGGCGGCGATGACAAACAGAATCGGGCTGAGGGTCGTCAGCATGCCCGATGACGCCAGTGCAGCGCTGAAAAAGGCGCCCACAAAGGCGCCCACCATGAAGATCTCGCCGTGGGCGAAATTGATGAACTCTAGCACGCCATACACCATCGTATAGCCAAGCGCGATGGTGGCGTAGAGAAATCCGCGCACCAGACCATCGATGATCACCTGTGGCAGGATCGTGATCGTACCCTGCAACAGATCGATATCGGTACGGGCGCCGCGGAGCGCCAGGGCGAGCAAAAGGACAATGCCGCCGAGCACGACGGCGCTGCCGATGACAAACAGGAACACCTGAAGGAGAGGACCAAAGACTTCGCTCATAAACGAGCGAAAGGAGCGACGGGTGATGACCAGATCCGAACCTGTCGTTGCTTCAACTGCCATGAATCGTGACTCTTCCGCTGATTTTGATAAGACCCGAAGTGTTCAACATCGACACTTCGGGTCAATTCGGTTCTACTGACGCTTGAAGAGGGCTTCCTTACGGCGCTGCGATCTCGAGACGCTTGACGACCGCGTTCTTGTTCCAGACTTCCGCAGGCGCGCCCGCCTCAGTGCTGACCTGGAGCACGAAGTAGGCGCCCTTCACCGGGTCGCCTTTAGCATTGAACTCATACGAACCGGTAATCCCTTTGAATGTGCCCAGGGTCTTCATGGCTTCCAGCACCTGCGCGCGGGTCGGCTTGCCGTTGGCTGCCGTTGCAGCATTGGCAATCGCCTGGATGCAGATGCCTGCCGCATCATACGCCTGCGCCGAGAAGGGCGGCGCCGCCTCGTTGTACTTCGCCTGATAGTCTTCGGCGAACTTCGCAGCATCGGGGAACTGACTGACCGGCGCCGCAACCGAGGTGTAGTACATGCCCTTCACCGCATCGCCGGCAACTTCAAGCAGCACCGGCGAGTCGAGACCGTCCGGACCCAGGAACGCCGCCGTGATGCCACGATCGCGCGCCTGCTTGAACAGCGGCGCCGCCTGGTCGTAAATGCCGCCGAAGTAGATCAGATCCGGGTTCGCCGCCTGGATGGGGGTCAGGATCGAGTCGAACACCGACTTCTCTTCAGTACCCTCGAAGCCCAGCACCGTAATGCCGTTCTTCTCGGCGTTCTGGCGGAAGAACTCCGCCACGCCCTGACCGTAGTCGGTTTTGTCGTGGATGATGTAGACGCTCTTGATGTTTAGTTCGGTGCGGGCGAACTCCTCGCCGACTGCGCCCTGCACATCGTCGCGCCCCACGATGCGGAAGGCGTTCGGATAGCCGCTCTCAGTAATCTTCGGGTTGGTATTGGCCGGTGAGACCATCACCAGACTGGCAGCCTGGTAGTCGGGCAGCGAGGCGAGCGCCACACCCGAGTTCAGGTGCCCGACCAGGCAGAGGATGTCGTTGTCGGAAATGATATTCTTGGCGTTCGCCGAGCCGACCTCCGGCTTCGCCTGGTCATCGAACGGCGCCAGTTCGACCGTAAAGCCCATATCGGTCAATGTCTTGCCAAGCTGCTCGAGTCCGAGTTCGGCGCCATTGCGAATACCGACGCCAAGCGCGGCCTGCGGGCCGGAGAGCGGGCTTTGGGTGGCGATCTTGATCACGCCGGTCATGCCGCCAGAAGGCGGCGCCGGCGCTGCTGTCGCTTCTGCAGGCGGAGTCGTCGGCGCAGCCGTAGGCGCCGCCGCCGGCGCGCCGCCACAGGCCGCCAGGAGTGCGCCCAGCAGCGCAAAGATGAGAAACGCACTGATACGTTTCATCGTGGTGCTTCTCCTTTGTGTTAGAGAATCTGTTGCGCAGAGCATCTGTACCGGAAATATGTGTTTCCGAAGCATCCCAATCGCGGCGGCTACCCGCATCGAACCTTTTCGCATATGCGAGGCATTTGCTGCAATTCCGAGCCTGCCACCTCCTTTCTGCACTCACAGCCCCTGGATTGCACCTCTGTTGTTGATCCAGGCGAAGAACCTCGACGGAGAGGCGGCGCTGCATTGCACCGATGGCTGCGATTGCCCGATCCTGAAAGCGACACGCATCTGTAGACGAGAGGTATATCCCCGATACCGACAGGATGCGGCCGCTGTCGGCGGTAGGGCAAAAGAACCAACTCCTTGGGATGTGATGATGGGAGTGTACCCATATCAAGCGGATTTGTCAAGTTTCGTTAAGTATGGAAAATCCTGATATAGTAGAGGCATGAACGAACAGCGCCCAACATTATTATTCGTTGCGCTCGGCGTGCTGATTGCGCTGGCGCTCATCACCATCGGCGGCATGAACAACAGGTCTGGCATGACGGAGTTGACCCGCCGTTTTGCAGCACAGTCGCCCGCTCCGAACGATCTGGCGCTCGACCTGCCCCGGATCGAAGCGCCGCAGGCGCCGCCTGATCTCCTGCGCGCGCTGGATGATCTGCACAAACGACTCTCCGGCGGGCAGGTCGCACCCGCGCTAACGCCAACGGTCGCCGGTCCGCGCATCGAGGTGCGCGTCAGCGATCTGCGCCGCAACGGTGATCAGATGGTCGTGCGCGGCAGCGTGCGTAATCCTGGCGATCGCGAGGTGACGATTCCGCCAGGCGCCTTTACCTTTCGCGACAGTCGCGGCATCCGGTACGCCACTGCGTCGAGCGGCGGCGCCACCCTCGCCCCCGGCGCCACGACCGACTTCGAGTTTACTGTTCCGGTACCCAAAGGGCGCGGGTTGACGCTGATCGTCGATCTGCCGCCCGACCCGCCGCTCGAGCAGGTGCTGGTTCTGGAAGTTGCCGGGGAGCGAGGCGTGAGGCGCGAGGCGTGAGGCGCGAGGCGTGAGGCGTGAGGCGTGAGGCGTGAGGCGTGAGGCGTGAGGCGTGAGGCGCGAGGCGCGAGGCGTGAGGCGCGAGGCGCGAGGCGTGAGGAGTCTGCCTGCCCGCCTGCCCGCCCGCTTGACGCGCCGGGCGCCCCTCTCGCCCCTCGCCCCTCTCGCCCCTCTCCCCTCTCGCCCCTCTCGCCCCTCGCCCCTCTCGCCCCTCTCGCCCCTCGCCCCTCTCGCCCCTCTCGCCCCTCGCCCCTCGCCCCTCTCGCCCCTCTCGCCCCTCACACCTTTCTCAACATTCCCGCAACATGTTCACAACATCCTCATGGTACATTGCGTTATAGGAATGACCACCCCCGACCCGACGATGTCTGATAGTGTCAGTGTGGACAGGAATGACGCCAGTGATGGATGGCCTGTGAGTTGCGCAGTCATGCTCCTTCGACGCATGCGCCGGTCTGCGCAACATGGTTCGCGCCTGCGTTACCGCAGCGTTCTTCATCGCGCACCTTATCCTGAGAACACCTGCGCCACACCCGTCACATCGCAACGGTCGGCGTCTGGTTCAACCATGACAATCTGCCACGAAAACAGGTATTCCAACACGACAGGGAGGACACACACCCCATGAGCGACATGACTCCGGCAGCGTACTTTTCGCAGATTGTGCCACAGCGATTCGCGGAAGCGATTGCGGGCGCATCGGAAGAGGTTCTCTCGCAGCCTGAATTGACGGTGACGTACACGATCGAGGGTGAAGGCGATCAGGGCGGCGTGTTTGGGTTGAAGATCGCGGGTTCATCCATCGAATTCGTCGATGGCGGCATCGAAGGCGCCGATCTGCAACTGACGCTCTCCTACGACAACTGGCGCTCCGCTGCGGAAAGCGATGCGCACGAGCCGTTTATCGACTACTTTCTGCGGCGGAAGGTCGAGGTGGTGAAAAATCTGCGCGGAACGGTCAAACTGGAACTGACCCGCTCTGACGAGAGCCTGTTCGAGAGCGTCAGCATCTTTGGCGGCCAACCCGAACCTTCGGTCACGCTGCGGATGACCACCGATGATTACCGGCAGATGCTGTCGGGTGAGTTGAATGGGCAGATGGCGTTTATGATGGGTAAGTTGCGGTTTGAAGGCAGCCTGCCGCTGCTGATGCAGATCGGCGCGCTGAGCGGTTGACACAAAGGAGACATGGCTATGATCTCGTTTACTCCGTCGGAAGAACAGCAGTTAATCATCGATACGGTGCGTCGCTACGCATCGGATCGCATGCGCCCCGCCGCCTACGAAGCGGATGAGAAGCGCACGATTCCGCAGGACATTATTGCCCGCGGGTGGGATCTCGGCCTGCTGCCGAGCGCCATTCCGGAACAGTACGGCGGCTTCGGCGAGACGCATCAGGCGCTGACCGGCGTGCTGGCGGCGGAAGAACTCGGCTACGGCGACCTGTCGATGGCGCTCTACCTGATGACTCCCAATCTGTTTGCGATTCCCATCCTGCACTACGGTACCGAAGAGCAGAAGCAGAAATGGCTCCCTCGGCTGGTAGAGGGCGGTTTTGCTCCCTACACCGCAGCGCTGATTGAGCCACGCTGGAGTTTCGATCCGCACGCGCTCCATACGGTCGCCGAGCGGGAAGGGAATGTCTACGAGATTTCCGGTCACAAAGCGCTCGTGCCGCTCGCTGCCGATGCACAGGCGTTCCTGGTGTACGCCCGTGAGGGGGAGACGACGCAGGCATTCATTATCGAGCGCGGCACGGAAGGGCTGGCGGTGCTGGAGCGCGAAAGTTTCATGGGCATCCGCGCGCTGCCGACCTATGAACTGCGGCTGGACGATGTCCATGTGCCGGCGTCGTGTCGGTTGGGCGGCGAACAGGGCATCGATATCGACCATCTGATGAACTATTCGCGGGTGGCGCTGGCGGCGCTGGCGGTCGGCGTGGCGCGCGGCGCCTTCGAGTATGCGCGCGATTACGCTAAACAACGCGAGGCGTTCGGCAAACCGATCGCCCAGAACCAGTCGATTGCCTTTATGCTGGCGGAGATGGCGATTGAAGTCGAGGCGGCGCGCCTGATGACGTATGAAGCCGCCTGGCACATCGATAAAGAGCACAATGCCGTGCAGCAGGCGGCGCTTGCCAAAGCATACGCCGACGAAATGGCGCTTATGGTGACCGACCGCGCCGTACAGATCCTCGGCGGTCACGGCTATATTCGCGAACATCCGGTCGAGCGCTGGCTGCGCAATGGGCGCGGGTTCAGCACGTTCCTTGGTCTTGCGATGGTGTGAGGAGACGACCATGATCGATTTTGAGATACCAACCCCGATCAAGCGCCAGGTGCAGTTCATCACCATGCTCGGCGAGCAGGTGATGCGGCCGGTTGCGCGCTACTACGATGAGCACGAATCAGAGCGCCCGTGGGACTATATCAACCTGATCTGGCCCACCATCCGCGACCGCGGCGGGCGTTCGTTCTCGGTCGAAGATGGCACGGAAAAGACGGACAAGGAGGGCAAGCCGCGCCCGCGCATCGGCTACCTCATGCTGGCGCATGTGGTCGAGGCGCTCTCGTGGGGCGATGCCGGGTTGTATCTATGCACCCCCGGCGGCGCGCTCGGCGGCGCGGCGGTCGATGCAACCGGCACGCCGGAGCAGAAGGAACGCTTCCTGAAACGCTTCGGCGAGGGTGAGCCGAAGTGGGCGGCAATGGCGATGACCGAGCCGCATGCCGGCTCCGATACCGCCGCTATTCGCACAACGGCGCGCCTCTCGGAGGACGGCAAAGAGTGGATCCTGAACGGCGAGAAGATCTTCGTCACCGGCGGATTGATGGCCGCCAAAGAGTCGCGCGGCTTCGTCGTCGTGTGGGCGACGGTCGATCCGTCAGCGGGGCGCGCCGGGATGAAGCCGTTCGTCGTCGAAGCCGGCACGCCGGGGATGACGGTCACGAAACTGGAGCACAAGCACGGCATCCGGGTGTCGGATACGGCGGCGATTGTGTTCAACGATTGTCGCATTCCATATGATAATATTCTGGGCAGCCCCGAAGTCGTGAAGGGCGACACGGAACACAAGGGGTTCAAGGGGGCGATGAAGACGTTCGACGCCACCCGTCCGCTGGTGGCGGCGTCGGCGCTTGGCATTGCGCGCGCCTCGCTCGAGTTCACCGTCTCGTACCTGAAGGATCGCGGGGTGAAGGTGCGCTATGGCGTCGCGCCCCATCTGCAAACGGCTGTCGAGCGCGACCTGATCCATATGGAGATGCAGCATCGCGCAGGTTGGCTCCTGGTGCTGAAAGCCGTCACCAAGATGGACGCGGGTCAGGAGAATGCGCTCGAAGCGTCGATGGCAAAGGTCAAAGCCGGTCAAGTGGCGACATACGTCTCGCAAAAGGCGGTCGAGTTGCTCGGTCCCGAAGGATATTCGTGCAAATTGCTGGTCGAAAAGTGGATGCGCGACGCCCGCATCAACGATATCTACGAGGGCACCGGTCAGATCAATCGCCTGATCGTTGCGCGACGCCTGCTTGGCTATACGAGCCGCGAGTTGCGCTGATGCGCATGGTCGTGCGAAGGTGAAGCAGGGGGCGCCGGTGAAGCGTCCCCGCTTCTCTGTTTCTGTAAATCAAGGAGTCACCGATGACCCAGATCAAGAAAGTGGCCGTCATTGGCGCCGGTACGATGGGCGGCGGCATTGCCGCACATTGCATCAATGCCGGATTGCAGGTCGTGCTGCTCGATGCGGTTCCGCCTGGCCTGACGCCCGATGAGGAAAAGCGCGGTCTGACGCTCGAATCGAAGGAGGTGCGCAACCGCTTCGTCAAAGCCGGTCTGGAACGTATCAAGAACGCCCGCCCGGCGGCGCTGTTCGATCCACAGTCGATCACAAAGATCGTCATCGGCAACGTCGAGGACGACCTTGGACTGATTGCGGACGCCGACTGGATCGTGGAGGCGATTATCGAACAACTCGAACCCAAGCGCACCCTCATGGAGAAGATCGAACAGGTGCGCAAGCCGGGCAGCATCGTGTCATCCAACACCTCCGGCATTCCGATTGCCGCCATCGCTGCCGGGCGCTCCGAGGAGTTCCGCCGCCATTTCCTGGGAACGCACTTCTTCAATCCGCCACGCTATCTCTACCTGCTCGAAGTCATTCCAACTCCCGATACCGATCCCGCTGTCGTTGCAGCGATTAGCCGCTTCGCCGATGTGACCCTCGGTAAGGGCGTGGTGGTGTGCAAGGATCGCCCTAACTTCATCGGCAACCGCATCTTCAGCTACGACATCGCTACGACCGTTGGGTATGCGCTGCGCAATGGCTATACGGTCGAGGAAGTCGATAGTCTGACCGGTGAACTGATCGGCAGACCCAAGACCGCCACCTTCCGCCTGCTCGACCTGGTCGGCATTGATGTGATGCTCCACGTGCAACGCAACCTCTACGAAGCGCTGCCCGACGATGAGGAGCGCGAGGCGCTCAAGATCGCGCCCGAAGTCGAGGCGATGGCGGCAAAAGGATGGCTGGGCAATAAGACCGGCGTCGGTTTCTACAAAGAAACCAAAGGCGCATCCGGGCGTGAGTTCTGGCACCTCAACCTCCAGACGATGGAGCACGAAGCGCCGAAAAAGCCGCGCTTCGACCTCGTCGGCAAGGCGCGCAAGATCGAAGACCTTCAGGAGCGCCTGCGCTTCCTGATCGACAACGCCGATACAGACCGCGCCGGCGTCTTCATCCGCGAGACGATGCTGCGCACGCTGGCGTACACGGCGCGCCGCATCCCGGAGATTTCCGATAGCATTGTGGATATTGATCGCGCAATGCGCTGGGGGTTCAGCCACCAACTCGGTCCGTTCGAGGTGTGGGACACCCTCGGTGTGCGCAAGACCGCCGAGCGCATGCGTGAACGTGACATCGCCATTGCGCCGTGGGTCGAGGAGATGCTGGCAAAAGGCGGCGAAAGCTTCTACCAGCGCGAGAACGGGCGGATCGTCAGCGTCTGGAATCCCATCGAGTCGCGTTATGTCGAGTACACGCCGCCGGAAGGGGTGCTGTCGCTCGACGATCTGCGCGCGCAGGGCAGAGAAGTCGCGCGCAACCACAGCGCCTCGCTCATCGACCTGGGAGATGGCGTGCTTTGCTTCGAGTTCCACGCTAAAGTCAATGCCATTGACCCGCTAATCACCGAAATGGGCTGGAAGGCGCTCGAAACGCTCCAGGACGACCGCTGGGTCGGCATGGTCATCGGCAATCAGTCATCCGACTTCTGCGCCGGCGTAAACCTGGGGGTGGTGCTGATGGGCGTTATGGGCGGCAAGCCGGAGGAGTCGGCGAAATTCGCCAAAGGAACGCAGGACCTGTTCTTCCGCTTTCGCACTTGCCCGAAGCCGATTGTCGCCGCGCCGTATGGCCGCGTGCTCGGCGGCGGCGTTGAGGTCTGCCTGGCAGCAGCGCGACGGGTGGCAGCCGCCGAGACGTACATGGGTCTGGTGGAACTGGGGGTCGGTCTGATCCCGGCGTGGGGCGGCTGCAAGGAGTTTGTCCGGCGCCACGTGTCGCCGCATGTCAAAACCCCTGGCGCCGATCCGCTCCCCTACCTGCAACAGGCGTTCGAGACGATTGCCATGGCGAAGGTCAGCGAACTTGGCGCTGTGCAGGCAAAACAACTCGGCTACCTGATGGACGACGACAAGATCGTGATGAACCGCGAGCGCCTGATCGCCGAGGCGAAGAAGGAAGTGCTGCTGATGGTCGCCGAGGGGTACACGCCGGTTCCACCGGAGGGCGAGCCGGTGTACGCCATCGGACGGCGCGGCATCGCTGCCGTGAATGCGATGGTGTACGGCATGCGCCAGGGCGGCTACATCAGCGACTACGACATGAAACTGGCGCGCTCGCTGGCGTATGTGATGTGCGGCGGCGACCTGTCACAGCCGCAGTGGGTCACCGAGCAGTACTTCCTCGATCTGGAGTTCGAGCAGGCGAGCCAGTTGATCCAGCAACCGAAGACGCAGGAACGGATCATGGCCATCCTGCAAACCGGCAAGCCATTGCGGAATTAAAGGAGAAAGAACCATGCGGGAAGCAGTGATTGTCAGCGCCGTTCGCACTGCGGTTGGCAAAGCGCCGCGCGGCGCGCTGCGCAGTGTGCATCCGACCGACCTGGCAGCGACTGTTATCAAGGCAGCAGTCGAGCGCGCGCCTGGTCTCGACCCAAAAGAGATCGACGACGTCATCCTGGGATGCGCCATGCCGGAAGCGGAGCAGGGCCTGAATATGGCGCGCGTCGCGCTGCTGCGCGCCGGTCTGCCAAACGACGTGCCGGGGCAGACGGTCAACCGTTTCTGCGCCTCGGGGTTGCAGACGATTGCGCTGGCGGCGCAACAGGTGATGAGCGGGATGGGCGATGTGATCGTCGCCGGAGGCGCGGAGAGTATGAGCGCCGTGCCAATGGGCGGGCATCATTTCGCGCCGAACCCGGCAATGGCCGAGATGAGCCCCGATGTGTACCTTGGCATGGGGTTGACTGCCGAGAACGTGGCAAAGCGCTACGAGGTCAGCCGCGAAGACCAGGACGCCTTTGCGCTGCGGTCGCACCAGCGCGCGATCGCTGCCATCGATGCCGGGCGATTCAAAGAGGAGATCGTGCCGGTCGAAGTCGAACATGTCTGGTTCGAGAATGGTAAAGTGCAGCGCACTGCCACCGTTTTCGACACCGACGAAGGACCGCGCCGCGACACATCGGCTGAGGCGCTGGCGAAGTTGAAGCCGGTTTTCGCGGTGAACGGCACGGTCACTGCCGGCAACTCGTCGCAGACGAGCGATGGCGCGGCAGCAGTAGTGGTGATGAGCCGCGAAAAGGCTGACGCGCTGGGGTTGAAGCCGCTGGCGCGCTTTGTGTCGTTCGCGGTCGCAGGCGTACCGCCGGAGGTCATGGGAATCGGCCCGGTGCTGGCAGTGCCGAAGGCGCTGAAACTGGCCGGACTGACCCTTGATCAGATCGACCTGATCGAACTGAATGAAGCCTTTGCCGCACAGGCGCTGGCGGTCATCCGGGCGCTCGAACTCGACGAAGAGAAGGTCAACGTCAACGGCGGCGCCATCGCCCTGGGGCATCCGCTGGGATGCACCGGCGCGAAACTGACGGTGCAGATCCTGCACGAACTGCGGCGGCGCGGCGGACGGTACGGGTTGATCACCATGTGCATCGGCGGCGGCATGGGCGCAGCGGGTGTGGTGGAGATGTTGGGGCAGTAGGGGCAGGTCTCCGACCTGCCCTTACGGGGACCGATCGCAACAGCAGGGGCAGGTCTCCGACCTGCCCGTACACGCGCCAGCCGGAGGGACAGGCCGGAGGGGCAGGTCTCCGACCTGCCCCTCCGGGGGACGGGAGGCGCCCATGTTTTCGCTTACAGACCATCCGCACCGACGCTACAACCCGTTGACGCGCGAGTGGGTGCTGGTCTCGCCGCACCGCACCAGGCGCCCCTGGCAGGGACAGGTCGAGCCGCCGCTGCCGGAGCAACGCCCGGTGTATGACCCGAATTGCTACCTTTGCCCTGGGAACGTCCGAGCGAATGGCGAAGTCAATCCGCACTACGAGCGCACGTTTGTGTTCACCAACGATTTCTCGGCGCTTTTGCCGGATATTCCATCCGGCGAGTACGCTTTGAGCGCGGGGTCGCCCGATGATGCTGCGCCGCCGCTCCTCTACGCCCGCAGCGAGCGCGGCATCTGTCGAGTGGTATGCTTCTCGCCGCGCCACGACCTGACGCTGCCAGAGATGGACGTGACCGCGATCGCACACGTGGTCGACGTGTGGGCGCGGGAGTATGAAGAAATTGGGGCGTTGCCGTATATCGGCTATGTGCAGATCTTCGAGAATCGCGGAGCGATGATGGGCGCCAGCAACCCGCATCCTCACGGTCAGATCTGGGCCACCGAGCGCCTGCCGTTGACGATCATGCGCGAGGACGCCGCACAGCGCGACTACCTGGCGGCAACCGGACGTTCGTTGCTGGCGGATTACCTGGCGCTCGAACTCGAACGTGAAGAGCGTCTCGTCTGCGCCAATGACGACTTCGTGGCGCTGGTTCCATTCTGGGCTGTCTGGCCCTTTGAGACCATGATCATCAGCCGTCGACATATTGGCGCCATCAGCGACCTGACAGCGCATGAGTGCATGGGGCTGGCGGATATTCTGAAACGCCTGACTACCCGTTACGATAATCTATTTCAGATATCATTCCCCTACTCGCTCGGTTTCCATCAGCGTCCCACCGATGGCGCGCCCCATCCGGCATGGCATCTCCACGCGCACGTCTACCCGCCGCTCCTGCGCTCAGCGACGGTGCGCAAATTCATGGTCGGCTTCGAGTTGCTTGCCGAAGCGCAGCGTGATATTACCCCCGAACAGGCTGCGGAACGACTACGCGCGTTGCCGGAGCGCCACTATCGATCGTTATAAATACACGAAGCGACGCGGTTGGGAAATCGCGTCGCTTCGTGGTGTCAGGACCTACAGGCAATAATTTAACCGGGCCGGGGGATCCAATGACCCCCCTGGAAACCTTTCGGCTTCCTACGCTCGCCCAATGGCTTGCGTCCCGGTTCTGAGCATAGTATACCGCACTGCGTCGAAAAGAGAGTTATGCTTCGATCCCCTCGACGTTGCAGAACGATAACACAAGGTTAACCATAAGTTAACAGGACTAACACAGGAGTGCGAGAAATCGTGGAGCCTTTGCGCCTTCGCGCCTTTGTGTGAGATTATGCGACAGGCCCTACCGGTACTCCGGCAACCAGTCGCCATGCGCCGCGATCAAGTCATCCACCAGCGCCCAGATCTGATCCAGATCGAGTTCGGCGGCAGTATGCGGATCGAGCATCGCCGCGTGGTAGATATGCTCGCGTTTGCCGGTCAGCGCTGCCTCGACGGTCAGCGCCTGGACGTTGATGTTCGTCTGCATGAGCGCGGCAAGGTGCGGCGGCAATGCGCCAATCTTCGTCGGCTGGACGCCGTTTTTGTCCACCAGACACGGCACTTCGACGCAGCACCCCTGCGGGAGATTGTCGATCAGCCCGTGGTTGGGCACATTCCCGTAGATCACGCGCGGCTGGCCCGTTTCTAGACTGTGGATGATCAGCGAGCCATATTCGTGGCTACGCTCGACCGCCCCCGCTTCCAGGGCTTCAGCAGCCCTGATGACATATTCGATGAACTCATCGGTGAGGTAAGGGTTGGTTCTGGAACGTTCACGCATGGCGGCGCGCAGGTCGGAACTCGTGATCTCTGGATGGTCGAGTCTGTACTGCACGAATTCCCAGCCCGCCAGTTGCACTTCGCAGCGACGGATGTATTCGTCCAGCGGAATATTGAACCGTTCGATCAGATCGGGACGATCACGCTTGATGAACCAGGGCACATATTCGCTGAAATGCTCGCTCGACTCGGTCACAAAATAGCCCAGACGGCGGAACACTTCGTAGCGCACCCGGTTCCATGCCGGCACGCGCCCTTCGTCGTAGACGTTGCGGATACGCGGGTAGAGGTCCTCGCCGTTGCGCTCGAAGCGCAGGTAGAACGCCATATGATTGATACCTGCGCACACATAGTTGATCTCGTCGATTGGCACGCCAATATCGTGCGCCAGTTGTTCAGCGGTGCCCTGCACGCTGTGGCACAAGCCGACCGTCTTGATCGTGCTGGCGCGGCTGATCGCCCAGCAGTTGATCGCCATCGGGTTGACGTATTGCAAGAACGTCACGTCGGGGCAAACCTCTTCCATATCGCGGCACATCGAGAGCAGCACGGGAATGGTGCGCAACCCGCGCATAATCCCGCCAATCCCCAGCGTGTCGGCGATCGTCTGGCGCAACCCGTACTTCTTCGGAATCTCGAAGTCGGTCACAGTGCCGGGCTTGTAACCGCCGACCTGAATCATACAGATGGCGTAATCGGCGCCATCGAGCGCGCGACGGCGCTCGGTCGTCGCTTCGATAGTCGGGCGCGCATCGAGCGCAGCGGCAACCTTGTGCGCCACGACTTCCGAAGTCCGCAGGCGCTCCGGGTCGATGTCGAACAGCGTCAGGGTTGCGTCGGCAAGTTCAGGGAAGCTCAGGATGTCACCCATCAGGTTTTTGGCGAATACCGTGCTGCCGGCGCCGATGAAGACAACTTTTGGCGGCATTGGAGAACCTCGCTTTTCCTGTGCGAAACGATTTCGCTTCGCGTGTGCGGCTATTATGCCACAACCCGCGCTGCATTCAGGCGGCGCATAAAGTCGTTCGCGGCTGGCAGCAGCAACGCCATTTCGCTCACATTCCACCAGGCATTCATTCATCGATGCCGGCGCCGGCGGTAGACAGACCAGAAGCTGTCGCAACGCCGCTGACCCTGCTGTTACGCTGCATCGAACAATGACAGAGATGTGAGCCGTCACAAGTCTGAGATTATATATGAGTCCACTGCACACCGGCTGAACCGCCAGGGACCCAAAGCGCACGAAGAGGAAGAACCATGAAGCGCATGTCCTTCGTGTCCCTTGGTGACCTTCGTGGTTTCGTGGTTAGGCTGAACCGCCAGGGACCCGAAGCGCACGAAGGGGAAGAACCATGAAGCGCATGTCCTTCGTGTCCCTTGGTGACCTTCGTGGTTAGGCTGAACCGCCAGGGACACGAAGCGCACGAAGGGGAATAAAGATGAAGCGCATTTTTTCCGTGTCTCTTTGTGACCTTCGTGGTTACCGCTTTTTGCGGTGAAGTCATATATCTCTTGGCGGAGATTCTCTTCAGGCTCGGACGGCATATCGCGTGGTTATCGGAATATAACCTGATAGCGAGCAAACGTCAACTATCACTTCTACGCCAGCCCTGCGTATAATTGCGCTAACGACGCCTGCCGCCGCGATTCGCCCGTCAACCTTCTCTGCGTCCTCAACCGTGACCCCTGGCTGATTCCGGCGGGTTCTCTGTTCGTTGCAAAGGATGGTGTGGGATGGACACGCAACCAGTCGAACTTCAGCCCGTTGATGCTGTCGAGATCACTATTCTGGTCGATAACGTCATGGATGCGCTCCTTGCGAGCACGCCAACCGTGCAACGCGCGCCGTTGCGCTGGGAGAGTTTCGAGCAGGCGCCGCTCCTGGCGGAGCACGGCTTCGCGGCACTGGTGACGGTCGAGCAGCAAGGTCAACGGACGTCGATCCTGTACGATACCGGTATGGGACGCGACACGCTGGTTCACAACATGGATGTGCTGGGGATCGATCCTGCCAATCTTCGCGCGATTGTGCTATCTCATGGTCACACCGACCACCACGGCGGTCTGTCAGGCCTGCTGGCGCGCCTCGGTCCACGGCGACTGCCGCTCATTCTGCATCCCGACGCCTGGCGCGACCGCAAGGCGGTGTTCCCCGACGGGAATGAACTTCATCTGCCGGCGCCGAATCGCGCCGATCTCGAACGTGAGGGGGTCACCCTGGTGGAGCGCCGCGATCCGTCGCTCTTGATCGACAACCAGGTGCTGGTGACGGGGCAGGTCGAGCGCGTGACGCCGTTCGAGAAGGGAATGCCGGGACACTTCGCCCGAACCGCCGATGGAGCGTGGGAGCCGGACCCCTGGCTGTGGGATGACCAGGCGCTGGTGGTTAACGTGCGCAATCAGGGGCTGGTCGTGCTCTCGGCATGCAGTCACTCCGGAATTGTGAACATTCTCCACTATGCCCGCAAACTGACCGGCGTCAACGACGTTTACGGCGTGATCGGCGGGCTGCACCTGTCGGGACGGGTGTTCGAACCGATCATCCCCGACACGGTTGCAGCGCTGGTTGAGATAGCGCCGAAGATGGTGCTGCCGGGGCACTGCACCGGGTGGAAGGCGCAGCACGCGATTGCCCGCGCGCTGCCGGACGCCTATGTGCAAACCTGCGCCGGGACGCGCGTTCGGGTGGGGTAGGGACGCGCGTTGTGCTTACGGGTGCACGACAGTGCGCTTCTACGTGTAACACTTCCACGTGCAACATGCCCCTCCAAGGGCGCACCTACAGGAGGGCGCCCCTACGTGTGCACAACGTCAACGCCTGGTTCGCCCGAACAATCTGCGGGTGGTCTATCCACGAAGAACACCAAGGGGCACGAAGACATTGTGGTGTAACGCTACTGACACTGCAACACGCATGCCAAACGAGTTTGCCGCGCCTTTACGGCACGAAGACATTGTGGTGTAACGCTACTGACACCCTCCACCTTCAACCTGCACCCTTCGCACTTTCAACCTGCAACATTCAACGTTCAACGCCCGCCCGCTTGCTCCAATCACGCATGTGGGCGCGCCGCCTCTTGCAGGCGTGCCAGCAGCGCGCCCCCACCTTCAACCTGCACCCTTCAACATTCACTACTCAATCATGGTACTATACAAAGGATGTCATTATCGGAGCCGCCACTGAATCTATGAAACTCGCTGTTCTTGCCGACATTCACGGGAATTTCCCCGCACTCGAAGCCGTCGCCGCCGATATCGACGCCTGGCATCCCGACGCCGCCGTGGTCGGAGGAGATATTGTCAATCGGGGTCCATCGTCGCTCGCCTGCCTGCGCTTCGTTCAGGAGCGCGCCGCCGATAGCGGCTGGCGTTTGATCCGCGGCAATCACGAAGATTATGTCATCTCCGTTGTCCACGACCCGACCGACCGTCCCGGCATCGAGGGCGCTGTGCGACGCAACGTGCGCTGGACGGCGAACCAACTCGGCGTAGCGGCTGCGGATCTCGAAACAATGCCGGAGATTGTGCGTCTGCACGATCCGGCCGGCGGCGAGGCGCGCGTTGTGCATGCCTCGATGCGCCATAATCGCGACAATGTGCTGGCGACGACGCCGGACGATGAGTTGCGGGCACAGATCGCTCCGCCTTGCCCGCTGATCGTTGTTGGACACACGCATCGTCCGCTCATCCGGCGGATCGATGCGACGCTGGTGGTGAATGTCGGTTCGGTGGGGTTACCGTTCGATGGCGATACGCGCGCCTGTTACGGGCGGATGGAGTGGAGCGACGGCGCATGGCGCGCCGAGATCGTGCGTGTGCCCTATGATCGTGAACGCGCCGATTATGACTTTATTGCGACAGGGTACCTCGAAACGAGTGGACCGGTGGCGCGGCTGGTCTACGATGAGTTTCTCACCGGCTGGCCCCGGATCTACACCTGGGTGGCGCGCTACCGCGAACCGGTGCTGGCAGGCGCCATCTCAGTCGATGCGTCAATCGATGAGTTGCTGGCGATCTGCAACGGCGGTCCTCCGCCCGACTGGATGAAGCCGGCAGCGCCGTTCTCTTAGCTTGCCCGACATTCCTGGAGCGGTTGTACATCGACCCCCCACGAGCGGAGTTCCTGCACCACTGCATCGACCAGCGCATCGAGACGCGCTTCGCATTCGGGGGTCAACGCCAGCCCTGGTTCGGAGATTTCCGGCGCCATTCCCCAGAGCACCATCCGCCGTGGTGACGAACCTTCCATCCCGTGCAGCGCGATCAGTTCGTGCAGACGAACATCCTGCGGCAACAGGTGCAGGGCTTCAGCGCGAGCGATCTCTTCCCCTTCGAGCCGCACAAGCGTTCCCGATTGCCCTCTGCCATGCACAGCGTCGATGATCAGCACGTCTTCAACGCCGTCGAGAAAGGCGAGCAATGACAGCCCAAGCGCGCCGGCATCGATCACTTCGACCTCATCAGGCAGGGCGTAGCGTTCCGTCAGGCGCTGCAACGCATGCACGCCCAACCCCTCATCACTCAGGATGACATTCCCCAAACCCATGACAAGAATTGGCGCCATTGCACTCTCCTCTCGCTCATCATTGATACGAGATGCGTTGCCGGCCCTTTGTCAATCAGAGGTTCAAAACTGATCTCTGCGGACATAGCCTGCACAACACAGCCCATCTGACAACGCTTTTTACAAAATTCGATATTCGAGGGCTTAAATTGCGCCTTTGCGCCTTTGTGCGAGATTAACAGTATTGGACCCGATGCACCATTCCCAACCTGCGCAGGAATGCCTGCCACGAAGACCCTCATATCGGACAGACCCTTTTTCTATTCGGACAACCACGTTTGCACCTGTGAAGCAGTTGGCGTTGGCTTCGAC
The DNA here is from genome assembly GCA_937935075.1 of uncultured Roseiflexus sp. Lineage (GTDB taxonomy): Bacteria > Chloroflexota > Chloroflexia > Chloroflexales > Roseiflexaceae > Roseiflexus. The sequence goes on along the minus strand of CALGYB010000041.1, from coordinate 23,445 downwards.
AGGCTCAGCCAACGCCGGTCACGAGATTGTCTCATATCCGATTGATCTTCCTATTAGCCTGCATCATACCACAACACATCCATCTGTACAGTAAAGAGGCGTCTGCGAAGGTTCCGAGTCGCGCAACAGCAAAAGGCTGGTATCATACGCGGCGGGGGAGCGGAGAGCGTGCGGGCATTACCGGATGCCCGGTTCGCACAGCGATGGAAGGAGAGACCATATGATGCAGTCAACCGGCATCGGCGTGCTGACCAGTGGAGGCGATGCGCAGGGCATGAACGCTGCGCTGCGCGCAGTCGTGCGCACCGCGCTGAGTCGTGGCGTGCCGGTGTATGCGATTTATGAAGGATACCGCGGCATGGTGGAGGGCGGCAATCGTATCCGCCCGCTTCGTTGGGACGACGTCGGCGGCATCATGCATCGCGGCGGAACCATCATCGGCACGGCGCGCAGCCGTGAATTTCGCACCCGCGAGGGACGTCTGCAAGCGGCGGCCAACCTGATCGAACGCGGGATCAATCGCCTGGTGGTGATCGGCGGCGATGGGAGCCTGACCGGCGCCGACACATTCCGTCGCGAGTGGCCCGATTTACTGGCGGAACTGGTCGAAACCGGCAGACTGTCGCGTGAAACGGCTGTACACTATCCCTTCCTGGCGCTGGTCGGGCTGGTTGGCTCGATCGATAACGATTTCTACGGCACCGACATGACGATCGGCGCGGATTCGGCCTTGCACCGGATCACCGCCGCGATCGATGCGCTGGTCAGCACGGCTGCCAGCCATCAGCGCACGTTCGTCGTCGAAGTCATGGGACGCCACTGCGGCTATCTGGCGCTGATGGGCGCGATCGCCGGCGGCGCCGATTATGTGCTTATTCCCGAAAATCCGCCTGAGCCGGGATGGGAAGACCGCATGTGCGCATTGCTGCGCGCCGGGCGCGCTGCCGGCCGCCGCGAGAGTATTGTGGTCGTTGCTGAAGGTGCGCGCGACCGTGAGGGGAATCCGATCGCGTCGGACTATGTGCGGCGTGTGCTGGAGGAGCGTTTAGAAGAAGACGCGCGCGTGACGATCCTGGGGCACGTCCAACGCGGCGGCACACCAAGCGCCTTCGACCGCTGGATGAGTACGCTCATCGGGTACGCCGCCGTTGAAGAATTGCTGAGCGCCACGCCTGAAGACGAACCGCAACTGATCGGCATGCGCTACAACCGCATTACGCGCCAGCCGCTTATGTATTGTGTCGAACAAACACAGCAGGTCGCCGTGGCGATTAACGCGGGCGACTACAGACGCGCGATGGAGTTGCGCGGCGGCAGTTTTACCGAGATGTTCGAGACGTTTCAGGCGCTCACCAGCGCCCTGCCGAGCGTGACGCGCCCGCGCAAGCGCCGGATTGCGCTGCTGCACGCCGGCGGACCTGCGCCCGGTATGAACACGGCGGTGCGCGCCGCTGTGCGCCTTGGTCTCGATCAGGGCCATACGATGCTGGTCGTGCGCAACGGGTTCAATGGTCTCATCGCCGGTCAGGTCAGCGAGTGCGAGTGGCAGATGGTGGACGGATGGGGACCGATGGGCGGCGCGGAGCTTGGCACCAGCCGGCACGTCCCGTCCGGCGACGACCTCGCCGCTGTCGCGCGGGCGTTGACCAGCCATAGCATCGACGGGTTGTTGATCATCGGCGGATGGAACGGCTATCAGGCAGCGCATCGCCTGTACCACGAACGTGATACGTATGAACCGTTCAACATCCCGATCATTTGCCTGCCCGCTTCGATCAACAACGACCTGCCCGGTTCGGAGTTGAGCATCGGCGCCGACACGGCGCTGAATGCGATCGTCGAGGCGCTCGACCGCATCAAGCAGTCGGCAGTGGCGGTGCGACGCACCTTCGTCGTCGAGGTGATGGGGCGCTACTGTGGCTACCTGGCGCTGATGAGCGGACTGGCATCGGGGGCGGAACGGGTCTATCTGCACGAAGAGGGCATCACCCTTGATGACCTGCGCGCCGATATTCAGGAGATGATCGCAGGGTTTCGCGCCGGAAAGCGCCTCAGTCTGGTGATTCGCAACGAATACGCCAACCCTCTCTACACCACCGATGTCATCTGCGCGCTCTTCGAGGAAGAAGGGAAGGAGTTGTTCGATGTCCGCCGCGCCGTCCTCGGGCACCTGCAACAGGGCGGCAGTCCCTCGCCGTATGACCGGATTCAGGCGACCCGCCTGGCGGCGCGTTGCATTCGTTTTCTGACCGAGGAAATGGAACGCGGCACAGCCGCTGCCGCATTCATCGGTTTTATCAACGGCAGGGTGCGGATATTCGACCTGGGTGAACTCCCCCACATGGTCGATGCCGCATACCGCCGGCCAAAGGAACAGTGGTGGCGCCAGCTGGCGCCGATTGCGCGTGCACTCGCGCAACAGAAGCACGACACGAGGGAACTATGACGCCATTCAACCTGGGAAACCTTCGCTGTGAGTACCGGGACAACCCGCTGGGGATCGATGTCGCCCGTCCGCGTCTGAGCTGGCAGATGTTCAGCGACCGACGCGGCGCGCGGCAAACGGCATACCGCATTGTGGCGGCCCCATCTGCCGATGACGTTGTGGCGGAACGCAACCTGCTCTGGGATAGCGGTCGCGTAGACTCAGACCAGTCGATCCACGTCGCCTACGATGGCGGGCGACTCCGCTCGCGTCAGCGCATCTTCTGGCAGGTGCAGGTGTGGGACGAACATGGCAATGTCGCCGTCAGTCCGGTCGCCTGGTGGGAAATGGGGTTGCTGCGCCGTTCGGACTGGACGGCATCCTGGATTGGCGCATCGCTCGTCGGCGGACGTTGGACGACCATTCCGGCGCCGTTCCTGCGCCGTTCATTCACGCTGAATGCGCCGGTGGCGCAGGCGCGCCTGTATATCACCGCACTGGGACTCTACGAGTGCACGATCAATGGGCAGCGCATCGGGCACGATTGCTTCACGCCGGGCTGGACCGATTATCGCCGGCGGGTGCAGTACCAGGTCTACGATGTGACTGATGCCCTGCGCGAAGGCGACAATGTGATCGGCGTCATTCTGGGAGATGGTTGGTACTGTGGACACGTGGCATGGGCGGGGCGCCAGAACTACGGCGACCGCCCGAAACTGCTGGCGCAACTCATGATCACGCACATCGACGGCAGTGCGCAGACGATCGTCAGCAATCGCTCCTGGCGTTATGCCTTTGGTCCAATTCTGGAGAGCGACATGCTGCACGGCGAGAGTTACGACGCCAGGCTCGAAATGCCTGGCTGGAACCTGCCCGGTTTCGACGACGCCTCCTGGCAACCGGTGGAACTCTTCGCCGCACCCGACATCGCCCTGGTCGCTCTGCGCGGTCCGACCGTCCGGCGACACGAGGAACTGCGCCCGATCAAGCCGCCGACCGCCTTTCAATCACACCAGGCGACGCGCTGGGTCTTCGATCTGGGGCAAAACATGGTCGGATGGGTCCGGCTGCGTGTTCAGGGTCCGGCGGGAACGACCGTCACGATCCGCCATGCTGAAGCCCTCAACCCGGATGGCACAATCTACACCGCCAACCTGCGCAGTGCGCGTGCAACCGACCACTACACCCTGCATGGCGAGGGGGAAGAAATCTGGGAGCCGCGTTTCACCTTCCACGGCTTCCGGTATGTCGAACTCTCCGGCTACCCGGGCGCCCCCGACATCGACGCGGTCACCGGCATTGTCGTGCATTCCGCCACCCCGCCGACCGGCGAGTTCGAGTGCTCCGACCCGCTGATCAATCAGTTGCAGCACAACATTGTGTGGGGACAGAAAGGCAATTTTCTCGATGTGCCGACCGACTGTCCGCAGCGCGACGAGCGCCTGGGATGGACCGGCGATGCGCAGGTGTTCATTCGCACCGCAGCGTTCAATATGAATGTCGCGCCGTTCTTTACGAAATGGACCCAGGACCTGGAAGACGCACAGAGTCCCGAAGGGGCATATCCGCCGGTAGCGCCGCTGGCAGGCATCGGCGGATTGACCGACGGCGGACCGGCGTGGGCGGACGCGGGGATTATCTGTCCCTGGACGATCTATCTGTGTTATGGTGATATGCGCCTGCTCGAAACGCACTATCCCTCGATGCAACGATTTATCGAGTACCTGGAGCGGAGCAGTCGCGATTTCATCCGCTGCTATGAGGATTATCCCGGCTTCCGCGGCTTCGGCGACTGGCTGGCGCTCGATGGGAGCGGCAAAGTAGACGGCGGCACGGCGAAGGACCTGATCGGCACAGCATTCTTTGCACACTGCGCCCGGCTGATGAGTCGCATCGCCGCGATCCTCGGATATCAACGCGATGCCGTCCGCTACCGCCGGCTGTTCGAGCGCGTGCGAGAGGCGTTCATCACGCGCTACGTCACCCGCGCAGGACGTGTGGCAGGCGAAACGCAGACCGGGTACGTCCTGGCGCTGCACTTCGACCTGCTGCCGCCAGAGTTGCGTTCGGCAGCGGCGGATGCGCTGGCGCGCGACATTCTGACACGCGACACGCACCTCTCGACCGGTTTCGTAGGAACGCCATACCTGCCGCACGTGCTAACCGCCGCCGGACGCCTCGATCTTGCATATGCGCTTCTGTGCCAGCGAACCTGGCCCTCGTGGCTCTATCCGGTGACGCAGGGCGCCACGACCATCTGGGAACGCTGGGACGGCTGGACCCACGACCGGGGGTTCCAGGACCCCGGTATGAACTCGTTCAACCATTACGCCTACGGCGCCATCGGCGAATGGCTGTACGCCACCGTTGCAGGCATCGACGCGGACCCGGAACAACCGGGGTATCGTCATCTGATCCTGCGCCCGCGACCAGGGGGCGGGTTGACGGCGGCGCGCGCGGCGCTCGAAACGATGTATGGCCGCGCCATGAGCGCCTGGCGCATCGACGACGGTCGCTTTACATGGGAGATCGTCGTGCCGCCAAACACGACAGCAACGGCATATGTTCCGGCATCGGAAGGGACGCCTGTGCGGGAAAGCGGTCGTCCAGCAGAAGAGGCGGAAGGCGTGACCTTCGCGCAGCGCGACGAAGAGACGACGGTCTACCGCCTGGCATCGGGAGCATACACATTTACGGCAGGATAGGGTGAAATATAACTGACGCATAGAAGACTAAACCCGAACAAACACGCTTGCACCTGTGGAGCGATTGGCGTTGGCTTCGACAGGCTCAGCCAACGCCGATCACGAGATTGTCTGACATCCGGTTAATCTTCCTGCTGGGTGCGTCTGAAAACTCGCCTCATGAGGTACAGTTGGGCGGGCAAAGGCGACGCCTTTGCCTACCCAATTCACTTTTTCGGATCTTCGCCTGCTTATGTTACACTTTCATCACACATTCGCCTTTGCCGGTGAACATGCTTCGCTGTACCATGCCTGGATCCAGGGAGCAATCGAGTCTGGTCTGCGCGCGGCAGTGGCAGTGCATCAGGCGGCGTAGAAAGAGAGCATGTGATGACAGGCGTCATCCGCGATTCGTCGATGTTGCTGGTGTGTGAAGCCCATGGCGTCAGCATCGATCTCGCACCGTTGCAGGGTCTCTGGACGGTCGAACAATACCTGAAACTGACCGATCATACACGTTGTCTGGCAGAATTTTCCCATGGCAACCTGGAGATGCTGCCAATGCCTACGCAGCGCCATCAGATGATTCTGGCGTTCCTGTACCGCGTGTTCTTCGCATTCCTGCAACCACGCGGCGGGCTGGTCCTCTTCGCACCGCTTCGCTTGCAGGTTGGTCCGACGACGTTCCGTGAGCCGGACCTGCTGCTCTTGCAGCGCGCTGATGATCCACGCGCACAGAACCGCTACTGGACCGGCGCCGACCTGGTGCTGGAAGTGGTGAGCGAGGACGACCCGGAACGCGACACTGTCGATAAGGTGCGAGACTATGCCAGCGCAGGGATTCCTGAGTACTGGATCGTGAACCCAATAGACGAAACGATCACAGTCCTGTCGCTGACCGATGACGCCTATGCGTCCCATGGGGTCTTTCGTCGCAGTAATCGGGCGACGTCGGCGCTGCTCGAAGGCTTCAGCGTGAACGTTGATGAGGTCTTTGATGCGTCGTGAACGGAGCATTTGCAGGAGCAATGACCTCGGACATGCCAATCCTGGCAATTGACCTGGGCACGTCTGGTCCCAAGGCGGCGCTCGTGACTCACGACGGCGAGGTGCTGGCGTGGGAGTTCGAGCCGGTACAGTTGCATCTGTGGCAGGGTGGAGGCGCTGAACAAAACGCGCTTGAATGGTGGGAGGCGATTGGCGCTGCGACGCGCCGCCTGACGGCCACCACTGGCATTACCCGTGTTGCAGCGGTCGGCGCGACGGCGCAGTGGTCAGGCACGGTCGCCGTTGGCGACGATGACCTTCCGCTTACCAACGCAATCATCTGGATGGACTCGCGCGGCGCATCCGACATCCATACCCTGGTCGCCGGTCGGCCTACCGTCGCCGGATATGGACTGGCGAAACTGGCAACCTGGATTCGACTCACCGGCGGCGCGCCTGGTCTGGCGGGAAAGGACTCGCTGGCGCACATCCTGTATCTCCGGCGGGCGCGCCCCGACGTGTACCGCTCCACGAGCATCTTTCTCGAACCAAAGGATTACATCAACCTGCGCCTCACCGGAGTGCGCGCCGCGTCGTTCGATTCGATCACCCTCCACTGGCTGACCGATAATCGCGCCATTGATCAAATCGCGTATGCGCCACAACTGCTGGCGCTGACCGGCGTCGAGCGCGCGAAATTGCCCGATCTGCGGCGCGCAACCGCCATCCTGGATCCGCTGACCGCCAAGGCTGCCGAACATCTTGGCGTCGAGCCGGGCGCACCGGTGGCCGTCGGGTCGTCGGATGTTCATTCGGCGGCAGTGGGCGCAGGCGCGATCCGTGACTACGACGCCAACCTGTATGTCGGCACATCGTCGTGGCTCGTCTGCCATGTGCCGTTCAAGCGCACCGATCTGTTCCACAACATGGCGTCGCTGCCGTCGGCAATTCCGGGGAAATACCTGCTTACCAACGAGCAGGAGTGCGCCGGCGCCTGTCTGACCTTCCTGCGCGACAATCTGTTGTTCGCGGACGATGAACTGGCAACGTCGCGCCCAGATGAGTTCTATGCTGCGCTGAACCGCATGGTAGAGCGCGAAGCGCCCGGCAGCGGCGGATTGATTTTCACCCCCTGGCTTTACGGTGAACGCACTCCGGTTGAAGATCATACGCTGCGCGGCGGATTTCACAACCTGTCGCTGACGACGACGCGAGCACAGATGGCGCGCGCTGTAATGGAAGGGGTCGCCTACAATATGCGCTGGCTGCGTGACGCGGTTCGCCGTTTTATGCGGCGCTCGCCCGGCACGATCATCATGACCGGCGGCGGTGCGCAGTCCGCCGTCTGGTGCCAGATCTTCGCCGATGTGCTTGGATGTCCCATCCATCAGGCGACGCATCCGCTCCTTGCCAATGTGCGCGGTGCGGCACTGATTGCGGCAGTGGCGATTGGATGCCAATCCTTCGGTCGCATCCGTGCACCGGTGGCTGCGACCTTCCATCCGCGCCATGAGCACCGGCGCACTTACGACGAACTGTTTCACGCCTTTATGCGCATCTACCGGAAGAATCGGCACATTTACGCACGATTGAATCGAGGGTAACATGGCAGGTTTCCGACTTTATGCGGCGCTGGAGTCGGCAGGCGGGCGCGCGACCGCTGCACTTGAGGCGGTTCTGCGGCGCATTCCGGCAGTGCAGCGCCGGCTTGAAGCGCAGTACGAGACGTTGCTGGCTGAGATCGAACCGTCACTCAAGCCGTACCGCAATGAAACGCCGGTCTACGTCCGTCTTCCCGCCATCGGGCGCAGCCGCGATGATATTCTCGCCGAGATGCGTCGCCTGGCGGAACGCGAAACCCCGCGCTGGCGTGAAGGGTATGTGTCGGGCGCCGTCTACCATAGCGACCCTGACCACCAGGCGTTTCTGAGTCAGGCGTATACGCTCCATGCAGCGAGTAATCCACTGCATGTCGATCTCTGGCCCAGCATCGCCCGATATGAAGCCGAAATCGTCGCTATGACCGCGTCGATGCTCGGCGGCGAACCCGGCGTCTGCGGGACGGTCACTTCCGGCGGCACGGAGAGCATTCTGCTGGCGATGAAGACCTACCGCGACTGGGCGCGCGAGCAGCGCGGCATCCATCATCCCGAAGTGATCGTCCCGCGCACCGCGCACGCAGCCTTCGACAAAGCCGCACACTACTTCGGCATCCGGCTCGTGCGCATCCCGGTCGATGCGCGCTTTCGCGCCGATGTCGCCGCTGCGCGGCGCGCCATGACCCGCAACACAATTGCACTGGTCGGATCGGCGCCGTCGTTCCCCCACGGCGTCATCGACCCGATTGCCGACCTGGCAGCCCTGGCAGGCGAGCGACGCATTGGCATGCACGTTGATGCTTGCCTTGGCGGATTTGTGCTCCCATGGGCGCGTCGGCTCGGCTACCCGGTTCCGCCGTTCGACTTTAGCGTTCCTGGCGTCACCTCGCTCTCAGTGGATACCCACAAGTACGGATACGCTGCCAAGGGAACGTCGGTCATTCTCTACCGCACCGAAGCCCTGCGCCGTTTCCAGTACTATGTTGCTGCCGACTGGCCCGGCGGGCTGTACGTTTCACCGACGATGGCAGGCAGCCGTCCTGGCGGCCTGAGCGCCGCTGCATGGGCCGCAATGGTCAGCATCGGCGAACAGGGGTATCTGGAGGCGACCCGGCGCATTCTGGAGACGGCGCAGCGCATCCGCAGCGGCATCGAGTCCATTCCAGAATTGCGCGTCCTTGGCGATCCGCTGTGGGTGATCGCGTTTGCTTCGACCCACCTCGACATTTACCGTGTGCTCGATCAGATGGCGCAGCGCGGCTGGAACCTCAACGGGCTGCACCACCCGCCAGCGATCCACATCTGCGTCACCCTGCCGCATACCCAACCCGGCATCGCCGACCGCTTCATCACCGATCTGCGCGACGCGGTCGCCGCTGTGCGCCGCGAACCGCGCGCCAAAGGCGGCATGGCGCCGGTGTATGGCATGGCGGCGTCGCTGCCGTTTCGCGGCATCGTCAGCGATCTGTTACGACGGTATCTTGATATGGTGTATCGGGTATGAGATGCGCTGCTTCGCCCAGAATCTCCAGATTAGATTCCGCACCACTGCATCCTGTGTCTTCATATCTGCGAGAAAATCCGAGTAACTCTGGTCAGCAAGATAGGTCGTAGCTTTATGCACACTGTCCAGCATATCCATCAGAAGCGGACGCCTGTCGCTTCGTCAATGGCGCCTTCCACAGTTTCGCAGCATCTTCCGCAACCTGCTGCGCAATCATCACAATATGCCGCGTGTGGGTGATGCGCGTTCACATCCGCAACATCACTGCAAGATCGATGGATCTTCCGTGTTCGCACCGTGATATACTACAGCCGACTGACCGGGCAGACGAGGTGAGCATGTGCCGGAGCAGAGGCGGTCAATGCGCAGGAAGCGCGCAGAGGGCTGGGACCGGACTGAAAGATGTGTGCAATGACCGTCGAGATTGTGCGTAGACCGTTCAGTGTTGATGAGTATCAACGCATGCGCGAGACAGGCATCCTGGCGGAGGATGATCGGGTCGAGTTGATCGACGGCGAGGTGCGCGTTATGAGTCCCGTGGGACCGCTTCACGCAGCAGTTGTCAAACGGCTGAACGCGCTCCTCACGAAGACTGTCGTTGACCACGCCGTGATCAGCGTGCAGGACCCCATCAGGCTCGATGGATTCAACGAACCTCAACCTGATCTTGCCGCGCTTCGTCCACGCCCGGACTACTATGCGCAGCAACACCCTGCGCCCCAGGATATCTTCTTCGTCATCGAAGTCGCCGACACATCGCGCGAGTACGACAGGCGTGAAAAACTTCCCCGCTATGCCGCTGCCGGGATCCCGGAAGCCTGGTTGATCGATGTTGTCCAGGAGACCATCGAACAGCATCTCGATCCGCAGAATGACCGATACACACGGCGCCTGACGTTTGTTCCCGGCGAGCGGATCACCTCAGCGACACTCCCAGTAGTGACGTTCGACGTTGCATTGATCTTCGGGAGATAAAGCGCATATTCATCGGTCGGCAAACCAGAGGCAAACAGAAAGTCCCATCGTACTGATGGGACCTTCTGGCGCTGGATGCTACCGGATTGGATGTCCCGCTCCGGTGATGCGTCTGCTCAGTGCTTTGCTGCCGGTTTGGTCGGCGTGGTGTCGATGCCGAGCGCCGTGTAGAGCGGGCACACGCCGAAGATGGCAGTGATCAGCAGAATGACCGCCACAAGGGCGGCGAGCGCCTGCCAGAAGCCACTGAACAGCACAAACGTGGCAACGAGCAGTGCAATACCGAGAATCGCCCGAATGCCACGATCGATCGGACCGACATTTTGATGGAACATCGTTGTCCCTCCTTTCAGGGCATGACGTAGTTGATCATTGTTTCGCTGTATTAGACGTAGCGTGTGTGAAAAATGTTACAGGCGCAGGAGGGGTGAGGGGTGAGAGGTGAGAGGTGAGAGGTGAGGGGTGAGGGAGCTACATTCGCTCCTTTCACCTTCCACTGTTCCACGTGCAATCTGCAATATCTCTCGCTGCGTGTCAGTCCCAGACGGCCTCCGGCGCGCCTGCAACCGGCGCACGTCGCGCCTGGCACGCACGCCCACTGGCGCCGGAAGAAGAGACCATACGTAACGCGGAATGTATTCCGCCCAGCGCACGTCGCGCCTGGACCTCCCGCCTCCGGCACGCCTGCAACCGGCGCACGTCGCGCCTGGACCTCCCGCCTCCGGCGCGCCTGCGACCGGTGCACGTCACGCCTGGACCTCCCGCCTCCGGCGCGCCTGCAACCAGCGCACGTCGCGCCTGGACCTCCCGCCTCCGGCGCGCCTGCAACCGGCGCACGTCGCGCCTGGCACACACGCCCACCGGCGCGCCTGCAACCAACCGGCAATATTCAACGTAACACGAGAATTGCCACGAGAATGATCGCCATGACCAGAATAATAGCGTACAGCACGAGGCGTTCGACGTCGTACAGCGTGCTATCGCCTTTCAGGGTATTGTCGAAGCCGATAAACGCCAGTGTCCGCGGCTGGTCGCGGAAGCGGTAATCGACTTCGGTCACCGGAACGCCGCGAATGGTCAGTTCGGCGGCGATAATGCGGGTGTCGTTATTGCAACTGCGCTGAGCCTCTTCGATTGCCTCCTTGAGGGGCGCAACCTGATACCAGTGTCCTTCGCGCAGTGAGATCGGGCCATCGAAAACCTTCAACGCTTTTGCCTGAAGCGTCGGCTTGTGCAGCCCGCTGAGGTCGTCTTCGTTGAAGTAAACGCGAGCGTGGCGCGACCAGTTGAACACCTTCTCTTCCAGCAGTTGCCCGGTTCCTTCACATCGCTCACATTCCTCATGCCCGTAGCCGCGGCAAGTCGGGCATTCTTCGGGAAGTGACTGGTTCTTCACGCTGCGGTCGGGTTCCTGCACCTTGCGCGTGCGCATGACCGTCCCTGAGCCATGACACGTCCGGCAGGGGATGCGGCCTGCGCCGTTGCACTCCGGGCATCCAACTACACGCTGTGATCCGGGAATGACAACAGGTTCAGGATTGTGCGTCTCGAACGGCGGCACATCAGGAACCGGCGTTTCCCACAAGCCGATTTCGCGTGCAGGCGCCAGTGCGCCGCCGCGGTGCACGCTGAGGCGCGCCTGCGGCGCCGTGCGCGTTTCATAGGCGACGCGCACCTCGTAGAAGTAGAGGTTGTAACTGACAATCTGCTCCGGTTCAATCAGATGACCCAACTGTGGCCGGTGCGTCCAGTTCTGGCGGCTCCAGCGATCCAGCAGGCGACGAATGGCATCGACCCGGTGCAGAGTATCGGCGCGGGTGCGGCTGCGCGCCACGAAATCGGCATCGATCATGTTTCCGAGCACGGTTTCGAGCGGGTTCTCGAGCCATTCGGCGATTGGCTCCCAGCGTGACTCCTCCATATCGACCGTTGCCGCGTCGATCTGCGGGCGCAGTGCCTGTCGCAATGCTGTGATCGCCTGACCGGCGCTACTGTACCGTTGCGACGGTTGTTCCGCCATCAAACGCTGAATAACCCGGTCGGCAGCGGCAAGCGCCTCATCGCGCAGCGCCAGTGATGGCACGGCGCCGGTCGGCGGCGGCGGTTCGCCGCTGAGCATGTGGTAAATGACAGCGCCAAGGCTATAGAGATCGCCGGCAGGCGCTGGTTGGCCAGTGCGCAGCGTCTGCTCCGGCGCCGTGTATGGCGTTCGATAGTCTGTATCGTCAACACTCGACAGATCAGGCGTATCCGGCGATGCCGCGAGGCTCAGGTTGGTAAGAAACACCGTTCCCTGGGGGGTAATCAGGATGTTTGCCGGCTGCACATCGCGGTGCACCACGTTCTGGGTGTGGAGGTAATCGAGCACACTCGCCAGTTGGGTGGCGATACGCAGCGCTTCCACCGGATCGAGCGCGCCGCTCGCCAGCACTTCCTGGAGTGAGCGGGTGTCGAGATACGGCGTCACCATGTAGTGCCCGATACGGTCATCATGACCGGCGTCAATGACCGGCAGCAGATTGGGATGGGTCAGATGGGCGGCGAGCCGGGCGGCTAACTGAAAGCGGCTCGATGAGATCCAGTCGGTGCGGTGCAGCACTGATACCAGCACAGGACGATCAAGCGTCAGGTGGGTGGCACGATAGATGACTGCGAGTTCGTCCTGCCCGATGCGCTGATCGAGGCGATAGTTGCGCACCTCACGGGCAGCGCCTGCCTGCGACGCCGGACCGGGCGAGTCGCTATTGCCGGAATGGGATTGTGCCCGCAGGGTTGCCATGGTCTGCCTTTGGTGCGAACACAGCGCGCGCGCGTGTGCTGAGTATAACGCGGTGTGAAGCGAAATGCAAACGGCTGCGCACAGGTTGATTTATGACCAGAGACGCCAGTATAGTATAGCACACGTGTTCGGAAAATACCAGTGCACATTGTTCGGAGTACGGGCATGATTTGCCGCAAAACGCCGTCCCGCTGCGGGCTGAAGCCCTCGCTGAGGACGCAGTTCGACCATACTCACCGCACGTGCAAGCCCCGCCGGGGCTGCGTACACGTGTAGGTTTTCCGGCAAACCACTGCGCCATATCAGTCGTTTCAGGCAGCAGAACACCGGTACAGGCGAGGCGGCGTCTTACCCCAACGCTCCCCTCTCCCACAGCGCCGGCGAGGGGCAGGGGGTGAGGGCGAACATGGGCATCGGGACGCCAGTACGGGCGAAGCGGCGCCTCTTGCGTCCGTGTTTGATCGACCGTTTATTCCTCGCTCCTGATCGTTCGCTCTTCTTCTGATGCTACGGTTGTGCTTGCACCGTCCTGCGAGGGCATTCCTCCACCTGGTGGAAGGATTAATCGAACGACGTGCTGTTGTCCGTCATCGTACAGTGGGACGCGCATGTCGCTGACCGGCTCGCCGTCAATCGTCAAGGCGTAACCATCGCTGCTGCTGCGCTCGACAATGATGTGGTAATCGCTCGAACCGCAGCGATACCGCGCTTCGTAGCCTGACCAGTCGGGGGGCAGGCAGGGGGTCAGAATCAGGTGATCGCCGTGGCGCCGGATGCCCAGGACACGTTCGATGCCGAGCCGGTAGAACCATGCCGCCGAACCGGTGTACCACGTCCAGCCGCCGCGCCCCAGATGCTGCGGTGCAGCATAGATGTCAGCAGCGATAACATACGGCTCGACCGCATACACACGCCCATTCCGCTGTGCATGGTACAGCGGGTTGAGCAAACGCAGCAGTTCACCGACGCGCGCATGATCGCCAAGCAGCGTCCACGCCCAGACCACCCAGACGGCGGCGTGGGTGTATTGCCCGCCATTTTCGCGCACACCCGGGACGTATCCCTTGATGTAGCCAGGGTTGCGCGGCGTCTGATCAAAGGGCGGGGTGAACAGTTTGATGATGCCGGTTTCACGGTCAACCAGGTGCGTATCGACCGCTTCCATCGCCTGTCGCGCGCGCGCCGGGTCGGCGGTTCCGGCAATGACCGCCCACGACTGGCTCAACGAATCGATGCGGCATTCCTCGTCGCGCGACGAGCCGAGCGGCGCGCCGTCATCATAGAAAGCGCGCAGGTACCATTCGCCGTCCCAGGCATGGCGATCCAGCGCTTCACTGAGCCGGTGCGCTTCGGCGCGGTAGCGCGCCGCGCGTCCGACATCGCGCCGCTGTTCGGCAATTGGCGCAAAACGGTTCAGGATCACGATCAGGAACCAGGCGACCCAGACGCTCTCGCCGCGCCCTTCGTGTCCGACCAGATTCATGCCGTCGTTCCAGTCACCCGACCCCATGAGCGGCAATCCATGCGCTCCCATGCGCGTCAGCGCGCGATCAATGGCGCGACTACAGTGGTCGTAGATACTGCCATACTCATTCGTCGGTTCGGGGAGGTCGTAGTACTCGGCTTCGTTTTCCGCCAGCGGTCGCCCTCTGATGAAGGGCGCCACCGCGTCGAGCAACGCATAGTCGCCGGTTGTTTCGACATACTGGCACACGACAAAGGGCAGCCACAGATAGTCGTCGGAGAAGGCAGTGCGGATGCCGCGACCAAGCGGCGGGTGCCACCAGTGCTGTACATCGCCTTCCACGAACTGTCGCGCTGCAGCGCGCACAATATGTTCGCGCGCAATCGACGGCTCAATCAGCATCAACGCCATCACATCCTGCAACTGGTCGCGGAAGCCGTAGGCGCCGCCCGACTGGTAGAACGCCGAACGTCCCCAGATGCGGCAGGCGAGGGTCTGGTAGATCAACCATCCGTTGAGCAACACGTCGAGCGCCGGATCGGGAGTGCGCACCTGGAGCCTGCTCGCCAGATCGCGCCAGCGGGCGACGGTTTCCGCAATTGCATCTGCTGCGACGGCAGGATCGCGGTAGCGGACGATCAGGCGCGTCGCCTCCTCCTCATTTACGCCCTGCCCCAGGATAAAGAAGAGATCGCGTTCCTCGCCAGGCCCGAGGGTCAGTTGTGTTGAAACGACGCCGCACGGATCGAACCCGGCGCCGATGCGATGATCGAAGGCGCCGTCGTGGTCGCCTGCAAGGGCGATTGGACGCGCCAGGTCGCCATTGCGCCCGATGAACGCCGCCCGATCGCCGCAGAAGACCGCCTGTGGTTCGCTGCATGCCAGGAAGGCGACGCGCCCGGCGAAATCGTGGCTGTAGGTATTGCGCGCCAGCAGCGCACTCTGTTCCGGCATCGTCGAGGTCACGATGAAGAGCGCAGTCTGTTCGCGCAGCACCCCCAGCACCCACTCGACATACATCGTTGCACTCAGGCGTCGCTCGCGGTCGGACCGGTTGCGCAGGCGCAGGCGAACGATCTTCACCGGATCGGCCGGTGCGATGCTCAGCGTTGTTTCGCTCTCGATCTCTTCGTACCGTTGTAGGAAGCGGGTGTATCCCATCCCGTGGCAGACGCGCACACGACCGGCGCCGCAGGGATGCGGCAGGGGCGACCAGAGCGCGCCACTGGATTCATCGCGGAGATAGAGCGCCTCACCAGGCGGGTCGCTGACCGGGTCGTTCGACCAGGGGGTCAGGCGGTTCTCGCGACTATTTTCCGCCCACGTATAGCCGCCGCCGCTCTCGGAGACGATGAAGCCGGCATGCGGGTTGGCGACGACATTCACCCACGGCAGCGGCGTCGGATTGTCGGGCATGACTTCGATCACATACTCACGCCCGTCGGAGGTGAACCCGCCATACTCCGTCGCCAGCGTCAGGTCTACTGGCGGCAGCAGTGCGCTGAGCGAGTCGAAGCGCGGTGCGCCATCGAAGGGGAGCGGCGTTATCGGCGGCGGAGGCGGCGCTTTATCGGGCAGGCGGCGGCGCAAATGATATGCAAGATCGCCGCGTCGGCTGTAGAGCGTGATGCGGCTGACCGTCTCGAACAGCACCTGATCGGCTTCGGGCATCACGCCGGTGCGCAGCACGAACACCCCGCCGCGCTGGTTCAGCCAGCGGCTCGACCGGCTGCTGCGGATCAGCGCCAAGACCTGCTCGTACCGCTCCTGCCGATAGTCAGCGCCGTCTTCGACCAGCAGCGCCAGTTCGATCAGCACCCCTTTCAGCCGCCAGTACTCGTGCGCCTGGATCAGGGTGCGCGCCAGCGATGTGTCGGATGTCGGCGCGATGCGCCCCACCACGATCGGATAGTCGCCCGAGACGCCATACGCCCACAACCCTGGCTGCCCCTTGCTGTTGCGCGCCAGCGCCTCGGCTGCTGTGCGGCGCGCCGGATCGGGCAGGAGCGCAAGCGACGCCAGGCGCTGGAACTGATGCGCCTGATCGGCGTTGATGCCGAGGTGCATGAGTTCGACCTGCGCCTGGGTACGCGCCATATCGAATGCGCGCATCGCAATGGCGGCATCGCGGTAGTGCACTGCCAGGCGTAGCGCATCCTCACGCGCTGCCGAGACTGCCAGCGTCATGATCACCTGCGCCTGTCCGCCAGGCACGATCCGCACCCGGCGACGCTGGCTGAAGATCGGGTCGAGCACTGCGCCAACGCTTTTGTTCAGCGGACGGTCGAGCGCTTGTGGGCGCGATGGGTCACGCCCGCGCCCGATGAACGTGAGACGGTTGGTTTCGTATTCCGCCTCTCCCAGGGCGCGTCCACGCACACCGATTGCCTGCGCCACCCACAGACGCTCATCGTTCGGTGAGCGTGCCCGGCGCGTTGCCAGCAACGCCTCGCTGTGCGGATCGAGCGTGGTTTCGACGAAGAGATTCGAGAAGACCGGATGCACAGCATCAGCCGTATCGGGTGTGAGCACAATCTCGCTGTATGTGGTGACCTCCAGTTCACGCGGCTGCGCTGTCAGGTTGACCAGCGTCAGCACGCGCACCTCGACATTGTCTTCAGGCGACACTGTGATTTCCAGGCGTGTATCGACGCCGGCGTACTGCTGGCGGAACTCGACCCGCCCCGCGCCGTAGGTGACGCGGTAATCCTCGCCGAGAATGCGCAATGGCTGGTACGTCGGCGACCATGTGGCGCCACTGCGAATGTCGCGCACATAGACGAAACTGCCGGACGCATCGCGCGTCGGGTCGGGACGCCAGCGCGTAACAGCGATGGATGTCGTCCGTTCGGGCAGGGTATAGCGGCAGCCGCCGCCGCCTGCGTTTGTCACTATCGACGTCAGGACGCCGTTCGAGAGCATATATGCGTATGGAACTGCGGTATGCGGCGTTGTGAAGTGACGTTCCAGAACGACATCGGGTGTGACCGCAATCTCGCTAACGGCGCTCTCCTGCGGCAACGGCAGTGGCCGGTCGGCAGGAATCTTCTCCTGAAGGAGCAATTCGGTCGCCTGAACAATTGGCTCGGCGTGGAAGCGCCGTTGCATCGCGTTGTCGTTCAGCACATTGTCGATTGCCAGCAGCCCCATGCCCTGATGGTGGACCATGTAGGTCTGCACGATGGCGCTCTTCACTCCAGGCGGCAGGCGTGCCGGAGTAAAGTCGATTGCCTCGTAGAAGCCATAGTTCCCAAAAGCGCCATACTCCATCAGCGTGCGTAAATTGGCGGCCGCCTCGGTCGGCGCAACCTGCAACGCCAGGAGCGTCGCATAAGGCGCAACGACCAGATCATTCGCCAGACCGCTCTGCAACCCGAGACCCGGTACGCCAAACGCGCGATACTGATAGTTCATCTGCGAGTCGCGCAGGTTGAACGCCGACTCGGAAATACCCCACGGGATGCCACGTTCGGCGGCATAGGCAATCTGGCGCTCGACCGCGCCGCGGTAGGTTGCATCGAGCAGCGTTTCGGGGTAATTGCGCATGACCAGGAGCGGCATAAGATACTCGAACATCGTACCGCTCCAGGCGAGCAGGGTCGGTATCGCCACGGCAGGCGAAATCTTGCGCCCGATATAGAACCAGTGTTCCTGCGGCACTTCACCAAGCGCAATTGCGATGAAACTTGCCAGCCGCGCTTCAGAAGCGAACAGATCATAGTACGAATTATCACGCCGTCCTTCGCTCACGTTGTACCCGATGGCGAACAGGCGGCGGCGCTCATCGTACAGGAAGCGGAAATCCATCTCCGCGATCAGATCGATGCACCTATCCGACAGTTGCTCGACAGCCGCGCGGAACTCCGGGTCCTCCGGCGCGGCGAGATGTCCATCGTGAGGCATGTCGTCGAGGAGGCGGTACGCCTGACGCGCCAGCGCCTCCGCCCACTCTGCCACGCGCCCCTCGCGCGCCAGAATGATCGCCAGATCGGCAGCCTGCAGCAGGCGCGCGCGGTATCCCTCCAGGGTATCAGGCGTGGCGTCGAGCGCCTGGAGCAGCGCAACGAGCGAGGTGCGCCCTCTGGCGTCGGAAGGCAGACGCTCCTGGATCATTTCGAGAATATCGCGCAACCCCTCGATGATCCAGGGTCCATAAGGCGGACGTTCCAGGAGCGCGAGCAGCCCCTGGCGCAGTGTCAGCAGATGCCCGGCGAGATTGCCGCTATCGACGGTTGAAACATAGAGCGGCGGCAGCGGATGGAGGGTGCGCGTATCATACCAGTTGTACAGATGTCCACGAAAACGCTCCATGCGCTGGATCGTCTCGAACACGCGCCCGACGCGCTCGACCAGGCTGCGCGCCCCCAGGTACCCGAAATCGACCGCCGCCAGGTCGGCGAGCAACTGCAAGCCGATGTTAGTCGGCGAGGTGCGTTCCGCTGCCACCGGTCGCGGCGTCTCCTGAAAGTTGTCCGGCGCGAGGAAGTGTTGTTCAGGAACGACGAAGCGGTCGAAGTACGCCCACGTCGCGCGCGCCACATGCCGCAGCATCCGGCGATCATCGTCAGAAAGCGGCGCAACGCGGCGAGGAACATACTCCTGATCGAGCCAGCGCGCGAAGAAGGGCGCTGCACCCCACGACAACGCGACCGGCAGCGTAGAGAGCCAGGAGGTGCGCAGACGCTCAGTGCGCACCACAGCCAGCGCCAGAAACACGACCGCCGAGGGACCCATGCGCTTGATCAGATAGTCGAACGAGTTGGTGAGGCGTCGCTGCGCCTGTGCAGCGGTTTCCCATTCAAGCATGCGTCGATGCGACACGCCCATGCGCCAGAGCGTGCGCGCTATTGCATCGAGGTTCAGCCACGCCTGATCGGGGAGCATAGCAACGTTCAACAGCAGTTGCAGCGCGGGCCAGCGCAGGTTCTCCGCCGCAGCAATCAGACTGACGTGCACATAGCGCCAGTTTGCCGGTGCAAGGCGTATGCTCAGGATGGCGAACGTGAGCGGCGCAAGATAATGTCCAAGCGCCAGGAGCGTCCAGACCGCCGGACGACCGGGGAGCGCAAACCAGCCGGCAATCAGCAACGCCAGCGTCGCCGGCGGCGTCAGGCTCCGCCGCAGATTATCGGCAATTTTGAACCGGCTGATCAACGGCAAGACATTTGGCGCATACCCGCCGGATGCGCGCGGCACACGCGGCAGCAACCAACCGGCGATCTGCCAGTCGCCGCGCACCCAGCGATGCTGACGCGCCGAATAGGCGGCATAGGTCGTCGGGTAACTGTCGAGCAACTCGACATCCGAGAGCAACGCCGCGCGCGCGTAGCACCCCTCGATCAGGTCATGGCTGAGGAGCGTGTTTTCCGGGAAGCGATCATGCAGCGCCTCGCGCATCGCTGCCGGATCATAGATCCCTTTCCCGGCGAAGATCCCCTCGCCAAACAGATCCATGTAGACATCAGAGACGGCGGTGGTGTACGGATCGACGCCGACATTGCCCGACGAGATGCGCGCGAAGCGACTGCGCAGGGCGCTCGGCAGGTCAATGCTGACGCGTGGCTGAAGGATGCCGTACCCCCGCACCACTCGCCGCGTATGCGGGTCGATCACTGCCTGGTTGAGCGGATGCGCGAGTGTGCCGACCAGCGCGCGCGCGGCATCGCGCGGCAACTGCGTATCGGCGTCGAGTGTGATGACATAGCGCACCTGCGGTAGAACGCTGAGGTCGCCAATGAATGTTTCGTAGGTCGTATCCGCCGCACCGACGAGCAGGCGATTGAATTCCTCGAGTTTTCCACGTTTACGCTCCCAACCCATCCAGCATCCCTGGCGCTCATTCCAGATGCGGCGGCGGTGAAACAGGAAGAAGCGATCACTGCCGTAGCGCTCGTTCAGCGCCCTGATCCGCTCGACCGCCAGCGTCAACAACGCCTCATCTTCGGGCATGTGCGGCTGCGGCGCATCGGCGAAGTCGGTGAGCAGCGCGAAGTGCAGGTGCGGATCCTGATTGGCAAGCGCCAGCACCTCCAGCGACTCGATCTGCGTGCGGATGCTATCCGACGTCAACAGCAGCGTTGGCACCACAACCATCGTGCGCAACTCGCGGGGAATGCCGTCACGGAAGTCGAGGCGCGGCAGAACACGTGGCGGAGTCAGGCGAGTAACGACGCGATCAACCAGTTCTTTTGCCAGCGCAAACGCGGGCAGCACCGCCGTGAGTGAGAGTGCGGCAGAGAGGATCGGCGGCGTGTCAATCCCATTGTCCTGTCCGCCGGATCGGGCGAAGCGCCAGCCCGCCGCCGTAATGGCGATCGTTCCTGCGGCGATGGCGCCCAGATAGACAGCTTCGGGATGCCGCAGCACGGCGCGGTGCACGACCTCGCCAGTCGTCAGGCGACATCCGAGCGCCGCCTCGAATGCCGTGCGCCCTTCGTCCACCAGGTAATAGCCGATATGCGTTTCGCGCAAGGAACGACCCTCTTCCTGCGCCTGGAGTGCAATCCGGATCAAACGTCGCGCAATTGCATCTTCGCTCAGACCGCTGCGCCGCGACAGACGTTCGAGTTCGTGGCGATAGCGGTCGCGGGTGGCGAAGGTGCTCCGTCCATACGCGCCTGCCGGGTCCTGGCGCAGAATCTGCTCGACCATGCTGACGCGCTCGAACCAGTCGGGCCAGTCCACTGCGTCCATCGTCCGCATACTCGTAATCGTGTTGGCAACCGACACCTGATTGGCGGACTGACGGCGCTGTTCGGCGAGAATGATTTCTTCGGCAGTATTGTACGGAAGAGAGGGCTGCTGTTCGAGCCAGACCATCAACCGGGCAATGTCGAACTCGGCCTCCTGGCTGCGCAGTTGCTGGATCAACTCGACGGCAAGCGGCAACGGCAATTGCGGATGGGCGTGTGCAAGCTGGCGGAAAGCCGTATTTCCTTCGAATGAGCCGACATCTTTCTGCGCCAGGATACGCTCCGCCCATGCTGCGCCTTCGAGCCGGAGATGACGTTCGTCGAGCATGAGGCGCGCCAGGCGTCCCAGGTTCTGGATCAGGCCGACGCGCAGCATAATCGGAATCGCCCAGATTTCGCCGATCGACAAGGGCGCCACCGCCTCATACGCCAGCACGAAGCGCGTCAACTGTTCGAGATCGATACGCCCGTCCGTATGCTCGACCAGTTCGAGCGCCATGGCGTAGACGCGCGGCCTGCCGTTGTGAGGCCCCCCCTTCAGTTTCGGAAGTTCGTGATAATAGCCGCCTGGCAGGTCCTGCCGGATCTCGCGGATCTGTCCAACAATCACGTGATAGTTATCGACCAGCCAGGCAGCAGCTGGCGTGAGCGGCTGGCGTTGCGCAGCGTCTGCGGCAAGCGTCTGATACGCCAGTTGCAGCAGGCGATGATTGCGATCCACCGACGCCAGCAGCGCCCCCGCCTTCCCGGGCTGCATCACAATCGTGTGTTCAGCGGCAAGCGTGCGCGCCCGTTCCTCAAGTTGTTCCGTTGTCAGGATCACCCCGCGAATCGGGCGATCCGACAGCGGCGGACGCTGACGCAATCGTGGCAAAGATTGTTGTACAGTAGTCGCAACTGATGCGAATCGACGGACGAGATCACGAGCGAACACGGCAGGATTCATGGAAACACCCTGATAACAATACTCAATCGCGCCCTGATGAGGGCGCTCGAACGAAAGCGTGGAAACACGGAGAATGCCCGGAGAACCGGCGCACAGGTGCGCACATCATTGGGCGCTGGTTGTCGGGTGGCAGCGACAGCAAATACCACCCGCTCGCAGTCCGCCTGGTTTTTGCAGATGTGAACCACCGACAAAGCGACGTTTGCCGCAGGCGAGCCTGTGCTTCACATATCAGCGCTTGATGATCGACGTGCTGCGCCGCTGCAGGATCATGCGCGCTTCGTTGGGGGGCAGCGTGCGTATAGCGCCCTCAGCCGGACCAAGATCGACGATCTGGACGTGGAAGGTATGGCTGGGATTGGCTAACTCCGCGTTGTAGGCAAGTTCATCGCGCAGCACATTGGTAATGACATCGCTGCTCAAGCCCTCGGTTCGCGCACGGTTGATCAGCGCGCTGATCTGTTCGGCGAAATCGCGCACGCTGAAAGAGTGGCGCTCTTCCAGGACATCAGGCGCTTCGAAGCGGTGCAAGCAAACCGGGCAACTGATTTCCCGGCCGGTTACCGGTGTTGTCGGGCGCCACTCTGCGCCGCAATGCGGACACCGCAGCATCTCGTGTTCTGTCTGAGTCATCGTCCTCTCCTTATACTGGATTTGCAAGCCGCGCCTGACCTGCGTCAGCGATGAATACCGCCGACGAGCCTTCGCCACCCAAACAATCGAGTGTGAAGTCATAGAAACGCGGCGAGGAACGATACCGACGCTGGGATCGTGGTTTGGGTCACAATCGGTAGTATAGCACAGAATAGCGGGTAGGTCTACAGGAAAATGAGCGCAAATGCGACATACCGGCGATGTGTGAATGGATAAGCAAGCATGGCAGATAAACAGGATTCCACAATTGGACATACGGCCGGATTTGGGCGGTTTTGAACCACTCGTCGCGCACAATGTCGCCCCATGCGTTCAACCGCATGGCCCCACCCACTACCTCGCCAAACATATGCGTGTGGTGGTGCGTGACGACAGTGATGAAATACGCGCCCGGTTGGGTGTAATCGTATCCCTAGAGCCTGTTATGCACTTCAGAGATACACGTGGTATGATTTCAGCATGACACGTCAACCCTATCCAAGCGATGTGAGCGACGCGGAGCGGGCCTTCGTCGCTTCGACTGGCTCAGGCGCCGCGCTCCCTCCCTGACCTTCGTGACCGAAGACGCCCCGCAGCGCAACCACGCGCTGCGCCCCCCCCTTTCCCCCCTGCGGGGGGGGAAAGGGGGGGGCGATTGCATCGTCCGCGCTTCGGCAGGCTCAGCGCATCGCACGGGAGCGCCCTGGCGCATGATGCCCAACGCTCCGCCGCCGTGGTACACCGTCTATCAGCAAAC
>CALGYB010000040.1 GCA_937935075.1 uncultured Roseiflexus sp. | reverse complement strand
GTGGCGCGCAGCCCCGCAGGGGCTTGGACGTTCTCAGCAAGGGCTTCAGCCCGCAGCGCAGGATGATGTCTGGCCATTCCTGCCCAGACCCGCTGGCGTACAATGTCGCCTGTTGAGCAAGGACGCAGAGTAGCATTTTCTCGTGTACAATGGAACCATGATGACTCGTAGCCTTCACTTCATCACTGTGCTGCTCGTTGTTGTGCTGGCGGGCTGTGGCAACCTGCCCGTGACGTTCCGACCGCCGCCCGTCGCAACGCCCGTACCGCCGCCAACGTCCACACTGCTGCCGACCCTCACGCCAACCGACACGCCACGCCCAACGCCAACTGCAACACCAACGCCAACTCCTGCACCCACTGCGACGCCAACGGTTACGCCATATCCGATTCTGCCAACTCCCACACTCGCACCGCTGACTGCTGGCGAACGACAGTCTGTCTTCGAGGATGTCTGGACGCTGGTGCGCGACCGGTATGTGTATGAGGACTACGGCGGCGTCGATTGGGATGCGGTGCGCAAGGAGTTTGAGCCGCGCATTGCCCGCGCCGCTTCGGAAGCGGAGTTCTACGCGCTGATCGAAGAGATGGTCGGGCGGCTTGGCGATGATCATACGCGCTTCGACACGCCCCAGGAAGTGGCGGAAGAGGCGGCGCGCTTCGATGGCGGAGTGGCGTATGCCGGCATCGGCGCCATGATCCGTGAACTGGAGGAAGGGATTCTGATCACCCGCCTGGCTCCCGGCGGTCCGGCGGAGCAGGCAGGGCTTCAGCCGCGCGACCTGATCATTGCCGTCAATGGCGTGCCGGTCAGCGACACGGACGCCTTTGGTCCGGGCGGTCCTATCACTGTCGTGCGCGGGCAACCCGGAACGCCGGTGCAACTCCAGATTATCGACAATCGCGGCGCCGTGCGCGATGTTACGGTCATCCGGCAGGTTATTCCCCCCGATGCTTTCCCGATCGTCGAGGCGCGTCGCGTGCCGGGAACCGACATCGGCGTGGTTCTGATCGACACCTTCAACATCTCGGCGCTCGACGAGCGGGTTGCAGATGCAATCCGATCACTCTATCAATCTGGTCCGCTCGATGGACTTATTCTCGATGTGCGCACGAACGGCGGGGGACGGCTTGATATGCTCCGGCGGACCCTCGGATTATTCCTTGATGGGGGGACAATCGGCAGCAGCAGCGGACGTGATCGATCATTCAGTATCGATGTTCCATCGGGAAAAACACTGCCCATGCTCGCTCAAACCCCGATTGTTGTGCTGACCAGTGACGAAACCGCCAGCGCTGCCGAGATGTTTGCCGCCGGCATGCAGTTCCGCGGACGGGCGCAAGTCATTGGCACACCGAGCGCCGGTAACACCGAAAATCTGATCGGGTACGATCTCGACGACGGATCGCGCTTCTGGCTGGCGGAACTGATCTTCCGTTTGCCCGATGGTTCGATCCTCGAAGGTCAGGGCGTCCGACCGGATCGTGTCGTCGAGGTCGAATGGTGGCGCTACGCATTCGAGGACGACCCGCAGATTCAGGCGGCGGTCGAAGAACTCCAGCTTGCCGGTCGATCAAATGACGCTGCAGAGGTGGTCGAACGTTGAACGCGGGAAAGGCAAGGGGCAGAAACGGGATGGGCGAAAGCGGCGCGCAGACCGTATCAATCCCTGTCTCCTGACCCGTAACTAACACCTGACCCGCAACTCGGTTCTCGGTTCTTGGTTCTCAGTTCTCGGTTCTCACGCTATGGACACAGTGCTCACCCGCATTCTCACGCACAAACGCACCGAAGTTGAGCGGCAGCGCATCAAGATATCGCTCGAACACCTGCGCGCCCGGGCAGACGCCGCACCGCCGCCGCGCGACTTTGGCGCTGCGCTGCGCGCCCATTGCCCTATCGCCCTGATCGCCGAGGTCAAGAAGGCGTCGCCATCGAAAGGAGTGCTGATCGAAAACTTTGATCCGCTGGCGCTGGCGCGGACCTATGCCAGCAACGGCGCTGCTGCTATTTCGGTGTTGACCGACATCCGTTTCTTTCAGGGTCACTTGAAATACCTGGAAGGGATACGCGCCCTGTTTGACCGGGGTGCAGCGCCACCCGCGCCGCTGCTGCGCAAAGATTTCATTATCGACCCCTACCAGGTGGTGGAGGCGCGCGCCTATGGCGCCGACGCCGTGCTGCTGATCGTCGCCGCGCTCGACGATGAGACCCTGGCAGTGTTGCTGGCGCTGACCGGCGACCTTGGTATGCAGGCGCTCGTCGAAGTTCATAACGAAGACGAACTCCGGCGCGCGCTGGCGGCTGGCGCAACCATCATCGGCGTTAACAATCGTGACCTGCACAGTTTTACGACGACGCTGGAAACGACCCGCCGCCTTGCAATGCTTCTGCCGGCGGAAAACCGTCCGCTGCTGGTCAGTGAAAGCGGAATCTTCACCGCCGAACACGTCGAACTGGTGCGTTCCTGGGGCGCCGATGCCGTGCTCGTCGGCGAGGCGCTGGTCACTGCCCCCGATGTTGCCGCCAGAGTGCGTGAACTGGGAGGACGCACATGAGATGTCCGAGTTGCGCCGGTCTGATCGAGGAATCGGACGTACAGTTCTGCCCATTCTGTGGCATGCAGATCCGTGTTTCAAGCGCAGGCAAGCCGACCACTCCATTATTCAATCCTTCATTTCCTGGGGAGACGGCATCGTATGTGCCGGGTGGTTACGAAACATCCGCACTGCCGATCAGCACGGCAGCCACCGTCAGTCTGGTGTTCGGCATTCTTGGCTGGTTTACGGCGCCGGTCATCTGTTCGATCATCGCCATTGTAGCAGGACACCGCGCGCGCCGTGAGATTGCCGCGTCGAACGGGCGGCTCGGCGGAAGCGGACGCGCCAGAGCCGGGATCACTATGGGGTATATCCAACTGGCGTTGAGCGCATTCCTGTGCATTCTCGCCTTTGTCACCCTCCTGGCGGTGGGGATGGCTGGCCCAGGATGATGATGACCGACCCGCACGATCTCTGTTTCCTGACCGCCGTTGAACTTGCACGGCGTATCCGTAGCCGTGAGGTGTCGTGCGTCGAGGTGATGGAAGCGCACCTGCGCCAGATCGAACGCACAAATCCGCATGTCAACGCGATCGTCACGCTGCTGCCGGAGCAGGCGCTCGAACGGGCGCGCGCCGCCGATGCCGCATTGCATCACCGCGATGATGTCGGTCCGCTCCACGGGCTGCCGGTGGCGCATAAAGACCTGGTGCAGACGAAAGGGGTGCGCACCACGTTCGGCTCGCCGATCTATGCCGATTTCGTTCCCGCCGTCGATGACCTGATCGTAATCCGCCTGCGCAAGGCAGGCGCGATCATGATCGGCAAAACCAACACCTCCGAGTTCGGCGCCGGCTCCCAGACGTTCAACCCGGTCTTTGGCGCCACCCGCAATCCCTACAACCTCTCGAAGACCTGCGGCGGCAGCAGCGGCGGCGCAGCCGTTGCCCTGGCGTGCGGTATGCTCCCGATTGCCGACGGCAGCGATACCGGCGGTTCACTGCGCAACCCGGCCAGTTTCTGCAACGTGGTCGGTTTCCGTCCATCGCCGGGGCGCGTGCCGTCCTGCTCGGATCGCGCCGCCTGGCAAACCCTCAGCGTGCTCGGTCCAATGGCGCGTACTGTCGCGGATGCTGCGCTTATGCTCAGCGCGATTGCCGGACCGCACCCCTGCTCGCCGATTGCGCTCCAGAAACCGGGGGCGCACTTTCGGCAGCCGCTCGAACGCGACTTCCGCGGCGTGCGGGTGGCGTGGAGCCGCACCGCCGGCGGGTTGCCTGTCGATCCACAGGTAACCGCCGTGCTCGAAGAGGCGCGCCCGGCGCTCGAAGCGATTGGTTGTATCGTCGAAGAGGTCGAACCGGATTTCAGCGGCGCCGACGAAGCGTTCAGGATATGGCGCGCCTGGGGATATGAACAAAAATTCGGCGAACTTGCCGACACCCATCGTCACCTGATCAAAGAGACCATTCTTTGGGAGATCGAACGAGGACGCGCCCTGAAAGGACCGCAGATCGGGCATGCCGAACGGCTGCGCACGGCGCTCTACCACCGGATGCGCCGATTCATGAAGACGTATGAGTTCCTGGCGCTGCCGGTTGTCCAGGTTCCGCCCTTCCCCATCGAGCAGCCGTATGTGACGGAGATCAACGGTGTTGCGATGGAAACGTACATCGACTGGATGCGGTCGTGTTATTACGTCTCGATCACCAGCCTGCCGGTCATTGCTGTTCCTGCCGGGTTCACGAACGACGGATTGCCGGTTGGATTGCAACTGGTCGGGCGCTACCGCAATGACTTTGGCGTGTTGCAACTGGCGCACGCTTTCGAGCAGGCGACCGGATACGGGCGGCGGCGCCCGCCGGTTGTGTGACGTCTCGATGAGACTCACACAAAGGCGCAAAGGCGCAAAGTGAGAACCAGATATTTACTCTGCGAATGATGCCAACTTCGTGGCCTCATCACTCATTACTCGTCACTCAGTGCAGACTGCATGGCTCATCACCCGTCACCTGTCACTCATCACGCATCCTGGCGGCGTCATTTTGCCGTCTTCTGGGATGCGTTTCTGACGGTCGCCATTGGCGCGGGGTTGTTCGACGCAGCCCGGCACGGCGGTCTCTGGAACGCGCGCGGTCTCTGGATGCTTCTGCTGGCGCTGGCATTCCTGATCGCGCACCGCTGGCTCTGGGCGCCGGTGCGTCACGCGCGCGGCGAGTGGCCTCCGTCCTACCGCGACCTCTTGATTGTCCTGGCTGTTGAGTATGTTCTGGTGCTGGCGCTGGCGCCGGCGAGCGGGTGGTTCGCCCTGCTGCTGCTGGCAATGCTGGGGCAGGTTGCAGCCGCAGCGCCGATCCGGCGCTGGTGGTTGCCGTTTCCGATCTTGCTCCTGACGCTGGCAGGACCGATTGGGCTGTACGATGCCGTGGCAACACAGCGCTGGGGAAGTGCAGCGGGTCTTACGGCTGTCATTGCCTGGCTGCCGCTGCTGTTTCTGTACATCCGGCTCTTCTTCGACGAGCGGGAGGAACGCGCCCTCCTGGAGCGCGACCTGCACGCCGCTCACTCCGAGATCGAACGGGTGACGCCGCTGCTGCGGCGCCTGGACATGCTGCAGAGCCGTGAACAGGCGCTGGCGGATATGCGCGACGGGATGCACCATACCCTGGCATATATCAATCTGCAACTCGATACGGTGCACCAGCAGTTGAGCAGCGACCCGGCGGCTGCCGAAGCAACGCTGGCAGCCCTGCACGACCTGGTGCAGCAACAGTTGAAAGAGATTGCGCCAGGCAACCATGAGTGCGCGGAGAACGCATCTCCCGTACCGGATGGGTCAACCGCGCTGCCGTATGAAACCGCCGCCGAAACCGATGAGCCACCCGAACCGGCGGCGGGTACGCCGGCGTAGAGGCGTTAGAACAGGACACAGACGCCTGTGGCGAGGCGAAGAGTGAAGGTTGTGGTGAGAAGACGGGCGGATCGTGCTTCATATGAAACCGCAGCATGGTGGAATAGTCTTACATTTCTTTGTTCGATCAGCAGGAGTAAGATTATAGACACGGCAACGATTTCCTCAACGTATCAGGTGGTCATCCCGTGCGCCATCCGCGAGAATGGAACGTCAAACCAGGACAGAAGGTGCGCTTCATCGTGTACGGCAACCGTCTGGAAATCGTGCCTGTACGGGACCTCAAGACCGCGCGCGGATTCCTCAGAGGCATGAGCAGTGACACTGAGCGCGAAGAGGAAGATCGAGGATGAACGTGGTTGATTCTTCCGGTTGGCTGGAATATTTTACTGATGGCAGGAATGCGAACTTCTTTGCGCCTGTCATCGAAAAACCCATCAGCCTGTTCGAGGTCTTCGAGCGCATCCTGCTTGAAAGAAACAAGGACGACGCCCTGGAAGCGGTTGCCTTGATGAAAGAAAGGACGACAACGTAACTGCGCCCCCCAGCGATGACCGTCACCTGCGCCCCGCCCCGCGCCCAGCGGACGCCGACCGCGGGCGTGACCGCACCCGCCTCGCCCGCCCGCCACCGCTTGGTGACGGTCATCTCCGCCCGCCCCCGCGCCCAGCGGACGCCGACCGCGGGCGTGACCGCACCCGCCTCACCCGCCCGCCACCGCTTGGTGACGGTCATCTCCGCCCGCCCCCGCGCGCAGCGGACGCCGACTGCGGGCGTGACCGCACCCGCCTCGCCCGCCCGCCGCCGGTTGGTGACGGTCATCTCCGACCACAGGTCGCTGAGGAATATGGGATTACTGTAGAGGATGTGTATTACCGTACCGCGAGGTTCTGCGAGCCGTGCAGACAGTTGGGCAAAATCTTGCGGGTCATCTTGCGATCATTGAGATGGCAAGGCGCATCTGCGTAAATGAGCATGTAATCCGAGCGCTGCGATGAGTACCGTGTTCCCTGTTCTATACCATCGACACGCCAGCCGCCACTTGCGCCATCAACGGCGGCCGCTGCATCAACGAAGCGTACCGCTGCACGGTTGAACGAGGAACGTCGATGCGTGGCGCGCAAGCCGGGACTCGGATGTCCAGATACGCACTCAACGTGTCACGCAACGCTGCTCGATCCAGCGGGAGCGAAAGGTAGCCATCGGCGCCGAGCGCAGCAGCGAGGAGTTCGAGATCGGGGCGGGACGAGAGGAGGATCACCGGAATATGGCGCGTTGCCTGATCGGAGCGCAGGAAGAAGTAGATATGCGGGTTGTCGAGCGCATTGGTCAGTTCAAACAGCACCACATCCGGCGCCGCCTGCCGTACTGCCCGACGGAGCGCATCGTTGAGCCTTGCACCAGGGAGAGGGGTCAGAAGATGACCACAAGCGGTCACTTCCTCGCGCGCCAGACGCACCAGCGAGACCGTATCCGACAGGCAGACAATGCGGGACATAGGCGTTCTCCTCGCAGATCCTTTCCTGGTTAATAACAATGCAGAAATGCGCCGAAAAGATACGGCGTTTGCGAAGGAAATGCGCCAACCCTGCTATCCGACGTCGTATTGAGTAAAAAGAATGAAATCGGGTGAGGGGTTAGGAAGTCAGGAATTAGGAGTTAGAGCCACGCTCGTGAATGCACCTGCTCACTTGCCCGCCTGCTCGCCTGCCCACCTGCAACCTTCCCGCCTCTCGCCTCTCGCCTCTCGCCTCTCGCCTCTCCCCTCTCCCCT
This sequence comes from uncultured Roseiflexus sp., assembly GCA_937935075.1. Classification (GTDB taxonomy): domain Bacteria; phylum Chloroflexota; class Chloroflexia; order Chloroflexales; family Roseiflexaceae; genus Roseiflexus. The sequence continues at coordinate 58,774 of CALGYB010000040.1, read as the reverse complement.
CTCGCCTCTCCCCTCTCGCCTCTCGCCTCTCCCCTCTCGCCTCCCATCAATTTCAGCCCACGATAGCGGCCATTTGACCACAAGAGAAGGTTGCAATCTTTGGCGCTTTATGTAAGAATAGTATACGACGACGAATGAGAAGCCATACCCTTTCCGCATTCCAGGTCCCGACGCAACGCCGAGCCGTCCATAAGCGATGCCAGGACCGGTATCGCAGAGAGAACGCCAGGAGCAGACATCCGACCCTGACGCTTTTTGGGAGATTCACAGCGCCGCGTCGACATACAACACGCTGATCGTTCGTCGGTTTGCGCCATGACACAGGGCTACACCTTTGCCCGCCAGCATACTGCGCCAGAAGTCCTGGTGGCGCCAGTTTGGTCGCAGCGTCGCCTCGATGATGAGTGAACGCGGATAACCCAACGTCGGATCATACTCGGCGCGGACGTGGATATGCGTTTCACACGCACACCCGCTCGCGCCGCACACCGGCGTGATGGTTCCGTCGCCTTCGGCGACAAGAAACAACGTTTCGATCGTGCGCGCGCGGAGATTGCAACTGTCGCGGTAGCTGCCGGTGATCTGTCCCTGACGCACCACGACGTCGTAGGTGCAGTCGCCGTCCTCCACCACCAGCCGGTAGTCGCGGAATGGACGTTGCTCCCATAAGGCGCGCGCATTAAGGCGTTCGATCTGTCGGTTCCGTCGTTCCCGTTCACCGGCGCCTGTCCCGGCGCCAATGACAAGGCATACAACCGAAAGGAGCGCCAGCGCCAGACCTGAGAAGTACAATGCGGTATGCTTCATTCTTATCATACAACGCAGTGTATCGCAAAAGTTACAAGCAGGTGAAGAGTTCTTTCCATACGATAGATAGTTCTTTCCTGCATGCCGCAGTGCGCATCGGTACAATCTGCAAGGATTTCCGTGAAGTCGGGTACAAGTATGTGTGTACCACGCGGTACGTTGTGAGGAGGAGCCTGCAATGACCACTCTGGATGTCGAAACGCTCGATATGGTTCTGTCGACGTTGCGCGAATACGCCGACCGGAAACTGACGCCCGAATATCTCCGCCATCTCGACCACAATGACGAATTCCCGGCTGAAGTGCTGAAAGACCTGTACGACCCCAACAAACTGGGCATTCACCTGCTGTTCATCCCCGAAGAGTACGGCGGTTTGGGCGGCGGGGCATACGATATTTACCGCGTGTCGGAAGCGATGGCTGCCATTGATCTCGGCATTGCAACCGGCGTCCTGGCAACATTCCTCGGCACCGATCCGATTACCGTCGGCGGCACCGAAGAGCAGAAGAAATACTGGATGGGACGCATCGCCGAGGAAGGGCTGCTCGTGGCGTATGGCGCCACCGAGCCGCAGGCTGGCTCCGACCTTGCGACGCTGACGACCAAAGCCGTGCCGGTGGTCGAAGATGGCAAGGTGATCGGGTACAAGATCAGCGGGCGCAAACAGTGGATCTCGAATGGCGGCGTTGCCAAGATCTATACGATCCTGGCGAATGCGCCCGGCGGCATCTCCTGGTTCATCGTTGAGCACGATGCACCCGGTTTCACCAAAGGCAAACCGGAGGATAAGCACGGCATCCGCGCCTCGAATACGGCTGCGCTCTTCCTCGATGAGGTCTTCGTTCCTGCTGACCGGCTGGTGGGCGGTGAGGAAGGCAAAGGACTGGCGCAGGCGGCGGCGGTCTTTGGCTATACCCGCCTGATGGTTGGGTCGTTTGGTCTTGGCGCCGGATGGGAAGCGATGCGCCGCGCTATTCGCTATGCGCAAACACGCATTCAGGGCGGAAAGCCGCTCAGCCAGCAGCAGGGGCTGACCCATAAACTGATCGTACCCAATGTCGCCCGCCTCGAAGCGGCGCGCCACTATATCGAGTGGGTTGCCGAGACGATCGATGGCGGCAACGATCAGCAGCAGACCGAAGGCGCCGTGGCGAAGTATATGGCGACTGAAGCCGGCAATAAGGCTGCCGAAGATGCTATTCAGGTCCACGGCGGTTATGGCTACACCAAAGAGTACATGGTCGAGAAGATCAAGCGCGATGTGCGCATCACCTGCATTTATGAGGGCACGTCCGAGATTATGGAGTGGACGATCGCCCGCGACCGCTGGCAATTCCACCTGAAGACCAAGGGCGCCTACTACCGCGATTGGGCGGCGCGCGTCGAGCAGGTGCATCAGCGCGAACCGAACAACGGCGCGAATGTCGCTGCGCTGGCAATGCATGCGCTGGCGAATATTCTTGAGCGCGCCCGTATCGACCGCCTGACCCGCAATCAGCATATTCTGTTCCGCCTCGGCGAATTGATCGCCTGGGCGGAAACGGCGGCTATCTTTAGTGAACGGGTCACCAGCAAGCCAACCGTCGCTTCTGGTCTCGATCTTCCGACCGAACAGGCGCTGGCGCGGATTTTCGCGCGCATGGCCGCCTACAAGGTCGCTAGCGATGGTCTCGCCTGGCTCATCGGCGCCGGTCAGACCGATCCGAACCTGGCAAATACGCTCAATCTGCCCGCTATCTTTGCTGCACAGGCCGGGCAGATCGCAGATATGGACTTTGTTGCGGCGAAACTGGCCGAGGCATTCCCGGCAGCCTGAAAGGGGAGATAACGATGAGTGACTCAGCAGAACGGGCGATTGCGATTGTCGGGGTGGGCGCGATTCTTCCCGACGCTCCGAACGCGCCCGCCTTCTGGTCCAATATTCTGAACAAACGCTACAGTATTACCGAAACGCCGCCGGAACGCTGGAGCATCGCGGATTACTACGATCCCGATCCCTCCGCGCCGGATAAGACCTACTCGAAGATCGGCGGTTGGGTGCGCGGGTTTACCTTCGACTGGAAACGCTTCAAGATCCCGCCGCGCGTCGCTGCTGCGATGGACGAGGGGCAGCAGTGGGCGGTTACGATTGCCGCCGAGGCGCTTGCCGACTATGGCTATCCTGAGCGCGCGCTCGATACCGACCGCACTGGCGTGATCCTGGGAACGGCGATGGGCGGTGAATTGCACTACATCACCCATCAGCGCGTTGTGTTCCCCGAGTATGTTCACTTGCTCGAACGCACCGAAGCCTGGCGGCGGTTGCCGCGAGAGGTGCAGGAGGCGCTGATTGCGCAGTGGCACGCGGAACTTGACCGTACCCTTCCGCCGGTGACCGAAGATACGATGCCCGGCGAGCTGCCCAACATCGTGTCGGGGCGTGTGGCGAATGTGCTCAATCTGCGCGGTCCAAACTTTATTACCGATGCCGCCTGCGCCTCGACGCTTGCCGCCATTGATGCAGCGTGCGAGCAACTGATCCAGCATCAGTGCGATGCTGTGGTCAGCGGCGGCGTGGACCGCAATATGGGCGCCAGTACGTTCGTGAAGTTCTGTAAGATCGGCGCGCTCTCCGCCACCGGGACGCGACCGTTCGGCGATGGCGCCGATGGCTTCGTGATGGGTGAGGGGTCCGCCGCCTTTGTGCTCAAACGACTGGCTGACGCCGAGCGTAATGGAGATCGCATTTACGCGGTCATTCGCGGCGTTGGCGGGTCGTCCGATGGCAAGGGTAAAGGCATTACGGCGCCGAACCCGATCGGACAGATCCTCGCCGTTGAGCGCGCCTGGCAGGACGCGGGTCTCGATCCGGCGACGGCGACGCTCGTCGAAGCGCATGGCACCAGCACGCGCGTCGGTGATGTCGTCGAGGTCGAAAGTCTGTCGTCGTGCTTCGGCAGAGCGGAACGTGGCAGCATCGGGCTTGGCTCGGTCAAGAGCAACATCGGGCACCTCAAGGCGGGCGCGGGTGCGGCTGGCTTGCTGAAGGCGGTTATGGCGATCTACCACAAGATTCTGCCGCCAACCCTGAACTGCGAGAAGCCCAACCCGAATATTAACTTTAGCGCCACGCCGTTCTACCTGCTCACCGAGGCGCGCGAGTGGGAACGCCGCGGCAATACGCCGCGCCGCGCCGGCGTCAGCGCCTATGGCTTCGGCGGAACCAATTTCCATATCGTTCTGGAAGAATATATTCCCGGCATGATCCGCACCGAGCCGAAGGTGTACGCCGGCGCCGCCGTGCCACAGGCGAGCGCATCCGGCAGCGCAACCGTCGCTATGAGCACGGCGGCGTCTACGGTTTCGGCCAGCACGCCGCCGCCCGCCGGCCCGCGTCTGCGTTCTGAGAAGAAGCCGCTGCGCGGCATTCTGGCAATCGGTGCATCGACGCCAAAGGAACTCAAAGATAAGATCGATGCGTTCTTCCAGAAGGTCGAGAGTGGTTGGACGCCGCCAATCGAGCCGCCCGATCCGAAGGAACTGGCGCAGCCAGAGCGTGTGGTTATCGATTTCGGCAACCACGACGAATTGCTCGATCGCTTGAAGAAAGCGCAAAAGGCGGCAGGTTTCGACAATCCCGCTGCATGGAAGGCGCTGCAAGCGCAAGGCGTCTTCCGCGGCAGCGGTCCCAAACCGGGCAAGATCGCCTTCCTCTTCCCTGGTCAGGGGAGCCAGTATGTCAACATGGGGCGGGAATTGCTCAGCGAACCGGCGTTCGCCGAGGTCATCAAGGAGGGCGACGCGGTGATGACGCCAATCCTGGGCAGGCCGCTCACCAGTTATATCTACATCGATGCGAACGACCCCGCCGCGCTCAAGCAGGCGGAACACGATCTGATGCAGACGGCGATCACCCAACCGGCGATGCTGATGCTCGACGCCGCCCTCTGCCGCCTGCTCAAGGAATATGGGTTCGAGCCGGACATGGTGATGGGGCACTCACTCGGCGAGTATGCCGCACTGAACGCTGCCGGCATCATGCCGTTCGCCGAGGCGCTCGAAGCGTCGGCGGCGCGCGGCGCTGAGATGAGCAAGGTCAAGGTGGACGACAATGGCTGGATGGCGGCGGTGATGGCGCCCCTCGATGTGGTATTGAGCACCCTCAAAGAGATCGATGGGTATGTGATCCCGGCGAATATCAACTCCTATAACCAGGTGGTGATCGGTGGCGCCAGCAAGGCGGTCGAAAAGGCGATCGAGGTCTTCACCCAAAAGGGATACCAGGCGCAGCGCATCCCGGTCAGCCATGCGTTCCATACGAGCATTGTCGCACCGGCGTCCGGTCCGCTGCGTCAACAGCTTGATCGTTTCCATATCGCGCCGCCGCGCATCCCGCTGGTTGCAAATGTGACCGGCGAACTCTACCCGACGACGGTCGAGGAGATCAAGGATATTCTCGAAAAGCAGATTGCTTCGCCGGTGCAGTGGGTCAAGGGGGTTGAAACGCTCTACCGCGAAGGGGCGCGCTGCTTTGTCGAGGTCGGTCCCAAGAAGGCGCTCAAGGGGTTCGTGGACGATGTGCTCGGCAATAAGCCCGATGTGGTGTCGCTCTTTACGAACCATCCAAAGACCGGTACGCTCCAGAGTTTCAACCAGGCGCTCTGTGGCCTGTACGCTGCCGGGTATGGTCTCGCTGAAGAAACGGCAGCCGTGCAGAAAGATGGCAGCGCTCAGACCAGCACGGCGGCTGCCGCCGCGACAACGGCTGCGCCTGCTCCCGTTCCCGCCAGCGCTCCACCGCCGGCTCCCGCTAGCACTCCCGCGCCTGCGCCGGTTGCCGCTAGCGTCCCTGCGGTTCAGCCGGCTGCCGCCGGCGTTTCTGTGAGCCAGACTGTCGAAGAGGCGACTATGGTCAACGGTATTCCACTCGATGCGCTTGGGAAATTGCTTGCCCAGGCGCTCCAAGGGTCCCAATCGCCGCAGCTCCAGGCGTCCGGCGCGCCGGTGTACGACCGCAACCTGCCGCCAACCGGTTCGGTCGTCATCTCCGGTACGGGTCTTGGTCTGCCCGGCGCCGAAAAGCCGGTGATGGACGAGCAGAACGCACTGCGCATCCTGCACGGCGAACAGTTCATCGATCTTATCCCGGAGCGCTTCCGCCGCCAGATGCTGGCGCGCAATATTACGCGCGTCGTGAAGAGTGAAGATGGCAGCGGCAGTTTCGAGACCCTCACCGATCCCGATGAGGTTATCCGCCTTGCCGGACGCCCTGGACCGTTCAATCTGAGCGAAGAGTACGGCGTGCCGGCGAAACTGGTCGAGGCGCTCGACTCGACGACGCAACTGGCGATGGCTGCCGGTCTCGATGCTTTGCGCGAGGCGGGCATTCCGCTGGTGCAGACCTACCGCCGAACGACGACCGGCAAGGATTTGCCGGATCGCTGGATGTTGCCGGAGGCGCTGCGTGACGAAACCGGCGTGATCTTCGCTTCGGCGTTCCCTGGGCTGGATCGCATCGCCGAAGAGTTCGAGCGTTACTACACCTACGAGCATCGTCGCGAGCAACTGGAGGCGCTCGAGGCGCTGCGCCAGGTGACGACCGATCCCGCAACCCTGGCGGAGATCGTCCGGCGCATCGGCGAACTGCGCGATCTGCTCGAGCGCGAACCGTATGTCTTCGACCGGCGCTTCCTCTTCCGCATTCTGGCGATGGGGCATAGCCAGTTCGCCGAGTATATCGGCGCGCGTGGACCCAACACCCATGTCAATGCTGCATGTGCCGCGACCACCCAGGCGATTGCAATCGCGGAGGACTGGATCCGCACCGGTCGCTGCCGCCGCGTCCTCGTGATTGCTGCCGATAATGTCACCAGCGACCATTTGCTGGGGTGGATCGGCGCGGGCTTCCTGGCGACCGGCGCCGCCGCGACCGATGACCGCGTCGAGGAAGCGGCGTTGCCCTTTGACCGCCGCCGCCACGGGATGATCCTGGGTATGGGCGCCTGTGCGCTGCTGGTCGAGAGCGAAGATGCAGTGCGCGAACGCGGCATGCGCGGTATTGTCGAGGTGCTCAGCACTGAGGCGGCGAACAGCGCTTTCCACGGCACACGCCTCGATGTGGAGCACATTGCCGGCGTGATGAACAGCCTGATGACCGCTGCCGAACGACGTTTCGGCATCGACCGGCGGGCAATCGCGCCGCACCTGGTCTTCGTCTCGCACGAGACCTACACCCCCGCGCGCGGTGGCAGCGCATCGGCTGAAGTCGTCGCGCTGCGCAAGACCTTCGGTGAAGCCGCCAATCAGGTGATTGTCTCCAATACCAAGGGTTTCACCGGGCATCCGATGGGGGTCGGCATCGAGGACGTGATTGCGGTCAAGATCCTCGAACACGGCATTGTGCCGCCGGTTCCGAATTACAAAGAGGTCGATCCCGAACTCGGCACGCTCAATCTCAGCCGTGGCGGACGCTATCCGGTGCAGTATGCGCTGCACCTGGCAGCGGGCTTCGGTTCGCAGATTGCGATGACGCTGCTGCGCCGCATCCCCGGCAGTGTGGAGCGTATCGAGAATCGCTCCCGCTACGATTACTGGCTCGACCAGGTGAGCGGGTACGACCACGCCGAAACTGAAGTGGTCAAGCGCGTGCTGCGCGTCAAGGCGCAGGGAGCGCCAGCCCGCCGCCCGGCGCCCAGCACCTGGGTTCCAGGCACCGGTCCAACGATGCGCGCCGCTGCACCGGGCGATGGCGTTACGTTTGCACCGGCTGCAATCCAGTATGCACCGGCGCCGCAACCGGTACCGGTGGCGCCACCGCCGCCCGCACCGGTGGCGCCACCGCCGCCGCCTGCACCGGTGGCGCCGGTTCCAACCAATGGCAAAGCCGTTGAAGCAGCGCCCCCCACACCTGCGCCAGTCGCTCCCACACCTGCGCCTGCACCGGTTGCGCCGCCGCCTGCACCCGCACCTGCGCCGGTTGCGCCAGCCGCGCCTGCGCCCGTAACTGATGGCGTCACCGAAAAGGTGTTGCAGATCGTTGCCGAGAAGACCGGCTACCCGCCGGAGATGCTCGACCTCGACCTCGACCTGGAAGCCGACCTGGGGGTCGATACGGTCAAACAGGCGGAGACGTTCGTTGCGGTACGCGAAGCGTTCGGCATTCCACAGGTCGAAAATCTGCGCCTGCGCGACTTCCCAACCCTGCGTGACGTGGTTGGCTTCGTCTACAAGCAGAAGCCGGAACTCAAACCTTCCGCCGCACCGGCGGTCACTGCGCCGCCGGCGCCCGCCGCCGCACCGGTGGTCGCCGCGTCGCCGGCGCCGGTGGCCGCACCGGCAGTCACTGCACCGCCTGCCGTTGATATGGTCGCTGCAAAGGTGCTCGATGTCGTGGCCGAGAAGACCGGCTACCCGCCGGAGATGCTTGACCTCGACCTCGACCTGGAAGCCGATCTGGGGGTCGATACCGTCAAGCAGGCGGAGACGTTCGCTGCGATCCGCGAGGCGTTCAACATCGAGCGGATCGAGAACCTGAAACTGCGCGACTATCCGACCCTGCGCCACGTGATCGATTTCGTCTACGAACACCGGCCCGACCTCAAGCCAGCGGCAGCGCCTGCGGCGGCAGTCGCAGCGCCAGCGGTTGCAGCGCCTGCCCCCGCTGCGCCTGAGACGGCAGCCGATCCGGTTTCTGCAAAGGTGCTCGATGTCGTTGCCGAGAAGACCGGCTACCCGCCGGAGATGCTCGACCTCGACCTCGACCTGGAAGCCGATCTGGGGGTCGATACCGTCAAGCAGGCGGAGACGTTCGCCGCCATTCGCGAGGCGTTCGGCATCGAGCGGATCGAGAACCTGAAACTGCGCGACTATCCGACCCTGCGCCACGTGATCAACTTTGTCTACGAACACCGGCCCGACCTCAAGCCAGCGCCGGCGCCGGCGGTTGAAACCGCGCCAGCGCCAGCGATGGCGGTCGCTGCGCCTGTGGCAGCCGCCGCACCAGCCGCGCCTGCGGCAGCAGCGGCGCCGGTCGCCGCAGCAGCCGCGCCTGCGGCAGCGCCAGCCGCTGACCCGGTGACCGAACGGGTGCTCGGGGTCGTTGCCGAGAAGACCGGCTACCCGCCGGAGATGCTCGAACTCGATCTCGATCTGGAAGCCGATCTGGGGGTCGATACCGTCAAGCAGGCGGAGACGTTCGCCGCCATCCGCGAGGCATTTGGCATCGAGCGGATTGATAACCTGAAGCTGCGCGACTATCCGACCCTGCGCCACGTCATCAACTTCGTCTATGATCACCGGCCCGATCTCAAGCCATCGGCGACGCCTGCGGCGGCAGCGCCTGCACCCGCACCGTCAGCAGCGTCTGCGACGCCCGCACCGGCGCCTGCGGCAGACGTGGTGACCGAGCGCGTGCTCGCGGTGGTGGCTGAGAAGACCGGCTACCCGCCGGAGATGCTCGAACTCGACCTCGATCTGGAGGCCGATCTGGGCGTGGACACGGTCAAGCAGGCGGAGACGTTCGCCGCGATCCGTGAGGCGTTCGGCATCGAGCGCGTCGAGGACCTGAAACTGCGCGACTATCCGACCCTGCGCCACGTGATCAACTTCGTCTATGATCGCCGGCCTGATCTCAAACCCGGTGAAGGAGCGGCAGCGACACCGGCGACCGGGGTTGTCGCGGCTGCAACGCCGACGACGACCGCGCCTGCACCCGCAGCGCAACCGTCGGTCAAACTCGCGCCGGTCGAGGATGCCGACAAGGTTCCGCGGCGCGTCGTCGTTCCGGCGCTGCGCCCGGCGATCGACCTGTGCAAGCCGACCGGCGTTACGCTCGATGGCAACACCCGTGTGGTGGTGATGATGGACCGCGGCGGCGTGGGCAAGGCGCTGCTCAACCGCCTGGAGAAGCGCGGCGTCGGCACGCTGGTCATCGAGGAGCCGCCATCCGCCGAAGAACTGGAGCAACGGCTCAAAGGGTGGCTGGCGGAAGGACCGATCCACGGCGTCTACTGGCTGCCAGCGCTCGATGTCGAACCGGCGATCGAGGATATGGACCTGGCGACCTGGCGCGAATTGAACCGGGTGCGGGTCAAGAACCTCTACCTGACGTTGCGCACGCTGTACGACACACTCGTCGGACCGGGCACGTTCCTGGTTTCGGCGACACGGCTCGGCGGGTTGCACGGCTACGGACCGGAAGGCGCATCCGCGCCGCTTGGCGGCGCCGTCGTCGGTTGCACCAAGTCGTACAAGCGCGAGCGGCAGGATATCCTGGTCAAGGCGGTTGACTTCGAGCCAGGGCGCAGGACGGCCGAACCGGCAGACCTGCTGATCGCCGAGACCCTCTTCGACCCCGGCGTCGTTGAGGTCGGGTATCGCGGCAACCTGCGCTCCACCGTCACCTTCGAGGAGCGTCCGGCTGCCGACGGCACGCCCGGTATGACCCTTGGAAAGGACACAGTGTTTGTCGTCACCGGCGCAGCAGGCGGTATCACGTCCGCCATTACCGCCGACCTGGCGGCGGCGTCGGGCGGTGTCTTCTACCTGCTCGACCTGACGCCGAAACCGAACCCGGACGACCCGAACATTGCGCTGTTCCGCCAGGATAAAGAGGCGCTCAAGCGCAAGTTGATCGAGGACTTCCGCGCAGCGGGCGAACGCCCGACGCCGGTGATGATCGACCGCAAGATCCTGGCGATCGAGCGTGAAGAGGCGGCGTTGCGCGCCATCGAAGCGGTGCAGGCCGCCGGCGGCACGGCGCACTACTTCAGCGTCAACCTGCTCGACGGTCCGGGCGTCGCTGCGGTCATCGCCGATGTGCGCGAGCGCTACGGGCGGATCGACGTGCTGCTGCACGCCGGCGGCATCGAGATCTCCAAGGCGCTGCCCGACAAGGAGCCGAAGGAGTTCGACCTGGTGTTCGACATCAAGGCGGACGGCTACTTCAGCATCCTGAACGCTGCGAAGGGCATGCCGATCGGCGCGACGGTGGTCTTCAGCTCGGTCGCCGGTCGCTTCGGCAACAGCGGCCAGTCGGACTACTCATCCGCCAACGACCTGCTCTGCAAAGTGACGAGCAGCATGCGCACCTGGCGGCCGGAAACGCGCGGCATCGCCATCGACTGGACGGCCTGGGGCGGCATCGGTATGGCGACGCGCGGTTCCATTCCGAAGATTATGGAGATGGCGGGCATCGACATGCTGCCGCCGGAAGCCGGTATCCCGACTATTCGCCGTGAACTGACGAAGAGCGCCTTCCGCGGCGAGATCGTCGTCGGACAGCGGCTCGGCATCCTGGCAGCGGAGTTCGATGAAACCGGCGGCCTCGACCCGGCGAAGGTCAATACTGAGGGGCGCCTGATGATCGGGAACGTCAAAGCCTGTAAGCTGTACGGCGGCATTGAGGTGGAGACGACGCTCGACCCGAACGAACAGCCGTTCCTCTACGACCATCAGATCGATGGGGTTCCGGTGTTGCCCGGCGTGATGGGAACCGAGGCGTTCGCTGAGCTGGCGACGCTCCTGACGCCTGGCTTCCACGTCGCATCGATCAGTGAGCAGTTCAGCAGCCCGTTCAAGTTCCATCGCAACCAGCCGCGCACGCTCTACCTGAGCGCGACGATCCACCCAACCGGCAACGGGACGCTCGTGGCGAAAACAACGCTGCGCGGCATGGTGCAACCGCGACCCGAACTGCCGCCGCGCTTCGATACCCATTTCGTCGGAGAGGTCTACCTCACGGCGGCGCCGGTCGAAGAACGGAAAATCGACTTTGTGCCGCCATCGACCGAAGCGCTCGACATCGACCGGGAGCGCATCTATCGGGTGTACTTCCACGGACCGGCGTACCAGGTGATGGAGCGCATTGGCGTCATGGGCGACCGGGCGGTGGCGCTGATGGCGGATGGTCTCCCGCCAAACAGCGCGCCGGATGCGCCGATGCTCATCGCGCCGCGGTTGATCGAACTCTGCTTCCAGGCGGCAGGAATGTGGGAGATGGTCACCCAACGGGCAATGGCATTGCCCGCCGCTATCGGAAGCGTCACCATCCACCGGCAGCCCGAGCGCGCCGAAGGGCGACGCCTCTATGCGCTTGTCGCTGCCATCGACGGCGGAGCGTCGTATGACGTACAGGTGGTCGATACCGACGGCAACGTCTATGTCGATCTGCGCGGTTACCGCACCTCGCGGTTGCCGGGCGAAGTCACCGTGTAATCTTATCCTGTGCGAGGCGTCGGGCGTTTTCTCCGCCGTGCCTGACGCCTCGCCGTTCGGGTTATCCTTACTATGCTGTACTGGCTGATCCAGACGCTTGCCGATCACCCTGCACTTGCCTGCGCTGAACCCCCTGAAGGGTTGTTGAGCAGCGCCGAGGAAGCGCGTTTTCGGACACTGACCCGTGAAAAGCGCCGCCGCGACTGGCTGCTCGGACGCTGGACGGCAAAGCATCTGGCGGCATTCTACCTCGAACAGGTTATCGGACGACGTCCCGCACTGAGCGACATCGCCATCCTTGCTGACCCGGATGGCGCGCCGCGCCTCCAGAGTCAGAATGGCTACGCATCCCTTGTGGATCGATTGACTATCTCGATCAGCCACAGCCGCGACCATGCCTTCTGCGCGTTGATCGCTGCGCCGGGATATGCGCCAGGCGCCGATATCGAACATGTCGAACCGCGCACTCCCGGATTTGTGACCGATTTCTTTACCGATGCGGAAATCGCACGGTTGCATCACGCGCCGCCATCGGCGCAACCGTTGTTGACGACTGTCATCTGGAGCGCAAAGGAAGCTGCGCTCAAGGCGCTACGCCGCGGACTGACGGTCGATACGCGCCAGATTGTCTGCCTGCCGGGCGAACCGACTGCCGACGGATGGGCGCCGCTGATTGTCCGATGCCACCCCGAACTGAATGCAGCCGTTCATCATGGATGGTGGCGGCAAATGGGCGAATTTGTCCTGACCCTCGCAGTTGGACCCTCGATCAATGCAGCGGGTTCCATGGTAGAAGCACGACGGATTGGAGATGGAGTTTCCCCATGACGAGTATGCAGGAGTATATCGAGAAACTACGCCAGCGCAAAGCGATTGCTCGCGGCACGGCGCAAGACGCCGACGCGCAACACAAGAAAGGGCGTCTGACGGCGCGTGAGCGCGTCGATCTGCTCTTCGACCCGGGCACGTTCGAAGAGATCGATACCCTGGTGTTGCCGCGCTATGAGGTGTACCCCGGCGGCAAGCGCTCCCGGTACGGCGATGGCGTTGTGACTGGTTTCGGCTTGATCAATGGACGACGCGCCTTTGTGGCGGCACAGGACGCTTCGGTGATGGGCGGTTCGCTTGGCGAAATGCACGCCAACAAAATCGTCAAGGCGATGCACATGGCGCTGAAGTATGGCTGCCCCTTCATCGCCATCAACGACTCTGGCGGCGCACGCATTCAGGAAGGGGTCGATAGCCTGGGCGGATATGCGCGCATCTTCGATGCGAACTGTGAAGCTTCAGGGGTCATCCCGCAACTCTCGCTCATTATGGGACCATGCGCCGGTGGCGCGGTCTATTCACCGGCGCTGACCGACTTCATCTTCATGACCGAGAACGCCTACATGTTCATCACCGGTCCTGAAGTGGTAAAAGCCGTCATGCAGGAAGAGGTCACCCAGGATCAGCTAGGCGGCGGGCGCGTCCACGCCGAGGAGAGCGGCGTCAGCCACTTCCTGGCGCGCGATGACCAGGAATGCCTGGCAATGGCGCGTGAACTGCTCAGTTATCTGCCGCTCAACAACCAGGACGACCCGCCCTACGTCCGTCCAGTGGACGATCCTGAGCGGCGCTGTCCCGAACTCGAAGAGATCGTGCCGGTTGATCCGACCAAGCCCTATGACGTGCGCCAGGTGATCAGCAGCATCCTCGATGATGGACGGTTCTTCGAGGTGCATGCGCTCTGGGCGCAGAACATGGTCGTTGGGTTCGGCAGGCTCAACGGCTATGTCGTCGGCATCGTCGCCAATCAGCCGATGGTGCTGGCCGGCTGTATCGACATCAAGGCATCGATCAAGGCGGCGCATTTCATTCGCATCTGCGACACGTACAATGTGCCGATCATCACGTTGCAGGACGTTCCTGGCTTTCTGCCCGGCACAAACCAGGAATACGGCGGCATCATCCGCAACGGTGCGCGCATGATCTACGCCTATTCCGAAGCGGTTGTACCCAAACTGATGATCATTCTGCGCAAGAGTTACGGCGGCGCCTACTGCGTGATGAGCAGCAAGGGATTGCGCGGCGACCTGTTGTACGCCTGGCCCAACGCCGAACTTGCCGTGATGGGCGCGGCTGGCGCAGTGAACATCCTCTACCGCAATGAGGTCAAGAGCGCGCCTGACCCGGAAGCAAAGCGGCGCGAACTGGTCGAAGAATATCAGGAACGCTTCAATAACCCGTATGTTGCCGCAGCCCGCGGGTTGATCGACGACGTGATCGAGCCGCGCGACTCGCGTCGGGTGTTGATCAAGGCGCTGGAAGTCACCCTGTCGAAGCGCGAACGCCACGTGCCGCGCAAGCATGGCATCTCGCCATCCTGAGAGGAGTCCCATGTTTCGCACAATTCTTGTAGCCAACCGGGGTGAGATTGCGGTTCGCATCATCCGCACCTGCCGCGACATGGGCATCCGAACGGTGGCGCTCTACGACGACTCTGACCTCAGTTCGCTCCATGTGCGTCTGGCAGATGAGAGCGTGCGACTGAGTTCAGGCGCGCTCTACCACGATGCAGCGGCGCTTGTTCAGATTGCGCGCGATTGCGGCGCCGATGCGATCCATCCCGGCTACGGCTTCCTTGCCGAGCACGCTGAGTTTGCACGTGCATGCGAGGAGGCCGGCATCGTCTTTATTGGTCCGTCGAGTACGGCGCTGGAAAAGGTTTGCGACAAAATCGCAACCCTCGAAGCCGTGCGCGCTGTCGGCATCGCCGTCCCGCGCCACTCGTCACGCGCCTATCATGCATCGGAATGGGATGCGTTGCGTGATGCAGCGGAGCGACACGGTTACCCGCTGATGCTCAAGTCGTACAGCGGCGGGCGCAGCCAGGGCATGCATCTGGTGCGCGAACCGACGCAATTGGAGAGTATGGCGCAGCATGCGCACTCGGCGGCGCTGACTGCGTTTGGCGATGATCGTCTCTATCTGGAAGAAGCCTTCCTTCCTGCGCGCTACCTGGAAGTGCAGATCGTCGGCGACCGACACGGCAATCTCGTCCACTTGGGAGAGCGTGATGGGACGATCCAGCATAATCACCGCAAGATGGTCGAAGAGTCGCCGGCGCCCTACCTGACCGATGCGCAACGGAAAGAACTCTGGCGGCAGGCGCTGGCGATCGGGCGCCTGCTGGGATGCGCCGGCGCCTGCACCGTCGAATTCGTGCTCGACGCTCAGGGGCGCTTCTTTTTCACCGAAGTCAAGGCGCGCATTCAGGTCGAGCATCCGATCACCGAAATGCGCACCGGCATTGATCTGGTGCGCACCCAGATACAGGTCGCCGCCGGTGAGCCGCTCGGTTTTTCACAGGACGACGTCACGCTGCGCGGATGCGCTATTCAGGTGCGCGTGAATGCCGAGGACCCCTGGAACCATTATCTGCCAAGCCCGGGGCGCCTGCGCCGTTTCCGTTTTCCGGGCGGACCAGGGCTGCGCGTCGATACTTATGCCTATAGCGGCTGCGACGTTCCGGTGCGCTACGACCCGCTGCTGGCGAAGGTCGTCGCCTGGGACGACACGCGCGCCGGCGCGCTGGGTCGTTTGCGCCGCGCCGTCGCCGATTTTGCGATCAGCGGCGTACAGACGAACCTGTCACTGATCCAGCGCATTCTGAACGATCCCGAATTCGCTGCCGGCACGTATGACTCGGAGTTCGCCCAACGACCACTGCCAGGCGTAGAGGTTCCTCCCGAACACCTCCGCAATCTGGCGATTGCAGCGGCGCTGGCATATATCCGGCGCGGCATCGACTCGAGCGGCGTCCTGCCGGACCGCGCCGGTTCCGGATGGCACCGCGACTCGCGCAAACTGCCACAGTAGAGGGAAGAGCGATGAGCAAACTGAGCATTACCATCGATGGACGCACCTTTGTGGTCGAAGCTCCGCCGCTGCGCCGGATGACCAGCGCGATCACAGTACGGGTCGACGGGCAAACGGTCAATGTGCTGGCGCCGGACATGGGCAGCCCCGAACTCCTCGACTGGCTCATCGTCGACGGGCGACCGTATGAACTGGTGGTCGATCCAAACCTGCGCTGGATGCGCTCGCGCTTCGGTCTGCACCAGATCGAGGTGCGCGACCTGGAAGCCACGGTTGCACGACCGGCGAGCGGCGACGGCCGGATCAAGGCGCCAATTCCGGGGCTGATCACGCGCGTGCTCGTCAGCCCCGGCGAAGCGGTCGAACTCGGGCAGCCGCTGCTGGTGCTGGAAGCAATGAAGATGGAGAACGAAATCCGTGCACCGCGCTCCGGTCGCGTCGCGCAGATCCACGTCGCACCCGGACAGAGCGTCACCCTTGGCGTTGTGGTGGCGGAGGTGGAGTAAGGGGAGAGGCGAGAGGCAAGGGGCGAAGGGGTTGCGGGTTGAAGGTGGCAAGGTTGCACGGTGCACATTGCACATTGCACGCACAAACGTAGGGGCGACCCGGCGGATCGCCCTCATTCCCGCGTCGAGATCGCTGGCAGGGGCGTCCCCCTCTGAATACCCGACTGCGGGATCGTCATCGGCGGGGCGCCCCTGGTAGGCGCCCGATAGTAGGGGCGTGCCGCCGATACGCCTACCAGGGGGGCGTGCTGCTTCATTCTCACAGACCGGAATTATCACAAATGTACTGATGTCTGGATGTGGAGACTCCTATGTCAGCACAACCCTACCATCCTATACTAACTTGCGGTCAGTCAGACAAAATGTTCGAGCGCCGGTTCGCAAGGCATCACAATCCACACTGCGCGTTAGCGGTCTCGTGGACACGCATGACTGCGCCTCGGCGTCATCAGCCCCAACAAGGCTCGCACGTGCGGTGCGCGCCGTCGAACCGCAGGCGGTGAGCATAGTCGAACTGCGAGGCAATCAGGCGCATTCGATCATTTGCAGCAACCTCAACGCGCTGCTCCACACCCAGTTGCGCAAACGACCATGTGTGATCTATACCAGCGATATGAACATCCGAGCGGATCAACCGCGAAAATATATGTACCCCGATGTTGCAGTAGTTTGTGGCGAGTCGCAGTTTGAAGACGCAACTCGACGAGTCTTGCTCAATCCTGCGGTCATTATCGAAGTGCTATCAGAGAGCACGGAGCAATATGATCGAGGCAAAAAGTTCCAATACTATCGGAGTATCGAAACCGTCCAGGAGTACATCCTGGCGGCTTCGGATGCACAACATATCGATCACTATCGGCGACAATCCGAAAATCTCCGGGTGTTGACTTCGATGGATGGCGACGATGGCGTACTGGAGTTGCCGACGATTGAGTGCCGGTTGCATCTTGCAGAGGTCTACGAAAAAGTCCCGTTTGACATCGAAGACAATACCGCCTGAGATTGACTACTCCAGATACCCCTGCAACCGCGCGCCGACGCCGGGACGACGCAGCAGACGCAGCGCGTCGGCTTCGATCTGCCGGGTGCGCTCGCGAGTGATGCCAAATGTCGAACCGATCTCCTCGAGCGTCCGGCGGCGGCCATCGGTCAGACCATACCGCAACTGCAACACTGCCCGTTCGCGGTCAGGCAGTTCCATCAACGCCTGTTCCAGATCATGCTGCAGCATGCGCTGCGTGGCAATCTCCATCGGAGCGTCGGCGCCGTCGTCTGCCAGGAGTTCGCTGATCTGACCCTCACCGTCATTCGTAATCGGCTGTTCCAGCGAAATCGGTTGGGCAGACGCTTGCAGCAGCGCCTTCACCTTGCGCTCCGGCATGCCAACCGCTTCAGCAATCTCCGCAATCGTCGGCTCGCGCTCCAGCGATTGCTCGAGACGCCGCGCAACGCGCCGCACCTGAGCAATGATGTCGCTCAGGTGTACCGGCAGCCGGATCAGACGGCTCTGTTCGGCGATGGCGCGTGTGATCGCCTGGCGAATCCACCACGTCGCATAGGTCGAGAAACGGTTGCCTTTGCTGGCATCGAACTTCTCGACAGCGCGCATCAGACCGATATTCCCCTCTTGAACCAGATCCATAAACGAAAGCGGTCCGCCAATATACTTCTTGGCAATGCTGACGACCAGGCGCAGGTTCGCCTGGATCAGGCGGCGGCGCGCCTCCTCTGCTTGCAAGACGCGCCGTTCGAGCAGCAGACGCTCGCCAACCGAATCGAAACGCTGCGTCTTCAACCGCTCCTGCGCCTCACGACCGACGGTGATATCGTTTGCCAGCGCAACCTCTTCTGCCGCGCTCAACAGACTGACCTGCCCGATTTCACGCAGGTACATCTGTGTTGAATCGTCGAGTGTTTCGCCGGACGATGCTCGCTTTACACCAACATCGACGATGTCGGTCTGCCAGAAGATGTCACTTTCAGGATCGGCATCCTGATCGGGCGCCTGTGTGCGGAGGCGAGAAGTTCGGTCCTGATTCATCGGGGTGCTCCGGAACTGCACATTATCTCTTCCATGTGCATTATGTTACGAATCGATGCGCCAAACAGATCTCAGATCAACAAAGGATTTTTACGACAAAGCAACGTTTGGCGACACACCCGCCTGCCGCCTGTCAATCAATGCGGATTGTCCCAGCGCCGCCGCCAGCGACTGCCCGCGTCCCCAGGCATAGGTCGGCACACGCAGCTCCGCCAGGCGCATACGCACCGGTTCGTTGCTGCGCCCACCGCCGAACGATTGCGCATCGATCAGCACCGCAACGATGCGCACACCCCGATAGAGCAAATGCTGTACCCCTGTGACCCACCGCTCGTCTGGCGATGGAGTAATGACCACCAGCGTGCAGTTAAGCCCGAAACGCGCGCTTTCGGCGCTCAGCGCCTCTGCCAGCGACGCGGATCCATACGCGCGCAGTTCTGCCAGCGCCTCCAGGATTTTGTACAGTTGCCGCGCTTCGCGCTCGGGTGGAATGACTTCGCGGCGCTGCCCCCAGGCGATCAACCCCACAGCGCGATTCTGATCGAGCGCGTGACGCGCAATCGATGCCGCAGCATGCACCGCATATTCCTCGGTCGACTCGGCAGTCCGCTGGCTCCGTCTGTTCGATGTTCCTTCCGCAGGCCACCATGCCTGCTGCACATACTCGTGCATGTCGAGCACGACATACACCTCGGCGGTCGGATCGAGTTCGAACTCTTTTACAATCAACCTGCCGAGACGCGCTGTGCTCCGCCAGTGAATGCGGTTGAAACTGTCACCTGGTTGATAGTCGCGAATGGCGGCGACATTCGGGGTGACGTGATGCGCCCGTCGCCTGAGGTCCTGACCACCGGGCAGTTCTGCGCCGGGCAGCACGAACCCCGGCAGCGCAACAGTGCGCGGGTAGACCAGGATCTCGTTGTCACCTGCGATGTCGCGCTGAAGACGAAACAGACCCAGCAGATCGCTACTCGCCAGCGTCACCGGACCCAGACGAAACTTCCCGCGCATGGTGCAGGGGGTTCGGATAACCTGGCGTCGCTGTTCGTAGCCCGGCAGATAGACGACGAAGCCGGCGCCGTGCTCCGGCAGGTTCGAGCGGTCGATCACCTCAATCCAGAGTTTGGGCAGGAACCAGTGGTTGACCAGCGTCACACGCTCACGCACCACCTCCCCCACCTGCGCGCGGTGGATGAAGACCTCGCGCCGCACGCTCAGACCACGCAGATTGAGCCACGCCCACAGGTATGCGACAATGACGATGCCAATCAGCAGATAACTCAGGTGGAAAAACAGTTCGATCCCCGTGCCCTGCGCCGCTGTAAAGAGCAACAACGCGAGCAGAACGAGACCGAAGGGGCGCGCATAGTGCATGTTGCGGTCACTTTCCGATACAGAACCGGCTGAAGATGGCGTGCAACAGATCGTCGCCGACTGCCTCGCCGGTCACCTCGCCGATGGCATTGATTGCGGCAGTCAGATCCACTGCCAGCAGATCGGGCGATACGCCTCTGCGGAAACTGTCGAGCGCATCGCGTGCATGGCCGGCAGCACGCGCGAGTGCATCGCGGTGCCGTGCGTTCGTCACCAGACGGCCATCGGCGAGTGGCGTCTCACCGAGTAACAGCCGCACGATGGTTGCGCCAAGCGCATCCAGCCCCTGTCCGGTCAACGCTGAGACTGCCACGGTTGCATCGAAGGGTGTGCCACGCAGGTGTTCATATGCGCATTGCAGTGACGCGACACATTCCTGCACCGCATCGGCGCCGTTGATCATGTCGATCTTGTTGACCGTCAGAATCGTGCGCCTGCCTCTGGTCAACGCCACAATCGCGCGGTCATCATCGGCAGGGCGAGTCAATCCATCAACCACCAGCAGCAGCATGTCTGCCAGCGCCACTGCCCGCCGGCTTCGCTCTACGCCGAGGCGTTCGATCGGATCGGCGCTTTCAACAATCCCGGCGGTGTCCGTCAACACCACCGGTACGCCTCCCAGATTGGCGGTTTCTTCCAGCGTGTCGCGCGTTGTGCCGGGAATCGGCGTCACAATCGCTCGATCAATCCGCAACAGTGCATTCAGCAGGCTCGACTTGCCGGCATTCGGGCGACCGACCAGCGTGGCGCGCGCCCCCTGGCGGTAGACAATTCCCTGCTCTGCTGTAGCGACCAGTGCATCGAGCGCCTGAACCGCCGCCGTCAGGGGCGTCTCGACATCCTGTGGTTCGACATCATCTTCGGGAAAATCGACCAGCGCCGTGCAGTATGCGAGCGGGTCCATCAGCAGGTTGCGAATGCGGTGCAACTCGTGGGACAGCCACCCGCCCAACTGCGCTTCAGCCAGCGCCAGCGCTGCTGTGGTGCGCGCCGTAATGATGTCGAGCGTCGCTTCAGCCTGCGTCAGATCGATCCGTCCATTCAAGAAGGCGCGCATGGTGAACTCACCAGGATTGGCGGCGCGCGCCCCTGCTGCCAGCGCCTGTTGTAACACCTGCTCGGCGACCAGTGGACCGCCGTGCACCGAGATTTCGGCGGCATCTTCGGCGGTGAAACTGCGTGGACCGCGCATAAAGACGGCGAGCGCCTCGTCCACGCGGGCGCCGGTGCGATCAACTACATGCCCGTAGCGCATCCGGTAGGACTTCCAGCGACCAGGGCGCGCCGGTACAAAGATACGCTCCAGGATGGGCAATGCATCCTTGC
Source organism: uncultured Roseiflexus sp. (assembly GCA_937935075.1). Classification (GTDB taxonomy): domain Bacteria; phylum Chloroflexota; class Chloroflexia; order Chloroflexales; family Roseiflexaceae; genus Roseiflexus. Next base: position 37,666 of record CALGYB010000040.1, on the reverse strand, counting down.
CGCTGATGCGCACAATAGCAATTCCGCCTTCGCCGGGAGGCGTGGCAATGGCCGCGATGGTGTCGTCGTACATCATACGTGACGAATATTGTACCAGACGCAGCCGTGATTGCGTCCCCACGCCCTGTTACCATACACAATCAGGGCTGAACCGGCGGCGGTTCGGGTTGCGGTTCAGGGGGCGGTGGTTCAGGCGTTGGCGGTTCGGGCGTCGGCTGTGGACGTGGCGTTGGCCGTGGGCGCGGCGTCGGCTGTGGGCGCGGCGTCGCCGATGGCGTCGATGTCGGTTCTGACGTGACAGTTGGTTCCGGCGTCGGGCTTGGCGTGAGGGTCATCGTTGGCGTCGGGTTTGGTGTTACCGTCGGCGTGGATGTCGCTGTGGGCGAGAAGGTTGGCGTTGGTGTCGGCGTCGGTGTTGCAGTGGGCGGTGAAAACAACGCGCGCGCGCGATTGCCGAGCGCAGCCACTCCTGCCGGATCGATCACCAGGATGCCGCCAACTCCAACGACCAGCGCCAGCACGACGACGGCTGCCCATATCCACCAGGGCGTTGCAGAACGCGGCAGAAACGAGCCGCCCAGCGCGGGTAACGGTTCAACGGGTGCGCTGTAGTGCCGCTGGCGATACTCCTCGATGGCATTCGCCACATTCAGTCCGAGATATGAGGCATATGTCTTCACCATCGCCTCAGTCATTGAACCGTGCGGCAGCAAGGAGAACTTTTCCTCCTCCATCGCCTGGATGTACGACATCCGGATTTTGGTGTCGAGTTCGGCTTGCACCAGCGTAATGCGGCGCCGTTGACGTGCGGCGCGCAGGCGGGCGCCAAGCGGCAATTGCTCCAGATCGTTTGCCCGCAACTCATCGACAGCCATCGGTGTGTGATCGGCGATCAGGCTGCGTTCTTCGGTGTGGGGGATGAAAACCGGCTCCTCTTCTTCTTCCGCAGAGGAGCGCTTGCGGCGCAGGCGTTCTGTGGACGATGTCGGAGACGGTTGTCGCTCAGGAAGTTCCGACGCACTGGACCCGTGGTCCGCTGCCGCGTCGAGTATTTCGTTATCGTCACCCAGATCGATGACTCGCGAGACAACATCAGACGACTCTGAGCGCGACTCGGACGCCGGCTGCCCGGCAGCGGGCGTATCGGGCAGAGCAGCGGCATGGTTGCCAGATCGCAACCGCAGGTGTGTGCGCAGACGCGCCAGTAATTCGCCAGTGCGAAACGGCTTCGTGAGATAATCAATGGCGCCGGCGTCAAATCCGCGGACAACGTCTTCTTCGAGACCATCGCCGCTCATTACGATGGTCGGCACGCGCTTTGCCAGGCGCGGGAGAAATTCCCACCCGGCGCGACGATCAACGGCAGGCTCCAAAAGCGCCAGATCGACTATTGCCCTTGAAAGCGCCTGTTCCGCCTGACGTACACTGGTCGCCTGAACGGTCTCGAAACCGGACTCTTTCAGTTGCGTCGCCAGCCGCGCCAGCAACACCACGTCATCATCAACGATCAGAATAGTCGGAACGTTCATAAGAAATTGACATTTCTTCTAACGGCGCGTTATTATAGCATGACTTCACTGCAAAAAGATGGAACCACGAAACCACGAAGGTCACGAAGGGACACACAGGAAAGGCGCTTCGTGTTTCTTCCCCTTCGTGCGCTTCGGGTCCCTGGTGGTGAAGCCTTTGTGCCGTGGACTCATAGCACGGACCGCATCGACTCCGTAAGGAAAAAACGCATGACGACTCGCGTTGTCTGTTACGGGCTTGGCCCGATTGGCATCGGCATTGCTCGCCTGGCTTGTATGCGCCCTGGCATTCAGGTGGTCGGCGCGATCGACATCGATCCGCACAAGGCAGGACATGACCTTGGCGCACTGTTGGGGCGCGACGCAATTGGTGTTTCCATCAGCGCCGATGCTGCTGCAACGTTGAGCCGGGTACGGCCTGATGTCGTGCTGCACGCCACCCAATCGTCGCTGGTCGCCGTGGCGCCGCAACTCCAGGAATGCATCGCTGCCGGAGCGGATGTCATTTCGACGTGTGAGGAACTCGCCTACCCGTGGAGCGCGCAGCCGCAACTTGCAGCAGACCTCGACGCCGCTGCGCGTGCAGCCGGCGTGACGCTGCTCGGCGCAGGGGTGAACCCCGGCTATGCAATGGATGCGCTGCCGGTTATGCTGACGGCGGTGTGCGCTGAGGTGCGCGCAGTTCGCGTCGTGCGCATTGTGGATGCTGCGCAACGGCGTGGTCCTTTACAGCGCAAGATCGGCGCCGGGTTGACACCGGACGAGTTTGCGCAGCGTGTGCGCGAGGGCGCTGTACGTCACGTCGGGTTGCCTGAGTCGCTGCACATGATTGCTGCTGCGCTGGGATGGCAACTCGATGCCGGGGACGACACGGTTATGCCAATTCTTGCAGAGCGCGCCATAGCGACAGATCACGTTGCAGTGGAAGCCGGGCAGGTCGCCGGCGTGCATCAGATTGCGCGCGGCTATATTGGCGAGCGCGAAGTCATCACGCTCAATCTGCGCATGTATATTGGCGCACCAGACCCGCAGGACACTGTCGAGATCGACGGCGACCCGCCGCTGCGGATGACGATTGCTGGCGGCATTCATGGCGATAGTGCAACCGCCGCTATCGTGGTTAATGCCATTGCCAGCATACGGAAAGCAGAACGCGGATTGCTGAGCATGACCGACATACCACTCGTTCATTACTGGTAAGACGCTACCCGGCATCCGCCCGACGCTCGCCCCACGCCTTGCCTACTGGCGGGGTCATGAGCAACCAGATTTCGAGCAGACCCAGCAACGTAAGGAAACCGAGCAACGTTCCTGCCACTGCCTGATAGTCGGTTGCATCCGGGTGCAACGCCCAGCGCCAGAGCAATGTCGCCATCACGATGGCGCCGGTGACGGAAAGGGGAAAGAACAGGTTCATCGGGCGATAGCGAAAAAAGACCCCGAGGTGACGGAGGTGTTCCGGCAGCAAGCCGGCATGAAAATTGCGCGCCCCCAGAAAGATGTTGATCTTGGCTGCCAGGTGCATGAGCCAGAGCAGCAGATACGTCCACAACCCCATTATATTCGGTGCATCCCAACTGAACGCTGCCAGGACCCCGACGCCTGCCAGCGCCGCAATCTCGTGGTGCAGGCTCGCATGCACTGCCTGCCCAAAGCGCACGATATCGCTCGGATGCCAGACGAACGGCTCCTCACGCGGTCCGGTCACGAAGCCCATATAGAACCCGGCAAGTTGCCATCCCCACACCAGCGTCCCGCAGGTAAACCCCAGATACGCCCCCCATATACCGGTATCATCGCGCACCAGCCAGATGCCGGCGAGTGATCCGAGCGCAACCAGCGTGATAGCGGCGAAACTCAGGCGGTAGGTGTGCTGCGGCAGGCGATAGAGCAGAATGATGATGGCGGTCGAAACCCACCAGAGCGCCAATGCGTAGAGCAGCGGCGCGAGGTGGCGGATAAGCATGGGAGAGATGTCAGGCATGTGAAGAACCAAGAACTGAGAACCAAGAACCGAGGACATGAGAGAGGCTAAAGGTTAGGGGTTGGTGATCGGGGGTGGTGCGTTCAACGCTCAACCTTCCACCTTCAACTCCCTCTCGCCTCTCGCCTCTCGCCTCTCGCCTCTCGCCTCTCGCCTCTCGCCTCTCGCCTCTCGCCTCTCACCTCTCGCCTCTCGCCTCTCAGAACAGAATCTGATCACCGGGCAAATCCTGCAAGCCCGACCACGGCGAACGAACCGTTCCCTCGCGCAACTGGCGTCCCAGACGCAATGCCGCAATCAAGCCAAGCGTAATCAACAGAACGACGAGCGATGTTGCATAGACCGCAGTATATCCCAGCAGGACGCTGCCGGTTTGCAGTTGGACCATATCACGCGCCAGACCGCCGCCCACTGTGCCAAACCCCTGCGCCAGCGCCTGTGTCACACCCCACAGACCAATGAACAACCCGGCGTGTGCGCGATCGGCGAGCGTCATAATCAGCGCGACCGAAGCAACGATGAACAACCCGCGACCGATGCCGATAAATGCCACGCCGCTGCGGAACACATTCACATCGAGGCTCCCGCCTGCCGCGATAACCACCAGAAATCCCAGGGCGCCGACGGCGCACCCGCCAATGATCAGCACAATCGGCGACCGGCCGCGCCACAGGAGCAGACCTGCCGCTGTGATACCTGCGATCATGGCCACGCCCCATAGCGCTGTCAACCGTGTCGTTGCTGCGACGCTCATGCCAAGCACCTGACCGCCGTAGGGTTCCAGCAGCACATCGTGTGTGGCGAGCGCCAGCGTTCCCCCGAACAGGACAACGAACAGCGCGCGCAGTCCGGGCTGCTGCCAGACCACCCGCAGTTGCTCGACCAGCGTCAACCGCACGCGAATATCATCGGTATGGCTGACAAGCGTTCCATCAGAGCGCAACTGCTCGCGACCCAGCAGCGAAATTGCCGTCAGTGCAGCGAAGATGACTGCCGATCCCTGCATCACCTGGATCAACAACACCGGCGAATAGTTTTCGAGAATAGCGCCAACAATGATCGAACTGACAATCGTGCCGACCACCAGCATCATCCACAACACTGCCAGCACCTTGCCCCGTTCGCGCGGCGGCGTAATGTCGCTCACCAGCGCCAGGTATGTTGTTTCGACGATGTTGACGCCAATGCCGTATGCCAGGAAAATGGCGGCACACACGACGAGCGCCACCGTAAACGGCATCGGGCTATTGGCGCCCAGCAGGATCAGCGAAAACGGCGCTGTTGCCAGCCCGCCATAGGTCAGCACCGCGCCCAGCACCACATAGGGCGTGCGCCAGCGCCCCTTTGCGCGATGCACATCCGACTGATAACCAAAGATTGCGCGTACCGGCGAGACGAAGTAGTGAATAGCCATGAGCGAAGCGACAATCACCGCCGGGATGTACATGTCGCCGATCAAGACGCGGTTGAGCGTACCGGTGATCGGCGCCAGTGCAATCCCCATGCCAAGTTGGAAGAGTCCCAGGCGCAGAACGCTCAACCACCAGCCCATCGCCTGATGATCGCCTATCCAGGCGCCAACCCGCTGCGCCAGACCCGCCGGTCGTTGGGTTCCAGTCGCCATCGTTCCCCCTCACGCGACTGCTCGCATGCTGTACGCGGCACAACCGTAACCGTGTTTTACTCGTTGTGTGCGCCATCATAACGCGACAGTATCCTCATGTCAAGCATACAGCCTTCTCACAACGGGAAAACTTCCTCAACCGGCGCAAGACGTAAGGCGCCAGTTGGACAGGCGCTGACGCAAGCCAGATCATTGTACCCGTGACAGAGATCGCACTTGTGAGCGCGTTGGTGTGGTTGATGAGCCGTTTCCAGATGAATGACCGGCTTTCTCCAGCGTTGCCATTGCCGCCACAACTCCCATAGCGGCGACTGATGCGCCGCAGCAACCGGCGTCAGATGCACTGCATCGTAGGGGCATGCCGGTACACATTCGCCGCACCCGGTGCAGGCCTCGGTGATAACCAGCGCTCCGCTGTCATTCCAGACAATCGCATCCTCCGGGCATGCTTCGACACATTCGGCGCCTACTCGACATTGCCGACACGCATCGGCGATCTCCATGCCATTCAGCATCAGATCGGAGAAATGAATACGGCTGGAACCGTGGCGCGAGGCGCATGCATCCTCACAGATCTTGCATCCTGGTTTACATAGACTCAGATCGCGCACCAGAATATGGGTTCCCCGGCGCAGTCCGTGTTCGAGCATCGCCGCCAACTGCGCCTGACGCTCCACATCGCTCTGAATAGCCCGGCTGGACGCTTTCCGCTGCTCGACGACTTCGCGCAACTGGAGCGCCAGTTCTGGCTGGCTTTCCAGCAGATCCTCCAGGTTTTGAGCGGGCAATGCCAGCGCCTCGACCGGCGTCAGCGCCCGCACGTCGGCATTGTGCGGCTGGCGGGTCAGCAGCGACATTTCACCGAAAAAGTCTCCCTCTTCCAGATACGCAATCGCCTGACCGTTCTGCTCGACCACAACCTGCCCGGACATGACGATATACAGCGCGTCGCCGGTCACGCCCTGCTGTAGCACAATTGCGCCACGACCGTACTGCATCGGGCGAAGCGCTCGCGCGATGTGGATGCGTTCCACCGGCGATAAACGACTGAAGAGCGGCACACGTCCAAGGGTGCTCTCAACCAGCCGCTGCTGGTAGATCTGGCGCAGCGCCCGTTCCAGTTCTGGCGCGCTGGACAGGATTGCCTGCACGTCCGCCAGCCGAATCTGCACCAGGTAGCACACCGTTTCAGCGCGTGCTGTCGCTCCACGAAACCGGTCGCCAAATAACGTTGCCACGCCAAGACAATCGCCGCGTTCGAGAATGCCGATCAGGACCTCATGCCCGGCGCGATCACGGAGCGTCAGACTGACAGAGCCTTTCAAAATGAGCATGAGAAAGGCAAGCGGGCGCCGTTCGTTCACAATAATCGATCCCGGCGTGAACGCGCGCAGTGTTGCGCAGGCTGCCAGACGCGCCAGGGTATCGGGTGCGACACCGCGCAGGCAATCGAGGTGCGCCAGCGCCTGCGTCTGTTGCTGACGCTGCTCGCGATGGCGGGTCGTTGCTTCGCTCGATAATGCAATCGACCTCTGATTCTCGAACGGTGCGCTCTTTGATCCCATAGCCTCTCATCCTTCGGTCAAATACCAGCGTCCATCGATTCTGACGAGCGGAACCGTGCCGTCGGAGCGCCCGATCACCTGGCTGAGCTCGATGGTTTGCTCATAGAATACAAATGAGCCACGCTCCGTGGTCCGCACGAGCGTCATCGAAATCGAAGCCGAGGGCAGACGCACCAGGGCGCGCTCGCCATCATCGGCAACCTTTTCTACCGGCTGAAGACCGCGAAGTTCGAAGATGGCCGTCTCATCATCCGCCAGTTGACGCAGACCGTTCGCAAACGATGCTAGCGCACGGCGCAGCGCGACCCGCTGTTCATCGCGTTCAAGCGGTGCGAAATACCCTGCCAGACGTTCCGCCCAAAAACTGCGCGTCTCTTCCTGGCGCAGGTTCGGGTCCTGCAACGCGCGTTGCAGGTCCTCGAAGAAACTCTCGGTCACCGCTTCAGGTGAAAACCCGCCGCCAAGCCCTGCTTCGTCGGTTGCGGGAACAGCCGTACATCCGACCAGGAAACACACGACGAACACATACCAGAATACGCTTCGCGGTTTCCTGCTTCTATGAGGATGAACATACCGGAACATGACGCATTCATTGTAGCATATCGTCCTGATATGCTCCATCAAAACATGTATAATGGAATTATGTATAGCATCCATCCTGACCCCTATGATGTGATTGTCGTTGGCGCCGGCCACGCCGGATGCGAAGCAGCGCACGCCGCCGCACGCATGGGATGCCGCACGTTGCTGCTGACCATTGACCTCGACAAACTAGCGCACATGTCGTGCAATCCGTCGATCGGCGGGCCGGCGAAAGGACACCTGGTGCGTGAAATCGACGCCCTTGGCGGTTTGATGGGGCGGGTGACCGACCGCACGTTTATCCAGATACGCCTGCTCAACGAGAGTAAAGGTCCGGCGGTGCAGGCGCCGCGCGCGCAGGCGGATAAGCGTCTCTACGCCAAGGTGATGAAAGAAACGCTCGAAACAACGCCGAACCTCGATCTCCGGCAGGCGATGATCGAGCGTATTGTTCTCCCACAACCGCTCGACCGCAACGGCAGCGGCACACCGACCGGCGATCTGGCAGGAGTGCAACCCGGTCATTACGCAGTTGTCACCCACACCCGCAGAGTGTACCAGAGCAGGGCGCTCGTGCTGACGACCGGCACCTTCCTGCGTGGCCGGGCCATTACCGGCGATGCGATCTGGGCTGCGGGGCGGGCTGGTGAAGCGCCGGCTACGGCGCTCGGTGAAGACCTTGCGGCGCTTGGCTTCCCGCTGGTGCGCCTCAAAACCGGCACACCGCCGCGCATCGACGCGCGCACCATCGACTTTTCGCAGACCAGTGTGCAGCACGGCAGTCCGACACCACGCTTCTTCGGGCATTATTATCACACGCTGGGTGAAACGCCTCCTGAACCGGCATTTACCGGCATGCCCGCCCGCGCCTACCCGGAACCGCTCCTCGATGCCTGGCGACCACAACTCCCCTGCTACCTGGTGCATACCACGCGGGAGTTTCACGAGATTGTGCGGCGCAACCTGGATCGCGCACCGCTATTCAGCGGCGTCATCGAAGGCGTGGGTCCGCGCTACTGCCCCTCGATCGAGGACAAGATCGTGCGCTTTGCTGATAAGGAGCGCCACGGTTTATTTCTCGAACCCGAAGGCTGGTCGACGCACGAGGTCTATGTGCAGGGATGCAATACATCGCTGCCAGAAGATGTGCAGTGGGCGATGCTGCGCAGCATTCCGGCGCTGCGCCGTGTCGAGTTGATGCGCGCCGGGTATGCCATTGAATACGACGCACTCGCAACCGGTGAGATCGCCGCCGATATGTCGTCGCGCCGCGCATCCGGATTGTTCTTCGCGGGCCAGATCAATGGCACGACCGGCTACGAAGAAGCCGCCGCGCAGGGGTTGATGGCAGGCATCAATGCGGCACGCTTCATCCAGAGAAAACCGCCGGTGATTCTGCGCCGCGATGAAGCCTACATCGGTGTGCTGATCGATGACCTGATCACCAAAGAGATCCGTGAACCGTACCGCATGTTCACGTCACGCGCCGAGCACCGTCTCTTGCTGCGCAGCGACAATGCCGACCTGCGGCTGACGCGGCTGGCGGGCGATCTGGGACTGGTTGACCATGAGCGCGTTGAGGCGGTCGAGCGCAAGCGCGAGGAGAGTGAGCGATTGTTGCGCTTGCTGCGCGGTCGGCGTTTGTTCCCCTCAGCCGCAACCAATGCCTGTTTGAGCGAAGCCGGAATTGCCCCGCTCAGCAGCGAAATGAGCGCCGAAGATGTGCTGCGCCGTCCCGAGGTGCGCTACGAACAACTCCGGCAGGCGCTCGATCTGCCGGCGTGCGATGCCGACATCGCAGAACAGGTGGAGATCGAAGCGAAGTATGGCGGATACCTGCAAAAGCAGCAGCGCGAAGTCGAACGTCTGCGCCGCATGGAGTCGCGCCGCATTCCGCCTGATTTCGACTTTGCGGCATTACGCGGGTTGCGCAACGAAGCGCGCCAAACGCTACAGCGCTTTCGTCCGGCGACGGTCGGGCAGGCTGCGCGGCTGGCAGGGATCAACCCGGCGGATGTGGCGATCCTGATCGTGGCGCTCGAACGGCGGGGGAGCGATAGAGCGATCAACGTCAAGCCAGGCGCGTAAGCCGTATCATTGCATCGTCGATTGTCGGCGGGCAAGCGCCTCAGCGGGGAGCGCAACGATCAGCGTAGTGAGCGAAACCCCTTCCTTCTCAGCGCGCATCGCAATCGCGTAATGCAGTGATCGCGGCATCCGCACGAGTAACGTGCCGCTATGCGACGGAAGGCGCCGTGGTGCAGGAAGGGTCCCTCCCTCTTGCCGATACGTTTCAATCGTCGCCTCGAGGACGTTCTGCAATTCAGCCACAGTGACTTCAGCCGTGTCACCGAATGCTGAAACGCCCGAAAATTCGGGACACGTCGCAATATAGGCGTTGTCCTCGGATCTCCAGATCGCAGTGCAACTATATTTCATTGACATAAGCGTCACGACCTCCGTATAGGGCTTGGCTTTTCCCCTATCATCTTGAAATGTCAGCACCCCTCGCATACCCTAATAGAGCGATCAACCGGGTGTTGCACAATACTTGCCCGTGTTGACCGTCTTGCGGCTGACGTTGGCTGAGCCTGTCGAAGCCAACGTCAGCCGCTCCACGTCTTTGAGCGTGGCGGTGATTGGATCGCGCCCGCGCTCCAGCGGCGGTCGAAGCCAACGTCAGCCGCTCCACGTCCTTGAGCGTCCGGGTTTTGGGTGATCGCTCTATAAGGCTGCACTGCGACTGTGCGAATGTTCGGACGTTCAGCTTTTGGAATACCGTTCGCCGACCAGATCGAATCGCGCATCAGAATGTGCGCGACGGCTCGTAAGCAAGGGTTAAAACCGCATATCACCGAAAAGGGGTTGCACACTTCGGTGCAACCCCTTCTTCGATTGGTGACCCCGACTGGGCTCGAACCAGTAGCCTGCAGCTCCGGAGGCTGCCGCTCTATCCAATTGAGCTACGGGGCCGTATCTACTGGCATTCTAGCACCCGCGTTGGGGGCTGTCAAGATTTGTGCAGCAGCGCCGCTCCCCCCAGAATGCCGACATTATCGCCGAGCGCGGCGGGAACTACCATCAATTCTGGATCCATAACGCGGCGCGCTACCACATGGCGCACCGGCTCGAACAACAGGGCGCCGGCGCGGGTTAGCCCGCCGCCGAGCACCACCCGTCCGGGGTTGAGCAGATTGGCGGCTGAGGCGATGCCGATCCCCAGCCATCCCATCGCTTCGTTCCACACCGCGCGCGCCAGCGCATCGCCGGCGGCAGCGGCTTCCGCCACGTGTTGCGCCGTCAACGTATCGGGGGGAATGGCGGACAGCGCGCTGGTTGCACCTTCGGGACCACGCAGTCGCATTCGCGCCTCGCGCGCAATCGACAACCCCGATGCCAGCGCTTCCAGGCACCCGTTGCGCCCACATGGGCAGGGAGGTCCATCCGGTTTCAGCACCTGATGCCCTGCTTCGCCTGCCCAGGCGCGCTCACCACGATACAACCGCCCGCCGATGATAAGACCGCCACCGATGCCGGTGCTCACCGTCAGATAGAGGAGATGCTGCACGCCTCTCCCTGCGCCGAAGTGAAACTCTGCCAGCGCTGCGGCATCGCCGTCATTTGCGACGATGGCAGGCAATCCCAGCGCATCCTCGACGCGCGCCGCCAACGGGAAGTTTTCCCATCCGGCGACATGCATCGAGAGACGCACGGTGCGCCCATCGGCAGCCACCGGTCCGCCAAAACTGATGCCGACGCCATGCACCGGCGAAGGCGCCCCATCGAGCAACTCACGCGCCATCGCCAGCATCGCGTCCAGGCTGGCGAGCGCCCCGCCAGCCACCGGCGTCGGCAGCGCGCGGCGCGTCAGCAGTGCGCCATGCGCCCGATCGACGAGACCGGCAGCCAGTTTCGTGCCGCCAAAATCAAGCCCAAGCACAAGTGTCATACGAGTTCGGCGCTGATCCGCTCACCAAGCGCAACCGCCAGGCTATGGCAGATGGCGCTGTGGGCATCTTCAACTTCAGGCATGCAATGGCTGGGAACCACGACCGCGATGCGCGCCAGACCGGCCAGTTTGCCGCCGCCAAAACCGGTCAACCCAATCGTCATGGCATCCTGCGCCGCCATCCACTCAACGGCGCGCAGCACATTCGGCGAGTTGCCGCTTCCCGAAATCGCCACCAGCGTGTCACCAGGGCGGTACAACGACATGACCTGCTCGAGGAAGACGCGCTCATACGCAGTATCGTTCGACCAGGCCGTCATTACCGGTACATTATCGGTCAACGCCAGCGCACGCAAGCGGCGACGGCCGTCGCTGATCGTCCATTTTGCCAGATCGCACGCAAAATGCGACGCATTGGCAGCGCTGCCGCCATTCCCGCAAATGATGATCGTTCCGTCGCGCAGGTAGGTTTGCCACAATGCTTCTTCAATCGCGCGCAGCGGTTCACGGGGTATCGCCGCAAGCGTGGTAGCCAGCGACGTAAGATACCGGTCGACTCTCATCGATCTCCCTCTCTTAGAGTCATGGGTTAAGGGTTAGGGGTTGAGGAGGTAGGGGTAATGATCGCGCCTGTACCCTTCCCATCTTCAACCTCTCCTTGTCATTAGTGTACCGCAGAACCCGGAGCAGTGATACGCTGCGTCACGCCGTTCCCGGAACATTCCTGCTCCGTGTTATAATTGCGTTGTGAAAAGTCTCTCATATGCAGCAGCGCAGCAGGAAGTGAGAAGCACTATGAACGAAGGCGAGCGCGATCTTACCATATCGATAGAGGAGGAGTTCGGTCTGAGCGCCGTGCGTGAATTGTTGCGGATCATCAGTGAAACCGACGTCAGTGAAATCTCGATCGAGCGTGGAACGACACGGCTGCACGTCAAACGGGGACCGACGCTCCATCACCATTCACCGGCGCCGATGTTCGTCACGCCATCGATTGCCGCCAACGTGCAACCATCAGCACCGCCGATTGGAGTCGTGCAGGCGCCGGTTCAGACGCCGCCGCCGGTCACGCCTGCTCCGGAACCGGACGCACTGCCGCCGGGCAACATCATCGCCGCACCGATGGTGGGAACATTCTATGCCGCCCCGTCCCCGAAAGATCCGCCGTATGTCCAGGAAGGCGACATTATTCACGTTGGTGATCGCGTCGGCATTATCGAGGCGATGAAGATGATGAATGAGATCGAAAGCGAATTCGCCGGTCGGGTTGCAAAGATTCTGGTTCAGAATGCGCAACCGGTGGAGTATGGGCAGCCGTTAATGGTTATCGAACCACTGTCGTAATGGCAACGCCATTGCTCAAGGGGCGCTTAGAGAAGTGACGATCCATTTCTATGCAGTTGCTGACCGTTTCCCAACTCAACACATATCTGCACGACCTGCTCGATGCCGACGATCTGCTCCGCGACATATGGGTTGAAGGGGAGATTTCGAGTTTCAGTCGTCACTTCTCCGGTCACTGCTACTTTACGCTGAAAGAAGGTGAGGCTCAGATCGGCGCGGTGATGTGGAAGTCGACCGCCTCACGTCTGGCGACGCTGCCGGTCAATGGCGAGGCAGTGCTGGCTCATGGGCGGGTGGCGTTCTACGAGGTGCGCGGTCAGGTTCAACTCTATGTCGATATGCTGCGACCCGCCGGCATCGGGCTGCTGCAGGCGCAATTCGAGCGCCTGAAGGAGCGCCTTGCCGCCGATGGGCTGTTCGATCCGTCGCGGAAACGCCCTCTGCCGCTTCTGCCGCACCGCATCGGCATTGTGACATCGCCAACCGGCGCGGCGCTCCAGGATATGCTCAACATTCTGCGTCGCCGTTACCCGCTTGCCGAAGTCGTCTTTGCACCGTGCCGCGTTCAGGGCGCAGGCGCCGCCGATACTATCATCGATGCGTTGTACGCGCTCTACGACACTGGTGTGGACGTCATCATCGTGGCGCGCGGCGGCGGCGCTGCTGAAGACCTCTGGACGTTCAACGATGAACAGGTGGCGCGCGCTGTGTTCGCCAGCCCGGTCCCGGTCGTGAGCGGGGTAGGACACGAGACCGATACGACGATTATCGACTTTGTCGCCGATGTGCGCGCCCCCACTCCATCCGCCGCTGCCGAACTGGTGTCGCCCGACATGGTCGAATTACTCGACGATATTGCTCAGATGCGCAATCGGTTGAGCGCTGCGATGCTCCAACATCTGACAGGCGCCCGTGAGGCGACTGCTCACCTGAAACTGCGCCTGGATCTGCGGTCGCCAGAGAGTCGTATTCGACGCGATCGTCAGCGCATTGATGAACTTATGCGTCGCGCCGCTTCAATGCTGGAGCGCCGTCTGAGCCTGGCACGCGCCCATCTCAACGGGACACGCGGTCGCCTTGAAGCGCTCAGCCCACGGGCGACGCTCGAACGCGGCTATGCCATCGTTCAGTCGCCAGATGGGGCGCTGATTACGGATGCGAACCGGCTCGCACCGGATGACCGCGTCGAGATCGTGGTGCGGCGGGGCCGTTTTCACGCCCGCGTGGAACCGTAGCGAGGCTCTCCTATCCCCATGCATCTTCCGTTATTGCGATACCAATGATGACGCGATTCCAGCCGTCCTCGACATCTAATCTCGGTTTCATCTCACGTTTATATTCTGTGGCGGTACATCATGCTGGGAGACGCCCGACGGGCTGTTGCAGAGATGCAGCATTGCGAAGGACAGAACAGGTGCGCCTATGACGTTAACCAACGAACCCGTTCCTGCTGAAGAGTACGAAACACTGTACGCACGTCTCCAACAGATCGTCGAGCAGCTCGAATCCGGCGATCTGCCGCTGGCAAAGGCGCTGGCGCTGTATGAAGAAGGCGTGGCTGCTGCTGCAGCGTGTCAACGCTTGCTGGATCATGCGGCGCTGCGTGTGCGCACGCTCATGGATGGCGCAGACCAATTGCCTGCTGCGGAGACGGACGCGTGAACGTCGAAAAAGTGCATCGTTACCCCCGCTACTTCACCATCACAGTTGAGATTCTGTCGGCTATCACCGTCGTGCTTGCGCTGGCGCTGCTGGGGCGTGATCTGCTACGCTTGCTCTGGTCGATCTATGACCTCGATACGGCGCTTTTCGCTCGACTCCCCTGGCTTACAGACCTGGTACTGATTATCTCTGACGCTAATACGCCTCCGCCGGCGGGACTGATGGACCTGGCGCCCGCGCTGGCGTGGCTGGCGCTGGCGCTGGCGGCTGCGCTGTTCCTGCGAAATAGCCTGCCCACTGTGCGCACCAGCGCCCGCGGCATACTGGTGGCGTTCGTCAACGACTGGCTGCCGGTGCCGTGGGAAAATATTTGCGCGATCAAGGTGACCGAGGCGGGTGAGCGCTATGTGCTGCTGGTCGAAACTGACGGCGGATGGCTCACTGGCTGGCATCGCTGGTACAGTTTCGTCTATCGTCTTGGATTTCGCCCGGCATTCCTGGTCACGTCGCAGATCAGCGACTTCGATGAATTGGTCAAGACATTGTTGAGCGAGGCGGATCGCGCGGCGCGCACCATGGCGAAAGACCGACGCATTGAGTTACAGGAAGATGCCAGTTCACCACTTTTCCGGCTTCTGCTCAGCCCATCCGCGTTTTTTACGCAACGCGCACCACAACGCGGCGCTCCACCCGCCGCAGCAGGCGTTCCCGGCGATGTCGTCATCGGGCGCTATCCTCGTCATATCCGCATCACCCTGACCTGGACTGCAGCGCTCATTGCGGGGGCGGCGATTCTGCGGTACCTGACGCTCATTCTGACGTTCCTGGCGATCACATTTCCCGCGTTGCGTTCGCTGCCGATCATCAATCAACTCGATCTGCGATTGCTTCCCACTCCCTGGTGGTTGCTGATCGAGGCGCACATGGTTCTGGTGTTTCTGTTGGGCGTCGCATCGGTCATTTACCATGCGTTGCCCGCAGTAGAAGCACGCAGTGAAGGATTGATCGTTCATCGTCTGCGTGGCCGGCTGCTCGTCCCCTGGTCGCAACTGCGGGTCATGAAAGTTACTGAGTTTTCGGAAACCAGCCAGATGGTGCTGATCCAGGTCGCCGGCGGATTGCCGCTGGATGCCCGGTTTGTCAGCATGCTGTACGATGGCAGCCTGGCGCCGGGCATTTTGATTACCTCAGCGATTAGCGATGCCGACGCACTGCTGCAACGCATTGTCCTCGAAGCCATGCGATATCATCAAGCCACTGGCGATGCCCAGACAACCCCTTTCCAGAGCGATGCACGTTCGGATCTTCTGTTGTTGAGCGTCCAATCGAGCGCCGCTGTCAACCGTCTGGTCGAAGAGGCGCGCAACGATCTGGATACGCAGCAATTTGCGGCTAAACGGTTCATGCGCGTTTTGCCCCCTGCCCTCGGGCTGGCAGCATTCCCCGCGCTGATGCTGTTCGCTGACCGTTCGTTCGTTCAGCACATTCTCCCGGATGGACGCCTGGCGGGGGCAATCGTTGTGATGCTCCTGCTGGCGCTACTCGAGTGGCCGCTGGTGTCGCTCGCCGCCATCGCCCTCGATGAGATGGGTGGCGGTAGCGAGGAAGGCTTGCGCCCGCTCTATCTCTACCCGCCGGTTCAGCAACCGCGTCTATTTCTCATGCTGGCGGCATTGTGCGTCCTGCTGCTCGGCGCACAACCGCTGGCGACGCTCCTCTGGCTGGGCGCTATCGGCTGGTCATTCTGGCTGGCGGCAGGGTTGTGGAGTGCGCTCTACGACTGGCGCGGCGGGCAACTGATTGGTGGCGGATTAATCCCGGTCGCCTTCCAGTTGATTCTGCTGATTGGATATGTGGTGGTGCGGGCGTAGGAGTTAGGAGTTAGGAGTTAACAACATGCACCCTCTCGCCTCTCGCCTCTCGCCTCTCGCCTCTCGCCTCTCGCCTCTCGCCTCTCGCCTCTCGCCTCTCGCCTCTCGCCTCTCGCCTCTCGCCTCGCCACGTTCAACATTCAACGTCTCTCGGCTGCTTACCGCAGGACCGTGAGCAACAGCGTCAGCGTCGCCAGGCTTAGCAGCGTCGTCACTGCCACAACGCCGGCGACGAAGCGTGGACGCGCATTAAACTCGAATGAATAGAGCACCATATTGACGGCAGTAGGCATACTGGCTTCCAACACCACAACGCGCAGCGCCAGATCATCCAGCGCCAGCGCCCGCGCAATGCCATACGCCAGAATCGGCGAAATACCCAGACGTAGCGTCGCCACGACCGCCGTCAGGCGAACATCCTCCACAGGAGTCCCGTTTGCAAGCTGCATCCCCAACAGCAGCAGAAGTAATGGCAGCGCAGCATCAGCCATCAATGCCGCACCCCGAAAGGCGCTCCCCCATGCGTCACTGCGATGCGGCAGATCGATCCCGCTAAAACGAGCCAGCAATCCGAGCGCCACAGCATAGATCTGCGGCATGGCCAGCATCTGACGCACCGCACTCCTGAGATCGCTCTGCCCGGCGCTGGCGATCGGGACCGCCAGCGTCTGCGCCATGATGGTCTGCGCGATGAAATAGAGCAACGCCCGCTGAAAACCGGCCTCGCCAAAAGCAAAGCGACTTGTCGGCAATCCGTAGTTCCCCGAGTTCATGAACATAACGCAGAGCAGCAGCGCCGCAAGACTGCTGCGCTCCAGACGCAAAAGCGCACCGGTGATCAGTCCGACGACCCCTATTCCCAGGCAGACCGCCACCGAAGCCGCAATGATGCGTAGCGCCTCACCGCCTGTCACATCGATGCGAACAATCGTAGTAAAAATCAGCGCCGGACCGAGCACATACATGCTCAGCCGATTGAGCGAGGGGAGATCGAGTTCGAAGCGCCGCCGCAACGCATAGCCGCTTGCCACAACAACGATGACAGGCAGCAGAACCTCGACAAAGGCGGAGAGAATGACCATGCAATGCGCCTGCCCGGCAGTACAATGCGGCGGACACCAGAGTGAAGACGTCTGATGGACCTATTTGTGGAACCCGCAAGCATCGTTCGTCGGAAGTCCGCTGTCGGTTTCACGCAAGCGTTCACTCGTCACGAAGCGATGTTCATCATCCGCGAACTTGTGCCTTTGGCATTTGAGAACATAATTCGGCATCATCCACGCATCCTGCGGCTTCAGTTGCCGGTCGCCTGGCGCGTCAACGTATCGAAGATCAGCATATCGACCAGACGCTCCACCGGGGCGCGATCATCGGTGAATGGCGCAGATGTCGCCGCAGACGAGCGCGTCGGAACGTACACGCGCTCGAGGGTGCGTCGCAGCGCAGGATGCTCGAGGCGCGTATACGCTTCGAGCAGGTTGGCATACCCATCGCCGACCTCCCGATTGACGCCGATAATGATCTGATTGCTCAGACGCGCCGTTTCGATCACAATCACCTGCGGAAAAACCTGCTCCATCGTCGTGACAATCGCCCGGCTCAACCGATCGTCGCCGTTGGGTCCCAGCCCTGCATTCACTACCGCCACGCCGTCGGGCGCCAGATGCCGCTGTACCAGTCGAAAGAACTCAACCGTTGTCAGATGGAATGGAATGTAGGGCTGATGATAGGCATCTATCGCAATGACATCGTAGACGCCGCCCCTGGTTGCCAGCCAGTAGCGCGCATCTTCGGCGTATACCCGGTAATTCGGATGATCGGGACCGGTCGAAGCATCGCGCATATTGAAAAACCGCCGCCCCACATCAATAATCATGGGGTCGATCTCGACAGCATCGATATGCGTTTCAGGTCCGAAGATTGCCAGGAATTGCGCCGGTGTCGTCCCGGCTGCCGAGCCAAGCATCGCCAGACGCCGCACCGTTGCCGGGTCACGTCCTGGCACAACGAATGGCGCAATTGCGAAATAATCCCACGGACCACCGCCGGTCAGCGTATCGAGCGGATCGCCGTCGAACGCCGTATTGTAAATCGAATGGATCGCCAGACCTTCGTTCAGCAGGAGCACGACCTGCTGACCATACTCAGGATCCTGGCGAGTGGCGACCTGAATGTAATTGTAGGGCGATTCGTACTCGGCGATCAGCGTGCATCCTTCGCATCCGGCGCTTTTGATCGGACCTGGCGAGAAGAAGGTATATCCTGCCAGCGCCGCAGTCAGTGCGAGCGCTGCCAGTGCGCCCCAGCCGCGCACCCCAGCCGCGCCAAGCGCCACGAGCAACCCGGCGTACACATACGTCGTTGCGGAAGTGCCAATCGCGGGAATGAGCACAAGCACGGTAAGGAAGGTTCCGACGATCGACCCGACGGTTGAGATGGCGGACACGGTTCCGGCAGCAGCCCCTGCCACCTTCACGCCGGCTGCAGCGCGATGCAATTGCAGGCGCACGGCAAATGGTCCGACCATTGCCAGCAGCGTCACCGGCACGGCAAACAGCGCCAGCACGCCGAACAGTGCGCCAATGAAGCCGCCGACTGCGAGTTGCGCGACTGCGCGTTGTGCAAAACCAAGGATAGGTGCGGCGAGCGGCGGGATCAGCGCCGTTGCGACGCCGGACAGCAACACGATCCAGTAGAGGAGGCGCTCGTTGGGATAGCGGTCGGCAAGGCGTCCGCCAAGGTGATACCCAATCGCCAGATAGACCAATGTTAAACCGATGATTGCAGCCCAGATCGGCTGCGATGTGCCGAAGTAGGGAGCAAGCAGTCGCGAGGCAATCATCTCGACGCCCAGCGTGCCAACGCCACATAAAAAGACCGTGCCCGTCAGCATGGACGCGATGCGTGAAGCTGTCTTTGCCGTCTCATTCGTCTTTGGAGATGAGACCGTAGCCTCCTGGCTCATGGACAGAACTTTCCAGGGAAGCGGATGAACTCAGTACAGGACGGCGCCCTTATTCACAGTGCGGAACGGATCAGCATACTGATGGCCTGCAACAACAGCATTGCGATGATTGGCGAAAAGTCGAACATCATCGTCTGTGGCAGGATGCTGCGAATAGGCGCCAGCATTGGTTCCGTCAGATCGCGCAGCACCTGAGTGATCCGCATATTGCCGAGCGGATCGACCCACGAGAGCAGCACGCGAAACAGGATTGCCAGTGACAACACTTCGATCAGGAGAAAGATAAAACTCTCAATGAAATTCGACGGCATACCAGCCCGCCTCCTTACGTGGCATCGGTTCAGCACATCAGCATTATACCAGACCTTGACCCTTAAGAACTGAGAACCAAGGATCGAGAACTAATACCAAGTGGCGTTCGGTCAGATAAAATGTTCGAGCGTTCGCTTTGCGAGGCGCAACGGTCAACGCACACCGGCAGTGCGGAGCGGGGCTGATACCGCGCGGCGGTCCGTCATACCAGATATTCAAGCGTCCGCTTCGCGTGGAACAATGAGCAATATTCCGGGTCATGCACGAATGGCCGCTGCTACCTTCAACCTTCCCGTCCGCCATCTTCAACCTTCGCCCCCTCACCATTCGCAGCATCCCGATTTTTGCGCCTTCGCGCCTTTGTGGGATTAAGCATGTTCAACCTTCACCCCCTTCAGCGTTCAACTCCATGCGCAACCGCACCGCTGCTGCGTGCGCCGCCAGGCGCTCGGCATCCGCCAGGCGCGCTGCGGCTGATCCGATCCGGCGCAGCGCCGCATCATTCAATGCAACGAGCGAGATAACCTTGCGAAAATCGTCCACGTTGACGGGCGAGGCAAAGCGCGCCGTGCCGCCGGTTGGCATGATGTGGGACGGGCCCGCCACATAATCGCCAAGCACCTCGAATGAGCGTTCGCCGAGGAAGACGCCGCCGGCATTGCGCACCTTCCCGACATAACGCCACGGATCATCCACCAGCAGACAGAGATGTTCAGGAGCATACTCGTTGGCGACCTCGAAGGCGGCATCGAGATCGGGAACCAGCACGATCCCGCCGCGTCCGCTGACGGCGGCTGCGGCAGCAGCGGCATTCTGCACCGGCAGCGATTCGATCTGGCGCACAACCTCAGCCTGCACCCGTGCAGCCAGTGCGCGATCCGGCGTAACCAGGATAGCGGACGCGAGCACATGTTCCGCCTGCGCCAGCAGATCGGCGGCAACCAGCCGCGGATCGGCATGCGCATCGGCAATAACCAGCGTCTCTGTTGGACCCGGCAGCGATTCGATCCCGACAACGCCATACACTGCGCGCTTTGCCAGCACCACGAACAGGTTGCCAGGACCGACAATCTTATCGACGCGCGGCACGCTTGCTGTGCCGTATGCCATAGCTGCAATCGCCTGCGCGCCGCCAATAGCAAACACCCGCGTCACACCGGCAGCGGCGGCAGCGGCGAGCACAGTGGGATCAACCTCGCCATTGCGCTGCGGCGGTGTACAGACAATCAACTCCTCCACACCGGCCACTCGCGCCGGGATCGCGGCATGGAGCAGCGATGACGGAAGCGGTGCAGCGCCTCCCGGAACGTAGACGCCAACTCGCTGCAATGGAGTGACAATCTGCCCCAGCGCGCCTTCAGGGCCGAACTCGACCCATGAGGTGCGCGCCTGACGTCGATGGAAGCGTGTCAGTTCGCCGATCGCCAGTTCGATTGCGCTGCGCAGATCGGGATCGAGGGCGGCAAATGCTGCGGTGCACTGTTCTGCCGAAACTTCCAGCGGACCGGTATAGTCATCAAGGCGCTGCGACCAGTCGCGCAGTGCATCGTCGCCGCGCTCGCGCACATCATGGATGATGCGGTCAACCGCTTCGGCAGGCGTCAACCGTGCGCCAAACCGCTGTTCAATGGCATTGAGCAGCGTCACCGGCACGTCGATTTCGTCGAAGGGCGCCCGTCGCAGGATGGTGCGACGGGCAACCGCAAGATCATCGAAGATCGGAATCGTCATAGGGATTGTTCCTCGAGCAGCGCAATCAAATGTTCATACCTGTTGCAAGTCGCGTCGAACACATACTGCGCCGGCATCACTGCGATCGTATCGCCGCCTAACTGACGCAGGTGCGCCACCAGATCGAGCACGCGCTCCTGCGGCACGAGCAGCGTCACCATGTACCAGCCAGGCGCGCCCGCTGCACGCGGCGTACAGGGCCAGACCGGCGAAATCGTCGGTCCCTGCACGCCCGCCAGATCGGGACGGGCGCCTACACGTCGCCCCACATCTTCCAGCGACTCCCCGGCGATGTTGGCCGTCACCTGGACAAAACGGCGCGCCCGCCGTCGTGCTTCGACGAGTTCCAGCACCGTGCGGGTCGCCGCCAGCGCCGCAGGATTGGCGCGCAGGCACCGACGACTGGCAATCAGGCATGCTTGAGTACGGAGGATCGGCTCGCCGATGATCTTCAACTGATTATCGCGCAGCGTGACGCCGGTTTCGGTAATATCGACAATAATGTCAGCATAGCCGAGTCCCGGCGCCGCTTCTGTCGCGCCCTGTGACTCAACCAGGCGGAAGTAGTTGATGCCGTTCGCATAGCAGAAACGGCGCGTCAGCGACGGATACTTGGTTGCAATGCGCAGCGGTCGCCCTTGAGCGTGCAGTTCCACGGCCAGATCCGCCAGATCGTGCCGGGAGATGACATCGATCCAGGTTTCCGGTACGGCGACCACCAGTTCGGCAGCGCCATAGCCAAGATCATCGAAAAGCACGATAGGGTCATCGCGGTCGCCACGCAATTCCTCTACCAGATCAAGTCCGCTGATACCCAGTTCGATTTCACCTGCCGCCACTTTCTCGACGATGTCGGTCGGTCGGTGGAGCAGCACATCGGCGCCAGGAAGAGCGCGAATGGATGCCGTGTAGCGGCGGGGATTCGGCCGCGACACCCGCAGCCCGGCGCTCTCAAGAAAGGCAATCGTGCCATCGTACAGACTGCCTTTTGACGGTATGGCAAAACGAATCGTCATCACTGCTGAACATCCTGCGTCATCCGGCGCACCAGCGTCATCATTCGGCTGAGACCCAGCACTGCCAGCATCCCAAGGATCAACGCGCCGATTGCGCCGATCTCAAAGCGAACAACCGACGCCAGACCGCCAATGCCAAGCGACACGCCAGCGACGACCAGTAGACGAGCAATATGGACACGCCGCAGTCTCTGCTCATCGACAACACGATTAGTTTGCGACAAACGCCGCTCCAGGTCATCGAGGTTCCATGCAACCAGCGTCATAACCAGCCCTATGAGAGGAACGAGCGGCATGACCTGAGTAAATGTCGCGCTCACAGCGACGATAATCATCCCCGGCAATGCAACGACACGCGACCAGCGTTGCTGAAGGACGACCCCGGCTGCCCATATGCCGCCAAGCGCTACCGGCGCCAGCGCCAAAATCGTTTCACCAACTGCTATCAGCCCGCCAGCCAGACATGCCGCCGCCAGACTGATCGCTCCGGTAATCATCAACACGCCACTGGAATACAACGTTCGCATCGATGGACACCTGCACTGCCTGCAACCGCCACGGTTCAGGACTGTCCTGTGGAAACATCATCAGGATCAATGCCCAGCGCCCGCAAGCGTTCCGCCAGACGCGCCGCCCGCTCTGCTTCGCGCCGTGCCTGCTCCTCCGCCGCCGCGCGCGCCGCCGCTTCGCGCTGCGCCTGCTCCTCCGCCGCCGCACGTGCGAGTGCCTCCTGCTGCGCGCGTTCCGCTTCGCGCTGCGCGCGTTCCGCCTCGCGCTGCGCATGCTCCGCTTCGCGCTGCGCGCGTTCCGCTTCGCGCTGCGCGCGCTCCGCTTCGCGCTGCGCGCGCTCCGCTTCGCGCTGCGCGCGCTCCGCTTCGCGCTGCGCGCGCTCCTCTGCCTCCGCGCGCGCCCGTACCACTTCCTCAAAGGTCAGAAATGGACGACCATCCGGATAGAAGAGGGTGACACCTTCGTCCGTCACGGTAAACCGGACTCCCAACAGCGGACTGGACCATCCGTTCATGTCATCAATGACATGCAGCCGCTCACCCTGACGCACCCAACCGGCCACATCGCCGTGCTGCGGGTCGATTACATAATACTCGCTGACGCCGTAGCGCTCGTAAAACTCAAGTTTGCGCGCCATCTCACTGAATGTGTTGCTGGGAGACAGTATTTCAAAGACCACCTGCGGCGGCTGTCCGCCCTCTTCCCACTGAAGATATGCGCCGCGATCCCCCTTGGGCCGCCCGATGGCAACCATAACATCCGGCGCACGACGAATGTCGGGGCGCCCTTCCACCGGATACCATAAAAGATCCCCCGCCACGAAAACATCCGGTCGGTCGGCAAAGAGTGCGGCCAGATTCCCCTGTACCACAACGATCCAGCGAAACTGCAACGTGTTATCCGCCATTGGTTGCCCATCGCTTTCGGGATAGATGATCGTCGGTTTTGTCTCAGGCGCTGCTACACTCATCGTCGCCCCCTTTCCCTCATCAATGAACGCTCTTAGCGATTGCAGTATAGCACAGAATTGCGACATTGATCAGCGATGGAAGCGCGCCAGCGCCAGCGCCAGTGGCGTCTCGACATTCCAATCGACGATGCGCACGCCGGCCATGAGCAGGCGTTGCAACAGCGCCTGGCGTTCGACCCGCGCGATCCGCACTGCCAGATCTGCCACGACGCCGATTGTTGTCGCCTCGAATGCCACCGGATCGGGACTGATGATCAGCACGTCATACCCATGCGCGCGCATATGAAGAATCGGCGATGCATCACCGGGTTGCAGCGGGCTTACCAGAACAATCTGGGAGCGCGCCGGAAACAGGCGCGTCGGAATGTCCGCCAAACTTGCAAGAGCGGCGCGGTCGCCGGTGCGTGCCTGCGCCAGCGCGCGCAGCACCTTTTCGCGCTGCATTTTGCCATAGCCGGGAAACGTCCACTCGATGGCATGACCGTAGATCAGCAGCCCTACCCGGTTTCCCTGGCTGATGAGCGCATCCGCCAGCGCCGCGGCGGCCTGCACGCTATACTCGAACAGGGTGTGATGGTTCCCCTGCACATCGCTTCCACGCCGCGCATCGAGAATAATACCGATATCGGCGACGCGCTCCTGCTCAAATTCATTGACATACAGCGAACCAGGAAAGCGTGCAGTAGCGCGGTTGTTCATCCAGCGAACCGGATCGCCCGCCTGATACTCACGCACGCCGAAGAACTCGACGCCGGCCCCGCCCTGTCGCGCCGGAATGGTCCCGGAGAAGATGCGCGTACGCCGCGGATGAATGCCGAGGCGAGTCAGGCGCGCCACTTCGGGCATGATCAAAATGTTTCCCGGCGCCGCCACGGCCATCGTGCGACGATTCAGCCCCAGGCGATCGCTCACCGTCGCCTGCACGCCGCTGAAATGATAAAAACCGCGCACACCGCGCACGGTATATGCGAGGGTCGCCGTCGCGCCCGGCGCCAGCAGGGTCAGGCAGGCGGATTGACCGCCGGTCAGTTCCAGCCCTGCAGGGATGACATCCTCGAACAGAACCGACACGGTTCGCGGACCGCAGTTGGTGATTGCGACTCGCACGTCGATCATCGCTCCTGGAGATGTACGCTCCGTGCTCAGAGTGCGTGTCGCCTGCACATGCAGATCGTCTGGGGTATCGAGCAGCGCCGCACCGACAAAGATCGCTGGTGGAATGGCGAGCGCGATCAGTGCGCCATTGAGGGTGGCAAGCCCAAGCAGCGCCATACCAAACGCCAGCGCGCCGAGGGCGATCAGGGTGCGGTTATCGGATAGAGCGGTCATCGCAGAACCGGTGCGGGAGTCGCATGGAGCGCCGATGCGAGAATCTCATCGGCGGCGCGGCGTTGCATCCAGAGATCTGGGGTCAGAATGAGACGGTGTGCCAGCGCGGGGCGCACAAAGACCTTGACATCATCAGGGATGACGAAATCGCGACCATCGAGCGCTGCGCGCACCCGCGCCAGTTTGAGCAGCGCCAGCGACCCGCGCGGGCTTGCGCCGACCGCCACCCGCGCATCGGTGCGTGTGGCGGCGACCAACCGCACGATGTAGTCCTCGATGTCGGCATCAACGTACACATCTTCAATCGTGTCGCGGATCGCCAGCAATTCTGCTGCGTCGGTGACCTGTTCGATCACTGCATCGTCACTGCGGCGTTCCCGCCGGCGGCGCAGAATCTCGCGCTCTTCCTCCAACGATGGATAGCCGATTGAGAGTTTCATCAAGAAGCGGTCGAGTTGGGCTTCGGGCAGCGGGAATGTGCCCTCATACTCGATAGGGTTCTGCGTCGCCAGCACCAGGAACGGATCTGGCAGCGGCATCGTTTCGCCCTCGAGGGTCACCTGGCGTTCCTGCATCGCTTCGAGCAGCGCCGACTGTGTTTTGGGCGAGGCGCGATTGATCTCGTCAGCCAGGACAATATTGGCGAAAATCGGTCCGCGCCGTAACTCGAAGCGCTCTGCCGCACGGTTGTAGACATAGCCGCCGGTAATGTCACCCGGCAGCAGATCGGGCGTGAACTGAATGCGGCGAAACTCGAGACCGAGCGCAGCGGCGAAGCTGCGCGCAATCAGTGTTTTCGCCAACCCGGGATAATCCTCGAGCAATACATGCCCGCCGGCGAGCGCTGCCGCCATAATCTGTTCGAGCACCGCCCGCTTTCCCACAATCACCCGTTCGACTTGGGCAATCACGCGCTGCCCAAGCGCGGCGACATCAGCATAGGTATCGGACATAACACAGCATCACTTGTCGCGCACGAGGCGCTCAACGACAACAATCACCCGTTCCAGATCAACGTCGAGCGGCGAGGCATCACTGCGTGACAGCAACGTGCGCTGGCGTGGCCGATATGAATCGGCGCCGGCGCGGAGAAATGCAATCACCTGTGGCGGCGCATCAAGATCGCCGGATGTAATGCGTTGCCGGGCGACGCGCAACTCGATACGCTCACGCGCAGCAATGGTTTCTGTCAGTAACAGCATCAGGCGCTGCGCCAGACGCCAGCGCGAATACTCATGCCGCTGCGCCAGCATTACCAGCCGCAGCCATTCATAGACCCGCCCGCGTAGAGCAGTATCCGGGTTGCGGCGAACCTCCCCTCGCCGTCCCCCCCAGATGCTCGCCAGTGCCACGATGCCTGTTGCTGCCACAAATGCGAGCCATATCATTCCCTGCGGGATGCTCTCGAAAATCCGTATCGCCCCCCAAATCGCATACAGCAGCGGCCTGATCAGGGTATCTTCGAGCAAGCCGCGAATACCCAGTGCAACAATCTCCACCGCCGCCGCCAGCGCCAGAATCACGATCAGTCGTTGCCGCCACATGCCATTTCCGGCTTTCGTCCAGAAGCCTCCTGCAGGTTCCATGATTTTATGATTGAGTCCACTGCAAAAAGGCTTCACCACCAAGGACCCGAAGCGCACGAAGGTGAAAGATGAAGCGCCTTTCCTTTGTGTCCGTTTGTGACCTTCGTGGTTGCTTTGTGCCGTGAAGTTCCGACAGACGCTCAGCGCCCGCCGCTACGCAACTGATAGGCTTCGACGATTTCCCGCAGGCATGCTTCTGCTTCGCGCGCTTCACGCGGACCAGGCGCGCGCGAGCTGTAGCGTACCGCCTCGAATAGTCGCGTGAGGCGTCGAATATGGGGAGCGGCAAGACCGGTGCGCGCCAGACGTTGCTCGAATTCACGCGCCGTCATATCGGGATCACGCACGATGCCGCGTTCCGTGTGCAGAATACGCACCATCTCGACATAGCAGCGAGTGACGGCATCACGCAGATCGACGCCCGCTTCGAGGTTGCGCAGGGCAGCCTGCGCACTGGCGGCGATCTCATCGCCGATGTTCGCAGGAGCGCGCTTCGGGAACCGCCGCACCACCCACCATGCCGCCAGCGCCATCCCGGCTGCAATCGCCACACTGATCAAGGTCACGAGCCACGCCGGCGGATTCGTCACCAGATCGGGCGGAACCACACCGTCCGGCGTCTCAGACGCCTGATTGGGCGCGCCAGCCGCCTGCCCTGGCGCGCTGCGCGGCTCGAAAAGCGGCGGTCGCAGGTTCGCCATAAGCAGGTAGACCGTCAACATCACGAGCGGATAGATTGGCAGATTGCGCACCAGCCAGCGTCGAAAATCGCGCGAGAAGAGCGTCATGAGCACAACAAACGCGCCCAGGACGAGCAGTACTGTTCCCACCCATGCCAGGTCTACAAAGCCGCCGGGAACGGAAGGGCGCCCCAGTCCGGGTAGCGCAAACAGATCATACGGAAATGGCTTCCCCGCTTCCAGACGCACCGATGGCAGTGCAGCCGCAAGCAGCATCAGCGCACCCAGCGTGACGATCAGCCACCCTGCCAGACGCCAGCGCACCCGTTGCGACATGCATTACTCCTTCGCCTGCGGAATATTGCTCAAAGCAATGCGATACTCCTCGTGGCGCTCCAGATCGCGCCATGCGACACAGCGTTGCGCGCATTCGTCCGCGCCGACCACGGCGACAAACCGCACCCCGCGACGTGCAGCGTCGCGCAGATTGCCACTGATGCCGCGCATCCGCACGTCGGTCATTGCGGTGTACCCGCGCACTCGCAGAAGACGCGCCACTTCCAGCGCATAGGGGTAGTGGTCATCGTCGGTTGCGACGACCAGCACGGCTGGAGGGCGGGAACGCGCCGCGACCGGCGATGCAGCCGCCACCACTCGTTCCAGACCATACGCAAAGCCAACGGCAGGAGTTGGTTGGCGTCCGCCCAGCGCACTCACCAGATCGTCGTACCGTCCGCCGCCGCACAACTGCAAGCCATCCCCGGCATAGATTTCAAAGATCATGCCGGTGTAATAGTGCAACCCGCGCCCCAATCCAAAATCGAGCCGCACCTGATCCAATGCTACGCCATGCGCCGCCGCCAGGTGCAGGATCGCGCGCAATTCGTCGAGACCGGTCACCGCGTAGTCGCGCAGCACCTCTCCGGCTTCAGCCAGCGCCTCATCCGGTCGTCCTTCGATACGGCAGAGGTGATCGAGCACTTGCAATGCCTGTTCGATCCGCTCGCGCGACTCACTGCGGCGCAGTTTACGCACCAGACGACCAACAATCGCTTCTGGCGGGCGGGTGCCGAAGCGCAGATTGACTCCGATCTCGCGCAGCGCGTGCAGCAGCAGCGCCTCGGCTTGTTGATCGTCGATTCCGTCGAGCAGCGCCGGATCGAGCGTCGCAGCGGAAACGTCGAGTTCTGCGCGTACTGCGGATACCCCATGCTCACGGAGACGTTCAAGATCCCACGCGAGCCTGCCCTGAGTTCGCTCGCTTAATCCGAGGGATGCAAGCAGCGAGCGAATGAGACCAATATGACCGATCCGCACGGTAAAGCGCGTCACGCCAGCAGCAACGAGGCCCTCGCATGCCAGCGCCAGACACTCGGCATCAGCACGCGGCGCTGTACCGCCGATCAACTCAACGCCGATCTGAGTGAACTGACGATAGGTGGCGCGCTGGGGACGTTCGTTGCGGAAAACCGGACCGGCATAGCGCAGGCGCAGCGGCAACGGTTGGTCCTGCATACACCCGACGTAGGCGCGCAGCACCGATGCCGTCCATTCAGGGCGCAGCGCCAGATCACGCCCGTTGAAATTGAACTCGTAAACTTTACCGACCAGTTCTTCGCCGAGTTTGCGTAGATAGAGATCGCGATGTTCGATGATCGGCAGATCGACGGGTTCATACCCGCTGGCAGCCAGCACACGTTCAATAGACGCTGCTACCGCCGTTTGCGCCATCACCTCGGACGGCAAGACATCGCGCATGCCACGCACAGCATCGATATTCGATCCCACGGAATGGCTACTCCATCCACAACGGATATACAAACAGGGACATACGATTTGCCTGGTGCAATCGGCATTGTACCCGATCTGGCGAAGGGTCACAACCAATCAACGGTCAGGCAGGCGGATGCGGAAGGTGGCGCCATCGCCGGGGAAACTGCTGACTTCGATGGTTCCGCCATGGGCGGTGACGGCCATTTTGCAGAAGGCAAGCCCAAGCCCGGTGCTGCTTTGACGAGCAGAGCGGCTCTCGCCCATCGCGCCGAACGGCTCAAAGAGACGCTCAATCCGTTCCGGAGGAATGCCAGGACCGGTATCGGCGACTTCGATGACGGTTTGCTCCCCGCCATCAGGATGCGGTTCGCGCCAGACGCGCAGAGTAATGGTTGTTCTGCGCGGCGTATGCTTGATGGCATTCGAGAGCAAGTTGAGCAGGATACGCTTTAGAAGCCTGGCATCGGCGCGGATCACCGGCAGTTCCGGCGCTGCTTCGAGGATCAGCGTTTTGTCCTCGTATACCAGCCAGCCGGAAAGTTCATCGACGCACTCGGCGCAGAGGACGGGAAGCGACACATCACCCAGGCGCAATCTCAGACGACCTTCGTTGTACCGGATCAGATCGAGTAAATCATCGACAAGTCCTGCCAGATCGCGACTATTGCGCAACGCGCTCTCGATCAGAGATTGTTGCGATTCGTTCAGGTCATCGGCGCTCAGCATCTCCAGAAAACCGATCAGGGCGGTCAGTGGGTTCTTGAGATCATGGATGACCATTTGTGTCAGCAACGCGGTGGTGTGCTCGCTCTGACGCAGCAGATCCTCCTCGCGCCGCTGCTGCTCACGCGCTGCGGCGAGCGCCAGGCGTTCCAGCGCGTCGATCTGAGCATCGGACCATCCGGCATCGCGCTGAAGCCGGGCGCGCATGTTTGCCGGGATCGGCTCGCCACGTTCCAGCGTCTCAACCAGTGCGCCAATTGCATCGGATAACAGTGGGCGCACCTGCTCGAACATTGCGCGTTGCAACAGGTTGGGCTGGTTCGGGCTTCGCAGCTGGTAGAGCAGCGCATAGATAATCAGCGCTATGCCAGCGATCCCTGCAATGTGGTACAGCCAGAACAGGACACTGAACGCCGCAGTGGTCAACAGACGCGCAAGCGCCGCTTCGCCCAGCAGCACAATGCCTGCCAATAGTGAAAACGAGCAATGGGATGGCGATTGCCGGTATAATTGAATGTAACGCCAGAGCGCAATGCCGCAGGTAACGATGGTGACGAAAGCGCCGGCGTACAACGTCGCACGATGCAACGGCGCCACCCGGTCGGCGAACGACCAGATGGCGCCGGCAACGAGGAGGAACGCACTGAGCGATCCATACCATCGTGTCCGCCGCTGTTGCTGCTCAGGCGGCAGAGATGGCGGCTCGAAGGCGCCCAGGACGACGAAGACGCTGACCAGTGCAAGACCGATGATCGGCAGTTCTGGCAGTGTATCCGGCAGCGTAGCATCGAAGATGTCGTGGATCAGGAACAGTGCGGCGCCGATCAGAACCCCCAGTCCGGTTGCCAGAGTGCGTCCATCCAGTGCCTGTAAAGCCGTAACGATGATCACCAGGGCTGCCGTGATGCCGAGCGTTGCAATGGCGGCAACGAGCGAAACGTACAGGAGCGGCGACATTGCCGCCTGACGATCAAGGGCGGGCAGTGCGCTTATGAGTGCCAGGATAGTCGGAACAACCAGCACAACGATCGTCCAACCTGCAAAGACCCACCAAGGCGTCGGTTGGTTGGGGGCGGAAACGGAAGGCGGATCGGCTGGCGTTTGAGACATTTGAATCAAGTTACTATTTTTTCATCGCAACTGTACTATTATGTAGATAACGCTATGACAATAGGTAGGAGTATCGATCAGATCAACGAACATACCCCAACTTTTCACCAACTGCACCAGGCGCTCTTGAACTGGTTCAGTGAAGCGGCGCGCGATCTCCCCTGGCGCCGTGTCCGTGATCCATACTGTATTCTGGTGGCAGAAGTGATGCTCCAGCAGACGCAGGTTGATCGCGTGCTGCCGAAGTATGAGGCGTTTCTTGCACGGTTCCCGACGCTTCAGGCGCTGGCGGAAGCGCCTGCTGCCGAGGTTATTCGCATGTGGGCGGGTCTGGGCTACAATCGTCGGGCGATCAATCTGCAACGCACAGCGCGCGCGATCTGCGAGCGCTACGCCGGCATTTTTCCACAGGATGTCGCCACGCTGGTCACGTTGCCGGGCATCGGGCCATACACTGCCGGCGCCATCGCCTGCTTCGCGTTCGAGCAGGATGTGGCGTTCATGGACACGAACATCCGGCGTGTGATCCGGCGCGTGTTTACCGACCCGACAGAGACGGCCTCTGAACGCACGTTGCTGGAGCACGCGCGCGCGGCGCTCCCCATCGGTCGCGGCTGGATGTGGAACCAGGCGCTGATGGAACTTGGCTCACTCGTCTGCACCGCCGATGCGCCGGCATGCTGGCGCTGCCCGCTGCGCGATCGGTGCCGCGACTACACGGCGCGACGAGAGTCGGACGAGCGGCTGGCAGCAACGCCGGCGCCGAAACGAATTGCCGAACGCCGTGAACGCCCGTTTATCGGCTCCAATCGCTACTTTCGCGGTCGCATCATCGACGCGCTGCGCTCGCTTCCGCCCGGAGCAACTCTTGCGCTGAACGACCTGGGACCGCAAGTGCGCCCGGAATACACGCCCGACGAAGAGGCATGGCTGACAGCCGTGATCCATGGGCTGGAACGTGATGGATTGGTTGTATGGACCGAAACCGGAGTGCGGTTGCCGGAATAGTGCGTCATGTCACCTGTGCTATAATGCGGAGCCATGAGAACAGCCATTGCTATCAATCCACGACACGCCGCTCACGACGAGCCGCGGCATGTCGAACAGGCAGCCCGCCTTCAGGCGATTACTGCCGCCCTGAATGCCAGCGGTTTGCGCGCATCGCTGCTCGAGGTTCCCGCGCGCCCGGCGACCGAGGAGCAGTTGCGTGCAGTTCATACGCGGCAGATGATCGAACTGGTGCGCTGGTCGGCGACACGTCCGCGTTCGTGGATTGACCATGACACGTACACCACATCAGCTAGCTGGGACGCAGCCCTTATGGCAGCAGGAACAACGATAGCAGTCGTTGAAGCCGTCGTCGGCGGGTCGGCGCGCAATGGCTTTGCGCTGGTGCGCCCTCCCGGGCACCATGCGACACCGGCTGAGTCGATGGGGTTCTGCCTGTTCAACAATATCGCAATTGCGGCACGCCATGCTATCGATCACCTGGGCATCGGGCGGGTGGCCATCGTTGATTTCGATGTGCACCACGGAAATGGCACGCAGGACATCTTCTACGAGGATGATCGCGTCTTCTTCTGTTCAACGCATGCCTCGCCGCTCTATCCGGGCACCGGCGCCGAACGCGAGATTGGTTCGGGCAAAGGGCGCGGCACGACGCTGAACCTGCCGCTGCCGCACGGCGTCGGCGACGCCGGTTTTGCCCGTCTGTTCGATGACGTCGTCATTCCGGCGATCCGGCGCTACCGCCCCGACTTGATCCTGGTTTCCGCCGGCTACGATGGTCACTGGGCAGACCCGCTCGGACCGTTGACATTGTCGGTCGCCGGATATGCGGCGCTGACGAGGCGCCTGATGGCGGCGGCGGAGGAGGTGTGCCGGGGGCGGATTGTGCTGGTGCTCGAGGGGGGCTACAATCTGCGGGCGCTGGCGGCTAGCGTGATGGCATGCCTCGAAGTGCTGGCTAACGAGACCACCGTTGTTGATCCGCTTGGTCCTGCGGACGAACCGGAACCGGACGTTTCCGCGCTGATTGCCCGGATGCGCCAGAACCATCCGTTGCTCGCCGGTCAGAACGTTCCTTGAAAGGTTAATGCAAAGGCGCAAAGACGCAGGAGAAGCGGTCTTGATGGCGCGGCGCTGATCGCCGGTCAGAGCGTTCTGTGACCGGTGAACGCGAAGGCGCAAAGACGCAAAGACGCAAGAGAGGCAGTCCTGATACTGCGGCGCTGATCGCCCGCATGCGCCAGAACCATCCGTTGCTCGCCGGTCAGAACGTTTCTTGAAAGGTTAATGCAAAGGCGCAAAGACGCAGGAGAAGCAGTCTTGATGGCGCGGCGCTGGACCTGGCGCCTCTGGGGGGAGATTGAGCAAACGTGCGTGAGCCGCGGTCGAAGGAGGCACAATGCAGAATCTTTGCGCCTCCGCGCCTTTGTGTGAGATGAGCAGAAGACATTGATTATGAGCATTGCAGTTATCGACTATGGCGCCGGCAACCTGCGTAGCGTAGTGCGCGCGCTTCAGCGAATCGGCGCGTCCCTTGAAGTGACGAGCGATCCCGATGTGGTCGTCGCCGCGCCAGCCGTGGTGCTGCCCGGCGTCGGTGCAACGCGCGACACCATGCAGAGCCTGGAGCGTCTGGAACTCGTCGCCGCCATTCACGACTCTATCGCGCGTGGCACGCCGTTTCTTGGTATTTGCGTCGGCATGCAGGTGCTTTGCGACCAGAGCGAAGAGTTCGGATTGCACCCCTGCCTCGGCATTGTCGGCGGCGCCGTGCGGCGTCTGCCCTCCGATCTCAAAGTGCCGCAGATCGGCTGGAACCAGGTCTGCTATACGCCGCACGCCGCACAGCACCCGCTCTTCAGCGGTATCGAGGACGGCAGCGATTTCTATTTCGTGCACTCCTACTACTGCGATCTGACCGATGCGCGCGACGTTGCCGCCACGACAACGTATGGTCTGTCGTTTCCCAGCGCGCTTATCCATGGCAATCTGGCAGCCGTGCAGTTCCATCCCGAAAAGAGCGGTCGCTGCGGACTGCAACTTCTGACCAACTTCGTCCGATGGGCAGGTGTGGCATAATGGAAATCATTCCGGCTATCGACATCAAAGACGGGCGCTGTGTGCGCCTCTATCAGGGCGATTTCCGGCAGGTCACCGTGTACGACGCCGACCCGGTCGCAGTGGCGCAGCGCTGGATCGATCACGGCGCGCCCCGCCTGCATCTCGTTGATCTCGATGGCGCGCGCAGCGGGCATCCGGTTCATACCGACATCATTCGCGCGATTGCACAATCGGTCGGGGCGCCGGTGCAGCTTGGCGGCGGACTGCGTAGCATCGAAACCGTTGAGCGCGCACTCGATCTGGGAGTGCAACGTGTTGTCCTGGGCACGGCAGCCGTCAGAGATCCTGATCTGATCGCTCGCCTCGTCGAGCGATTCGGTGACGCCATTGCCGTCGCCATCGATGCGCGCAACGGTATGGCGGCAACCGCCGGATGGACGGAAACGGTCGCCCTCAGCGCCATGGACCTGCTCGAACGCATGGCGACGCTGGGAGTCCGGCGTATTATCTATACCGACATTTCGCGTGACGGCACCCTTTCGGAGCCGAACGTCGCGGCAACCGGCGCGCTCGTGCGCCCCGGCGGTCCTGCCATTATTGCGTCGGGCGGGATCAGCACGATTGATCATTTGCGTCGCCTGGCTGCGGTTGGCGTCGAGGGCGCGATTGTCGGACGAGCGCTCTACACCGGAGACCTGTCGCTGCGCGAAGCGCTTGCAGCGTTCCAATGAGGAGATGGTATGACGAATCCCGGCAAACCAGGCAGTTCTGCCAGCAAGTACGACGAAGAGCGTCTCCGCGCCGCTGAACAATCGCAATTCGTCTACTTGCAGGGTCAGATCGACGAACTGCGGCGCCTGCTGAAAGAGCAATCGAACAAGTATGCCTGGGCGATGGAACAGGTTCGGCGCGTTGAAGCGAGCGTCGCACAGATCGAAGGGTTGCTCGACCGCCAGCGCCAGGAAATGACGCAGGCGCTCGACAGCTACCGGCGCGACATTACGGCGCTGCGCAAGGAAGTGGCCGGCGCAATGGTCAAGATCGACGAAGCGCTGCGCCCGATGCGCGACATGCAGGCGCAGATCCAGCAACTCGGCGAAGCGCGCCGCCAGGACCGCGATGCAATAGCGCCGATCTTCGGTCGCATCGATGATCTGGAGCAGCGGATCGGCGCCTGGAATGCGCAGATCAAGGAAGCAGAAGAGCGTCATCGTTCGCTTGCCGCGCGTCTTAACGAGTTCACAGCGGCAGATGAGGCGCTGCGTGATGATATACGCCGGTTGAGTGAGGATTTGCAAATCGAAAAACAGAGCCTGCGTCGCCAGGCGGTCGAGGCGCAACAACTTGTTGCCGACATCCACCCAACACTCGAGGCGCACGCCAGCCGCCTCAGCCGCCTCGACGAAATTCGCCAGCATATCGACCTGTTTGCCGAACAACTGCCGCCACAAATCACCGCGCTGGGCGAACGGATCGATCAGATTATCGGCGAAATCAAGCGCGTCGAGCGCATCTCGACCGAACGGTTCCTGATGAATCAGGAACGAGTGGAAGAGATTCGCCAGCAACAGGACGAAAAAATCGCGTCAATCGGGGAAGCCGAAGAGCAACATCTGCGGCAGTTGAACGCCTGGCTTGATCGCATCGATGCATGGCTGCGCGAACTGGAACAGCGCCAGAACCGCACTGCCAGCCGCCTTGAGCAGGTTCAGCGCGAGAGCCTCGCCTACCTTGTCGACCTGGAGCACCGCGATGTTCGCCTGGTCGAAACGCTGTTGAACGCGCTGCGCACCCACGCGGACGAAATTCATGCCGAACAGGTTGAACGCGGTCGCACGCCACAATAATGGATGGTTGGAGGCGTTGCCGGAGAAGCATATGCTCAAACGTCGTATCATTCCCTGCCTGGATGTCAAGGCTGGTCGGGTGGTCAAAGGCGTCGCGTTTCTGAACCATCGCGACGCCGGGGATCCGGTTGAACTTGCAGCGGCCTATGATGCCGGCGGCGCGGATGAACTGGTGTTCTACGACATTACCGCCAGCAGCGACGAACGCGACATTATGGTCGATGTCGTCGAACGCACTGCGGCGCAGGTGTTCATTCCACTGACGGTTGGCGGCGGGTTGCGCACCGTTGATGATATGTACCGCATGCTGCGCGCCGGCGCCGATAAGGTGTCGATCAACACTGCTGCCGTGCTTAACCCGCAGCTCATCGAGGAGGGTGCGCGGCGCTTCGGCAGTCAGTGTATCGTGCTCTCGATCGATGCCCGACGGGTCAATACACCGGACGAACCACCGCGCTGGCAGGTTTTCACCCATACCGGGCGCAATCCGCGTCCAACCGGACTCGACGCTATCGAATGGGCGCGACGCGGCGTTGAGTCAGGGGCGGGCGAGATCGTTATCAACAGCATGGACGCCGATGGCGTCGGCGGCGGGTATGATCTCGATCTCCTGCGCGCGATAGCGGATGTCGTCAGTGTGCCGGTCATCGCCTCCGGCGGCGTCGGTTCACCGGAGCATATGTACGCCGGTCTTGTCGAAGGGCGCGCCGATGCTGTTCTCGCAGCGTCGATCTTCCACTTTGGCGCGTATACGATACAGGATGTCAAACGGTACCTGGCGGAACGCGGCGTGCCGGTGCGGGTGTAGTGATGTTGACCATTTGGCGTGTTCGCAGTCCGCCCGTCGGCTGAAGCCGCAGGCTACGGGCGTCAAGCCCGCCTGCGCGGGCTGCACCGGGCGATAACGGATTATTTTCTCAAAAACCATTATTGAGTCCACTGCAAAAAGGCTTCACCACCAAGGACACGAAGCACACGAAGGTGAAGAAACATGAAGCGCATTTCCTTTGTGTCCCTTGGTGACCTTCGTGGTTACAGCTTTTTGCAGTGAAGTCATTATTGTCCAAATGAGCGCATAAAAGAGAGCGGCGCCGGGCAGGGGATGGGGTTAAACGAACCCTGATCCCTAATCCCTAACGCCTGCTCCCTGACCCATAGCAACAGGATTGATGTCATATGACCGACCGAGTAACAGTTGTCATCCGCTACTTCGCAGCGCACCGCGACATTACTGGTTGCAGCAGCGAAACGCTCACTCTGGACTCTGGCGCAACAGTCGGCGCGCTATGGGAGATGCTGACCGAACGCTACCCGCGTCTTGCCGGGTACAGCGGGCGATTGCTGTTTGCCGTCAATCAGGAGTTCGCTTCGCCGGACCACGCCCTGCACGATGGCGATGAGGTCGCCTTCATTCCTCCGGTGAGCGGCGGCGCACCCAACGCCTTCACTGTCACGTCCGACCCGCTCGATCCTGCGCCGCTTGTCGCGCTCGTGCAGGCGCCCGATATGGGGGCGATCGTCACGTTTGCCGGCGTGGTCCGTGACAATTTTGGCGGACGCAAAACCGCATTTCTGGAGTACGAAGCATACCCCGGTATGGCGGAAACCGTGCTCGCCCAGATCGCCGCCGAAGCGCGCGCTCGCTGGCAGACCGGCGCCATCGCCGTGCACCATCGGATCGGTCGGCTGGAGATTGGCGACACGGCGGTTCTGGTCGTCGTTGCTGCGCCGCACCGCCGCGAAGCCTTTGAGGCGGCTGAATGGATTATGGATCGTATCAAAGAAATCGCGCCGATCTGGAAGAAAGAACACTGGGCGGACGGCGACGCCGAATGGGTCGGCGATGAGAAAGAGCGCAAACAGATGACGCCCCAAACCGTATCTGAAAATCCGCCTCGTGAGGTACAGCCGGAGTAGGCGAAGGCAATGCCTTTT
>CALGYB010000039.1 GCA_937935075.1 uncultured Roseiflexus sp. | reverse complement strand
GCATCGCGCTCCCGGCGCACCACCAGTGCGTTGATCAGAAACCCAAGAAGGGGAAACGCGGGTATCAGCCAGATGATCCAGTTCATCGCAGCATGTATCCTGTCAGGCGAGAGGCGAGAGGCGAGAGGCGAGAGGCGAGAGGCAAAAGGCGAGAAGTTTGGGGTTTCGCGCTCGCGCCTGTGCGCTCATTCAGCCTCTCAATGCGTTGATCTCATCCACATCAGTTGTGCGCTTGGAGCGAAAAATCGCCACCAGCAGCGCCAGACCGACTGCAACCTCTGCGGCTGCCACGACAATGACAAAAAAGACCACGATCTGCCCGGCGACATCCTGCCGCGCCATGGCAAAAGTCACCAGCGCCAGATTGGCAGAGTTCAGCATCAACTCGACCGACATAAACAGAACCAGCGCATTACGCCGCGTGAGGACGCCGACCACGCCAAACGTAAACAGCAAGGCGCTGAGCAAAATGTAGTAACTCGTCGGCACCATAGGAAATCTCTGTGTATCATCAGGTGATAAGCGTTATGAACACCCGGATTACTTCGCTACCCCCTGCTCCCTGCATGATTCGACATATGCAGCACCACCACGCCAACAATCGCTGCCAGCAACAGAAACGCGGTAATCTCGAACGGCAACAGATACGTGGTAAAGAGCGCTTCGGCGATGCGTTCGGGAGACGCGAACTGCTGATCCGCCACCGTCGCGTCGGAGGCCGGACCACGCAGTGCAATATAGCCGATCAGTCCAAGCAGAATCGCTGCAAGCGTCAACCCCAGCGGTCGTTGCCAGGCGAACCGTTCGCGGGTATCCTCGGCACGCTCAGCGCCGAGCAGCATGACCACAAAGAGAAACAGCACCATGATCGCGCCGGCGTACACGATCAACTGAATAACGAAGAGGAACGGCGCATAGAGCAGCACATAGAGCACCGAAATGGCGACGAAGTTGATCAGCAGAAAAATAGCGCTGTGAATGGCATTCGGACTGAGCAGCATCGCCACTGCGCCGGCAACCGCCACAGCCGCCGTGATCAGGAAGATGATGAGTTCCATTGCGGCCTCGTCATTTACAGGTCAATCTGCGCCGGCGGACTCGGACGACGGTTCAGGCGCTCCAGGATGGGCGGAATCTCACCGTGCCCCTTGTCGGGGGGAACCAGGAGATCGTCTTTGGTGAGGATCGAACTCCGGCGATCATAGAACGAGAGTTCGTACTGGTGTTCGAGCACAATGGCGTTCGTCGGGCATGCATCTTCACAATACCCGCAGAAAATGCAGCGCAGCATATTGATTTCATAGCGCGCCGCATATCGTTCGCCCGGCGAATTCGGCGCCGCCGGGTCGTTCTCCGCCGGCACGACCAGAATGGCGTCTGCCGGGCAGGCTGCCGCGCACAGCGAACAGCCGATGCAGCGCTCCAGGCCGTTGGCGAAACGCTTGAGTTGATGCCGACCACGGAAACGCTCGCGCACCGGTCGCTTAACTTCCGGGTACTCAACCGTCACCGGCTTGCGGAACAGATATCGGAGCGTGGTGCCAAGACCTTTGAACAGGGCGCCGATCATAGCATGGGTCTCATTTCACTAGAAACGTTCCAATCGCACGAGGCGGATCGTCCATACACACCACACAGCATCAGGCGCTGATCTCCACCAGTTTCACCGTGCGCTTCTCCTTGCCTGGCCTGCCGACGATTGCTGTGACCATCAGAATAATGACGCCAACGACCAGCCCGATGATAGCGATGAGGGTTGGCGCGTCCGGCAGCAGAACGTTCAGTACGGCGGTGATAGCGACATTGATGAGCGCGAGCGGCAGCAACACTTTCCAGCCCAGGGTCATCAACTGATCATAGCGCACCCGTGGCAATGTGGCGCGGATCCAGACCGAAACGAACGACAGCAGCAGCACCTTGAGCAGGAAGGCGCCCAGCGATGTCAGCCCAAGCACGGCGTTGCCGATCATAGCGCCATACTGTTGCGTCACGACCAGGGTCAGCGTCTGCAAGCCGGGGAACTGCCACCCTCCCAGGAAGAGAACGACGGCAATCGCGTTCATCGCCACCAGCTTGACATACTCCGACATAAAGAACAACGCGAATTTCATCGAACTGTACTCGGTGTTGTATCCGCCGACGAGTTCCTGCTCGGCTTCGACCAGGTCGAACGGCGCACGCACAACCTCGGCCGTGGCGGCAATGATGAACACCACAAACCCCAGAAACTGCGGCACGATATTCCACATCTGCATTTGCCGTTCGACGATCTCCGCCGTACTGAAGCTTTGCGCCTGCATCACCGCGCCCAGGACGGTCAATCCGAGCGCAAGTTCATAGGAGATGACCTGTGCCGAGGCGCGAATACCGCCGATCATCGAGTATTTGTTGTTTGACGCCCATCCTGCAATTGCAATGCCATACACGCCAACCGATGTGACCGCCAGCAGGTAGAGCACGCCGACATTAATCTCGGCGAGTTGCAACCAGTTGCCTCCCTGCCCGTCGGGCCACATGCCGACCGGAATGGTCGCCCAGATGATAATCGCAGGAATGAGCGCAAAAGCAGGCGACACCAGGTAAACCCAGCGATCCGCCAGCAGCGGCGTCACATCTTCCTTGAAAAACAACTTAACTGCGTCGGCAAGCGGTTGCAGAAATCCACCCGGCCCGGCGCGGTTCGGTCCGACGCGGTTCTGCAATCGCGCCAGCGTTCGCCGCTCGAACAGGGTAAAGTAGGCGAAAATCGTGGTCGCTGCCAGCGACAGGACAATGCACTTGACGACGAGAATGACGAGATCGATCCAGGTCATCGTGTTTCCACCGTCTCATCGATATGCGCCATCATCGCAATCCGCGTGAGCGGACCGGTCTGCACTGCGCTCAATGGCGCGCCGTTCACATCGGGCGCCAGCACCAGTCCACGCGGCAGACGGCGGTCGATCTGCGCAGGCAGAACGGCGCTGCCGGCCTCGGACACGATCCGCACCAGACTGCCGGGCGCAACGTCCAACACCGCTGCGTCCTCTGCGTTCAGCAGCAGGTGCGGCGCGACCATACGCGGCAACAGTTTCGAGTCGCGGCTCCATGCGCGGCCATCATAGGCGCGTGGCGCCGCCAGCAGCATGTAAGGGCGATCACTGTTTATGTCAATCTGTGACGGCACACGTGCGCGCAACGAAAACATGGCTTTCGGATTATCGGCGTCAGCAGCGATCTGAACGCCGACACCTTCCGTATTTTCGTAGGACGTGCCATCATAGAAAACCGCCTCGTTCGGCTGTCGCCCCCACTGCGGCTTACGCGTCAATCCCAGGCTTTCATAGGTCGTATCGGCATAGCCGCGCACCCTCGTTGCAATCTCATCCGCCACATCACCGGCGACCACATAATCCCACTGGTCGAGTGATACCGTTGCTCCTGCGGCGTTTGCCGACGTGCGCTGTGCATTGCTCCCATTTCCCTGACCATCGGGAGCAGCCGGCTTCACACCGATGGAGAGCAAGGAGCGCGCAATACGTTGAGCGACATCCCACCCCGCCGGGGTGTTGTATTCGGGAATGCGCGCCTGGCGGAAGCGCTGCACCCGCCGCTCGGCGTTGGTGAATGTCCCTTCGCGCCCGGCGATCGACGCCGTCGGCAGCACAACATCGGCATGTTGCGCCGTCTCAGTGAGGAACATATCCTGCACGACCAGAAACTCCAGCGCATCGAGCGCCTCAGCCACTGCCGGATTGTCACGTACCGGGTCCATTCCGGCGATGATCATGCCACGCAAACGCCCTTCGCGCGCGGCTGTCCACATCTCGCGCGCCTTCAAGCCGCGTTTTTTGCCAGCGCCCGGATACACGCCCATATCGAGCGCGCCGCGCGCATTCGCGCCAGGAATGAGCGGAATAATGCCATTATTCGGACTGCCGGCGTGTCCGGTCAGCAGCGCCAGATCGGCGAGCGCATCGATCAGGTCCGTTCCAACCGCCAGCGCCACCCGTCCGTACATGATGATACCGTTACTGGCTTGCGCAAACGCGCGCGCAGCGGCGCGCACCTCGTCCTCTGCAACGTCGGCGGCCTCACAGAGCGATGCGACACTGTGATTGCGTAGTCGCGCCTTCAAGTCGTCGAGACCCTGCACACGGCGCGCCACGAAGTCAGCGGCGATCAGGTTCTCTTCGATCAGGACCTTCAGCAATGCCAGCGCAACGAACGTCTCAGCGCCGGCACGGGTGCGAAGAACCCGCGCAGGGGTGCGATCCAGTTTCGTCGGGTACGGGTTGATAACCGTCAGATCGCCGCCGCGCGCCACAATACCGCGCAGCCGCAGCACATAGAGCGGCGCTTCTTCTTCGGGGTCTGCGCCGACCACCAGCACTGCCGTTCCCGCGCCCAGGTTCGACAGGTTGGTTCCTTTGCCGACGCCGAGCGTTGCGCCAAGATCGACGATCTCCGATTCTCCTGGAGCGCCGGTGCAGCAGT
This sequence comes from uncultured Roseiflexus sp., assembly GCA_937935075.1. Taxonomy (GTDB): domain Bacteria; phylum Chloroflexota; class Chloroflexia; order Chloroflexales; family Roseiflexaceae; genus Roseiflexus. Next base: position 60,413 of record CALGYB010000039.1, on the reverse strand, counting down.
CGAGGTTCGGCGAACGCAACACCTGGCGGAACAATTTCTGGAACAGATAGAGATCCTCGTTCGGCAGGTCGGGGCTTGCCAGCCCGCCGAGCGCCGCCGCACCTGCGTGGGTGCGGATGGCGTTTAACTTCTCAGCGACCAGGGTCATCGCTTCATCCCAGGTTGCCGGCGTCAGCGCATCGCCCTTGCGAACGAGCGGTTGGCGCAGGCGCTCCGGGCTTTCAATGAAGCGCATCCCAAACCGCCCTTTGTCGCAGATCCAGATGTCATTCACATACTCATTCTCGCGCGGCATCACACGCATCAGGCGGTCGTAGCGCATATCGAGCGAGATGGTGCACCCCACCGGGCAGTGCGGGCAAATACTGGGAGTCGGGCGCAATTCCCAGACGCGCGCCCTGAACCGGAAATCGGCGGTCGTCAGCGCGCCGACCGGACAGATATCGGTAGTATTGCCCGAAAACTTCGAGTCGAACGGCGGATCGGACTGCGAGATAATCTCCCAGGCGCGCCCGCGGTTATCGAAGCCAAGCACCGGGTCGCCGGCAAGATCATCCTGGAAGCGCACACACCGTGAGCAAAGGATGCAACGCTCGCGGTCGAGGTAGATCAGATCGCCAAGCGGGATCGGCTTCTCGAAATGAATCTTGTCGTCATAGTCGAAGCGCGACATGCTCGGACCGAACTGCATCGTCAGATTCTGCAACGGGCACTCGCCGCCTTTGTCGCACACCGGGCAATCGAGGGGATGCGAGGTCAGCAGAAATTCGAGTTGCCCCTTCTGCGCAAACCGCACCTTCGGCGTCGTGGTGCGCACCTCCATACCCTCGCCGACCGGCGTGACGCAACCGGGTTGCAATTTCCCCATCATCAACGCCAGCACGGGCCGGCCATCCTCACCGATCACCACCTGGCGTGTCACCGGGTCGATCTTCGGCGTCCACACCTCAACCAGGCACATCCGGCACATGCCGACCGGCTTGAGTTTAGGGTGGTAGCAGAAGACCGGAATAGCGACCCCGGCGACCCGCGCCGCATCCACGATGTTTGTTCCAGCCGGGACGGTCACCGTCTGTCCATCGATGACCAGGGTTACATCGGGCATATGCACACCTCTAGCGCCGCGTTACGGCGGGCTGGTTATTCTATCGCAAAGAAGCGTCCAATCTCGCAGGAAAAACCGGGGAGCAGCGGAGAAGTGATCACATCGTCAGCATGGAGTGTTGCCACATGCTGTAGCGCCTCATGGTCGCGGCGAAAGACATCGACCGTCATCGCCTGCCAGTCAACGATCCAGTACTCTGGAACGCCGCGCCGGTCATACAGCGCGAACTTCTTTTTGCGATCGCGCTCCTCATTGGCTTTGCCAGGAGACACAATCTCCACGATCAGGTCAGGCGCGGCGTGGAGTTTTCCATCGTCGCCCATCACATCCGGCAGTCGCGCGCGACCGATCCACACCAGATCCGGAGCGACCGCTTCATCATCGGCAAAAATCAAACCGGGCGCTTGGATCGTTCTCCTGGCGCCGGTTGTCAGGCTCCAGCCTCCAAGCGCCACAATGATATTATCGCACGTCATCTGATGGCGCACGTGAGGCTGATGGGTCACATACAGTTCTCCATCAATAACCTCATACCGCCCGCCTTCAAGTTGCGGCAGCGTCTCGACAATCTCGACTGTCCAGCGCGTGATGGTCGTCATCGGAAAACCTCAGTGAACCGACAGCGCCTTTGTGTCGTGGTATCCATTGCCGGTCCGGGCGATCGCCTGCTCGAACTCGTGCGGGAAAAGGCGCAGTGCGCTGCGGATCGGCACGACGGCGCTTTCGCCCAGCAGACAGAAGCAGTTGCCCGCCATTTGATTATACACATCGTGGAGCAGCGGAATATCTTCCTGGCGGCCGTGACCATGCGTGATACGATGCAGCACCTTGACCAGGAAGTACGTTCCTTCACGGCACGGCGTGCACTTGCCGCACGACTCATGCTTGAAGAACTCGTCCATCTTGTATGCTGCTTCAACGGCGCTAACGCTTTCATCGAGCACGATCACGCCGCCGGAGCCAAGCATGCTCCCCTTCGCCGCCAGCGCCTCATAGTCCATCGTCACATCGAGATCGTCGGCGGTGAGCCAACCGGCTGAGGCGCCGCCAGGCACGACGATCTTGACGTTGCGATCACTGCGCATGCCCTGGCAATAATCGGGAGAAAAGATCAGTTCACGCAGCGGGATGCCGAATGGCGCTTCATAGTTGCCAGGGCGCTTCACATGACCAGAGATCGAGAAGACTTTCGTACCCGGACTTTTTTCGGTGCCGAACTGACGATACCAGGAAGCGCCGTGGCGCACGATCATCGGCACGTTCGTCAGCGTCTCGACATTGTTAATGATCGTTGGCTTGCCGTACAGACCGGCGACCGCCGGGAAGGGAGGGCGCAACCGTGGTTGACCGATCTTCCCTTCGAGCGACTCCATGAGCGCCGTTTCTTCGCCGCAGATGTACGCTCCTGCGCCACGATGCACATAGATGTCGAGGTCATACCCTTTGCCGAAAATGTTCTTACCGAGGAAACCATGCTCATACGCCCGCGCAATGGCGCGTTCCAGGCGGCGCGCTGCAGCGGCGAACTCGCCACGGATGTAGATGTACGCCAGGTTGGCTTCGATCGCGTAAGCGGAAATCGCAATCCCTTCGATCAATTGGTGTGGGTTGCGATCAATGATCTGGTGATTGTTGAACGTGCCTGGTTCGCTCTCATCGCAATTGCAGAGCAGATAGCGCGGGTAGACCCCTTTGGGCAGGAACCCCCACTTGACGCCGGTGGGAAATCCCGCACCGCCGCGACCGCGTAACCCGGCGTCTTTCACCGTTTGAACAATATCGGCAGGGGTGCATTCGGTGACAGCGATACGAAACGCCTCGTAGCCGCCGTGGTGCAGATAGACGTCGAAATCAGCGATGTTTTCGATGTCCAGATCGCGGAGAACGATATGCTCGGCGAGCGGAGACATAGACAGACAACTCGCTTTCCAGCGCTGACATCGGCATGCGCCCGATATGGCGCATATCTCACGTGTACTCTACCACTACGCAGGCTTTGTGTCAAATGGCACAAAGTTTGCGCTTGTTTGAGGATCAGAGATCTACGGCGCGCTTCTCTGCGGTATACTACCATGTGGTTTACGGCGGATGCCGCTATCGCCAGAGATGCTATGAAAATTGCTCTTCTCTCCGAGTCGCCGTCGGTGGCGACCGGTTTTGGCATTCACGCCCGCCATCTGACGCGCATCCTCGCCGAATGGGGGCACGAGACGGTGGTGTTCGGCGTGTGCGCGGCGGACCAGCCGTTCGACCCGACACGCTACCCGTGCCGGATTGTGCCGATGCCGCGCGACCAGAAAGAGGCGCTGCCGCTCCTCCCCGGTTTTCTGGAAGCTGAACGACCGGACCTTGTATTCATCCACTACGATCTCGGCGCTGTCGCCCGCTTTGCCGCCGCCGTGCGCGCTGCGGGCTGGTCGGGTCCCATGATCTGCCATTTCGTGATCGACACCATTCCTTTTGATCGCGATCTGATGCAGGTGTTGCGCGGCTTTCGCGCTGCGTTGACGCCGACATACGCCGCAGCGAACTATAGTGCGTCGCTTGGCATTCCCAATATCATCGCCGCGCCGCACCCGGTCGATGCCCGCCTGTTTCGCCCGCTGCCGAACCGCGAGGCGCTGCGCCACGCCGCCGGTCTGGACGGGCGCTTCGTTGTCGGCGTGTTTGGGCGCAACACCGAGCGCAAACAGCAACCGCGCGTGATGATGGCGTTGCAGCAGTTGCGGGCGCGCGGTCGGGCAGACGACATCATCGCCTATTTCCATTGTCAGCCAACCAACGAAGATCCCTGGCTCGGCAGCTGGAACCTGATCCACGTCGCCGACCATCTCGGCGTGTCTGACCTGGCGCTCTTCCCGCAGGGCGATTTCCGGCAACTGAGCGGGATTCCCTACGACGCAGACGCTCCTGCCGGCGAGGACGCGCCGCCGGAGCGCCCGACTATTCCGGCGAACTTTACGTATGTCGAACGGCTCAATTTGTGCGATCTGCTGGTGAATGTCCCCCACTCTGGCGCATTTGAGCTGGCGCCGCTCGAAGCCGCGCTCTGTGGCGTACCTTCAGCAGTGACGAATGACCGCAGCGCAATGGCGGAGGTCGTTGGCGATGGGGCGTATCTGCTCGAACCGATCGACAGCGCCATCCACAGTTCGGGCGGCTGGCAGCACTTTGTCGGCGCCTGCACCATTGCCGACGCAATTCTGGCGATCAAGGAAGATGCGGAACTGCGCGCAGAACTGATTCGCAAGGGACGCGCCAACGCACTGCGCTACACCGAGGAGCCGTTGCGTTGCGGCTTGCAGCAGGCGCTCGAACTTGCGCGCCGGTAAGGAGGTTCCATGGGGAACGTCATTGTTATCGGGCTAGGCGGAATGGGAAGCGCCGCAGCGTACCACCTGGCACGGCGCGGGCAACAGGTGATTGGGCTGGAACGCTTCACACCCGCGCACGATCGCGGATCGAGCCACGGCAGATCGCGGATCATTCGCCAGGCGTATTTCGAGGACCCGGCGTATGTGCCGTTGCTGCTGCGCGCCTACGAATTGTGGGAAGAACTCCAACGCACGAGTAGTGAGCCGCTGCTGACGATCACCGGCGGTCTGATGATCGGTCGGGCAAACAGCCAGGTTGTGAGCGGCGCCCTGCGCAGCGCCCAAATGCACAACCTGCCCCACGAACTGCTCGATGCCGCCGACATTCGCCGCCGTTTCCCACCCCTTAACGTCAGCAACGACGAGGTTGCACTGTACGAGGCGCACGCCGGGTTTCTCGACCCCGAAGCGACGGTTCGGGCGCACCTCGATCAGGCGGCGCGCCACGGCGCCGATCTGCACTTCAACGAACCGGTCACTGCCTGGGAAACAACTCCCGGCGGCGGTGTGCGCGTCACTACGCCGCAGGGGGTCTACGAAGCCGAACGCGCCGTTATCGCGCCAGGCGCATGGGCGCCGCGTCTGCTTGCCGATCTGGCGCTGCCGCTGACCGTCGAGCGCCAGGCGCTCTACTGGTTCGAGCCGGTTGGCGGACGCGCGCCGTTCAGCGCTGGTCGATTCCCGATCTACATCTGGGAGGATGCCGGGGGCGATGCGCTCTACGGGTTTCCGGCGCAGGACGGACCACCGGGCGGCGTCAAGGTCGCGTTCTTCTACCGCGGGCATCCGACCGACCCGGATCGGGTGGATCGCATGGTGCACCCGGAGGAGATCGCGGAAATGCGCGCTGCTCTGGCGCAGCGTATTCCGTCACTGAACGGGGCGCTCGTGGCGACGGCTACCTGTCTCTACACCCTCACGCCTGATCACCATTTCATCATTGCGCCGCATCCGCATATGCCGCAGGTGATCGTTGCGTCGCCCTGTTCGGGTCACGGGTACAAATTTGCCAGCGTGATCGGCGAAATCCTGGCAGACCTGGCAATGACCGGCAACACCTGTCACCCGATTGCGCTCTTCGATCCGGCGCGCTTCAAACGAGCGGGCGCATAGTCGTACACAGATCCGACCAGGTGGGAGGGTCGCTCAGGCCGGTTGCGGGCAACTCCGCGAGCGCCAGGGTTGCCGCTGCTTCTGCGCGGCTGAGCGGCTGATGATCAGGCGCCGGATCGAGCACCGGCTCAGCCGGCGAGCCGGCGACGCGCAGCAATGCGCGGAGCACGGCAGGAGCGTCGGCGCGCGCTACCGGTTGATCCGGCGAGATGGCGAGCGATGCTGCGCGCGGTCCGTGTCCGTCCAGCGCTCCTTCGAGCAACAGCAGTTGCGTTGGAATGAAATGCGGATGACCGGGAGGAATATCGATCGTCCATTCCAACGGCACACCCTGGGCGAGCAGATGGCGCTGAAAGACGCGCAGCAGCGGTCCTTCCCACACCTCGCGCGGATGGACGCGGTGGGTCAGGCAGAACGCCGCCAGCGCGCCAGCCGCCTCGCCGATGTTCCATTCCACCGGATGGAGCCGATACGAACCATTGGAGAGATGGGTCGTGCCAATGTTCTTGCACGCCGCCAGCAGATTCGCCGGACGCTGCGGGATAAGCGCGCCCAGCGGTATCTGGAACGGCAGCGTTGGCGCGAACATGCTGCGCGGATTCCCCACTGCCGCGTGGAGGTCCATAAAATACCACCCGACGCCGCACGAATCGGAGAAGTGCGCCGCGCGCGCCGTTGTGCGTCCGGCAGCCAGGATATCGCCGGCAGTCACACGCCGCAGCGCCCGGATGCGGCGCGACTCGCGGATGTACGGCGCCTTCGACAGACCATCGGCGGTTCCCATGACCTCGTGCAGGAGACGGAGACCAGGGTAACCATACCCGCTGCCGTCATCACGCGGAACTTCGGTTTGTAACCAGTAGAGAAACGACAGGGACAGCCGTTTTGCTTCATCGAGAATCCGCTCACGCTCTGCGGGCGCTGCGCCGATCAGATCGGCGTGGTGATAATCGTTCGCATTCCAGTTGATCATTGCAATGTCGTGCAACGCGCCGGAAGGATCGAACAGGCGCCCCGACAGCAAACGGCGATAGGTCCAGAACGGCGGCAGCCCGGTCGGTCCGGTCTCGAACACGCGGAACGGGCGCGGTGACCCATCGGATGCCGTGAGGGTCAGCGTGAACGGTTGCGCATCACGCAGGCGCTCGTACCCGTCCGGCTTCGGAATCGTATGGTCCTCGCCGGGGCGATATTCGACGGCGAAACAGAACGTGAACCCCTGCACTTCGCCAGGGCGCGCCTCTTCCGGCGCATCGGCTTCGCCCGTATCGTCGCGCGCTTCCGCGCCCGTCACCCACGGCGCATCCACCAGCGGCAGCAGGTCGCCGAGGTCTGTCGCATCGAGGAAGAAGCCCGCCGTGATCGTCACATCTCCCTCGGCGCCCGTCACCGTGACGCGGATGATCGCATCGTCCTGCACGACGGCGGCAATCGGGGTATAGTGGTACAGAATCGTCAATCGCCCACTGACGATGTGCGGCGCCAGCAACTCCGCAATGGCCGCCACGCCGACACGCGGCTCGAAGCAGAGCGCCGAAACCCACCCATCGCCGGGGTTGAGCGGCGAGCCGTCGGGCATGGCCGTTACGCCATACCGGCGACGATAATGCTCGCGGATCGCCTCGCGGAACGCCGCATACCGGCGGGTGGCGCCGAATGTCTCGATGTAGCGGTGCTCATCGAGGGCGCTGACTCCCTGGCTGGTCGCCTGACCGCCGGGCCAGTCGGTGGCTTCGGTGAGCACGACCGAGGCGCCATTGTCGCAGGCGGCGAGCGCCGCCGCCACCCCTCCCAGGCCGGCGCCGATGATGGCAATGTCGCATGAGAGACTGGCGTTCACGACCATTCTTTTCCTTCCTTATCTTAAGGACTGCTATCGCATTGAGACCTGGTTCAGCAGTCGCTCGTTCTGAGACTGGCGTATAATTACAACCGACAGAAAAGACCAGATCAGCCCTGATGGGCGTTGCACAATGAAACGAATGAATTTCGTAGAACGCACAGGACGAATTGAAGACATGAATCGCTCATTCAACCGGGCTTTCTGGCAGGCTCAAGAGCCACGCGACCGATTTGCAGCAGCATGGGAATTGGTTGTCCATGCGCACCGGGTAAAGGGCGTCGATGTTTGTCAACTCAGACTTCAGCGATCTGTTGAGACTTTTCAACGCCAGCGGCATCCGGTATCTTGTTATTGGCGGCTACGCCGTCGTCCAGTACGCTGAACCCAGGTACACGAAAGATCTCGATCTGTGGATTGGTACAGATGAGCAGAACGCCAGAGCGGTCTACCAGGCATTGCGAGCGTTTGGCGCTCCTCTGTCTGGTCTGACGGAACGTGATTTTATGGAAGAAGAGACCATCTCCCAGATGGGCGTTCCTCCGCTACGAGTCGATGTATTCGTGGGAATCCCAGGCGTGGAGTTTGAGTTTGCCTGGCAATAGCGATATGAAGTACCTTTTGATGACTTGATTGCGCCCTTCATTTCCAGGTCTGATCTGAATCAAAGCAAAACTGGCCTCAGGCCGTCCCCAAGATTTGATTGACGTGGATCTCCTCCTGTTGCCTGGGGAAAAGCCGCCGAAGCGACAGCGCAGAAGATAGGGCAGGACTGAGCAAGAGACTGTCCGAATAACTCTGTGCTGCCATCACTCCAATGAGCGCAAGCAATGAAACAAGCGCTCGTTACACAGGAAATTGCTTGCTATCGCTTTGCAATGATGCAGCTACCGCACTTACAATAGCGCGCGCGTTGACCGTCTTGCAATTGGCGCTGGCTTCGACAGGCTCAGCCAGCGCAGCGCCCAGCCAGCGCCATTAGTTGACTTTCTTGCCAGTCCAGCACAGAGGTTCGGTCTCTGGCCGGACGCGCCGTGCGGGGCGTCATCCCTCGCCGCGCAGTCGGCGCAACTCCTCTTCCAGGGCGCGCAGTCGCGTTTCGGCGGCTTCCCGCGCCGCCGCTTCGCGTCGCGCCTGCTCCTCCGCCGCCGCCCGCGCCGCCGCTTCCGCCGCCCGCGCCGCCGCTTCCCGCCGCGCCTGCTCCTCCGCCGCCGCCGCCTGCCGCACCACCGTCGCATAGTCGCCGAACGCCTCCCCGCGCTCGTCGTAGCACACCACGTGGTCCCCCTCGACCCCCAGCCACACGTCGGCAATCTCCAGATGCACCCGTCCTTCGCCGTCCGGCGGACGCAGCCGATACCTCCCGCCCTCCAGCCGGTAGTCGAGCAGCCGCACCCGCCGCACTCCCCCGCGCCTCACATCGTCCACAATCACGTACTGCCCCACCCCCGCCCGCGCATAGTGCTCCACCTTGCGCTCCAGGTCATTCTCACGCGTCTCCGGCGATGTGATCTCGATGATCAGCGCCGGACGCGCCCCCTCGACCGCCACCTCGAACGTGCTCCAGTCCCGCCGTTCCGCAATCCCCGGAATCACCATCACGTCCGGTCCGTGCGCCCGCAGGTCGGGCAGGTCCCAGGCGATGCGCACGTCGCTGAGCACAATCGCCGCGCCGGACCCCTCCAGCCGCGCGCGCAACACCGCAGTCAGGTACATCCGGTCGGTCTCGTGGCGGTCGCTATGCACGATGAAATCTCCCACTTCCGGGTGCAGCACATCCTCCAGCGTCAGCGGAACCTGTTCTAGATTGTTGGGATCATCCGGCGTGGGACGCCGCACGAAGCGCCAGCCGTAGCGAAACGGGTCGTCGGCGCGCGCCGTCTCGGACGCGGGCGGGGGATGGACCGTGGTGCGGGTCATCGGTGAGACCTCCTGACGAAGAGCGTGCAACAGACGTTCGTATTGTAGCACATCCATTGGCGCCCTGCGGCGTCGCGCGCGTGCGCCGAACGGTGCGCGCCCCCCCGGCGACCTCGCTCCCCTCTTCCGGCGTGGCGGTCCGGTCGCCCCGTCGGCGCAATTGCGCCAGGCTGGCGCGTGCTGGGAAAGGAGGCGCGCACTCCTCGGCTGCGGGTCCAACCCGCAGCAATACGGCGGTTGCTGAGCGCGCCGGCATCCGCCGGGGCTTCGCCCACCATTATCGGGGCGACCTGGCGGGAGCGATCGCCGACTTCGACAAGGCGCTGGCGCTGGACCCAAATGTAATCACGTATATCAACCGGGGTCTCGTCCGCTACCAGCAGGGCGACCGGAAAGGAGCGCGCGCCGATTTCGAGCGCGCCCGTGCCATAACAACCGATCCGCAGTTGCAAAAACAGCTGAACCAACTAATCGCGGCGCTGCGGTGAAGCATCCCAAACTCCCAACGCAACGGCGCGCCAGGGGTTTCCTTGAGGCACTGATCGCGGCGCTGCGGCAAGCATCAGTTGGTAGAACGTCTCTCCTCGCCCGGCGCCCGACGCCTGCCCCTCGGTTCTTTGTTCTCATACTACCTTGCGGTCAGTCAGACAAGATGTTCGAGCGCCCGGTTCGCAAGGCATACTGATCCACAACGCGCGCTGGCGGTTGTGGACGCATGACTGCGCATTGGCATCAGCAGCCCCGGCGGGGCTTTTACTTGCCTCAGCGAGGGCTTTAGCCCGCAGCGCCCCGGCAGTATTGTACGAATGATCGCACATTAGTATCAGTTCTCGCAACCCCTGATCACCGCCAGCGTTCGACGCGCAACCTCGGCAGGCGTGCCAGAGCCGTCGATGCGACGCAGAATCCCCTGATCGTCATAGTAGGCAATCAACGGCGCAGTCTGCTGGTGGTACGCCGCCAGGCGCTGCCGCACCACATCAGGACGGTCGTCGTCGCGCTGCACCAGCCGTCCGCCGCGCTCCCGACAGCGCATGATGCTCGCCAGATCGTCGATATGCACCGGGAACGGCTCGCCAGCCCCTTCGCAGATGCGCCGTCCGCTCAGACGGCGCACCACCTCATCATCGGCGACATCGATGGCAATGACCATGCGCAGGACACGATCACAGTCGGCGAGCATCGCGGCAAGGCCCAGCGCCTGGCGCATGGTGCGCGGGTAACCATCGAGCAGGATGCCCTGGTCTGGATCGAGCGTTTCCAGGCGGGCGCGCAGCACCCGATCCATCAGCGCATCGGGCGCCAGGTCGCCGCGTTCGAGCAGCGGCGCCACCTCACGTCCGATGGATGTGCGGCCTTTGATCTCGGCGCGCAGCAGCGCTCCGGTCGAGATCGGAACCAGCGGCAACTGATGGACGAGTTCTTCGGCAATGGTACTCTTGCCAGCGCCAGGCGGACCCAGCAGGACAATGTTGAGCACGGCATTCATGCGCTTCTCGCTTCCAGATTCTCACTCCCAAAGAATGTTTACAGCGCGCCGGATGAGCCTGGAGAGAGTGCATCGTTGACCGAGTCTGGATCGACGGCGGTATGCCGATCAAGACGACGCTCGAAGGCTTCCAGCGCCATCATCAGTTGATCCTGGCGGATCGCAGCAGTGACATCGCCGCGGGTCCGTTCGAGCACGGCGCGCAGCGCGTCGGTCGTGCGCCGCAGGCCGCCGGTGACGGCTTCGGGGTAGTCCACCGTCATCAGAAGACTGTAGACATCTTCCATCACTGCCAGCAGTTCGGCGCTGCGGGCGGTTGCGCCTGTGCGCAGGCTGTCGAGAATGGCGCGGCGCAATTCCGACGCCGCCTCAGCCAGTCCGTTAAGATATGCCGCTGCATCAACTCCCAGCGCCGCCGCATCCGGCGGCGGGTCGCCGTGGAGAAACGCATACACCAGCGCAGCCTCGGCGTACTCCTTGAGCGCGTCTTGTGAGTAGCCAGCGTACAACAGATCGGGATGATCGGCAAGGCTCTCGCGCAACGCGCGCGCTGACGCGCCCGCTTCCGCCAACAATACGGCAGCCTCGGCAAACTCACGACGATGCGCCGCACGAATGGTGTTGGCGCACTGGCGCGTCAGCGCGCGCGCCAGGGTCAATGCTCGCTCGCGCGCAGCATGACACGCCTCGATCTCCGCGATAGCATGGGCAACAATCGTATCTATCGAGTTCATGGCGTTCCTTCTGGCTTCTCTTTCGCTGCCGGAAATATCCACAGTATAGCCAGCGCAGTAACTCGTAGCGAATCTCAAAAGTCGTTCCCCGACGCCTGTGCTATACTGAAGCCTCTACCCGGCAGTCGCTCATAGACAGGCATCTGACGTATGATGATCAATCGGCGTTCGCATAATGCGCTCAATGCTGCTGAAACGCTTCCCGTTCGCGCCGTTGACTGGCGCCGCTTGCTAACCTACCTGAACCCGTATCAGCGGCACATGGCAGGCGCGCTGCTGGCGCTGGCAGGCGCAAGCGCCATCAACCTCGGATTCCCGCTCGTCATTGTCCAACTCCTGGAAGCGGTGCTCCAGCAGGGCGATCAAACGGTGCTGACGAATCTGACGCTTGCGCTGATTGCGCTCTTCTTCCTCCAGGCATTTCTGACATTCCTCCAGGGATACATCCTCAACATCGTCGGTGAGCGGATCGTTCTCGATATGCGCGTCCAGTTGTATCGTCATTTGCACGCGCTGTCGTTGAGTTTCTTCGCCAACCGACGCGTCGGTGAACTTGTGTCGCGCATCTCCAGCGATGTGACGCAGGTGCGCGCTATTCTGACGAACAATGTCACCCAATTTCTGTCAAGCATCGTCGCGCTGATCGGTGCGATCATCATTGTGTTCCTGCTCAACCCGCGACTGGTGGGGTTCGTGCTGGCGCTGGCGATCAGCGTTGTTGCCGTTGCCGCTATCTTTGGGCGCTGGTTGCAGCGTTTCAGCACCCGCGTTCAGGACGAACTGGCAGATGCAACGGTGGCGGTCGAGGAGGGATTGCAGGGGGTGCGGGTAGTCAAGAGTTTTGTCCGCGAGTCGTATGAGATCGAACGGTACGAGCGCGCCATGCAGCGCACCCTGAAGGCGGCGTTGCGCCTGGCGCTGCTCCGATCCGGGTTTGGCGGCCTGATGGCGTTTCTCGGATTCAGCGGCATCGCGGCCATCCTCTGGTTCAGCGGCAGCGAGGTGCTGGCAGGGCGCATGTCGTTTGCGACGATCAGCGGTTTTCTGATCTATGCGATCACCATCGGCGCCAGCCTGGCGCAACTCTCCGGGTTATACGGCCAGTTCCGCGAAGCGGTTGGCGCTGTGCGGCGCGTATTCGAGATCCTCGACACGCAGCCGGCCATCGGCGATGCGCCGGATGCGCGTGATCTGCCCCCGGTGCGCGGCGAGATCACATTCGACAATGTGTCATTCGAGTACGAAACGGGGCAGGGCGTGTTGCACGACATCGCGCTCACCGTGCAACCGGGCGAGATCGTGGCGCTGGTGGGACCGAGCGGCGCCGGCAAGAGTACGCTGTTCAACCTGATCCCGCGTTTCTACGACCCGACATCCGGGCGCGTCCTGATCGATGGATACGACCTGCGCAGCGTCACCCAACGCAGCCTGCGGGAACAGATCGGTCTGGTGCCGCAGGAAACGATGCTCTTCGGCGGAACGATCCGTGAGAATATTGTGTACGGAAAACTGGACGCCAGCGACGAGGAGATCGTTGCCGCAGCAAAAGCCGCCAACGCGCACGACTTCATCATGGCGACGCCACGCGGGTACGACACACTGGTCGGCGAGCGCGGCATCAAACTGAGCGGCGGTCAGCGCCAGCGCATTGCGATTGCGCGCGTGATGCTGAAGAACCCGCGCATCCTGCTCCTCGACGAAGCCACGAGTTCGCTCGACAGCGAATCGGAGGCGCTGGTGCAGGAAGCGTTCGAGCGCCTCATGCGCGGTCGCACGTCGGTCATTATTGCCCATCGCCTCAGCACCGTGTCAATTGCCCACCGAATTATCGTGCTCAACCACGGGCGCATCGTCGAGCAGGGAACCCACGAGGAACTCCTGGCGAACCAGGGATTGTATGCGCGCCTCTACGCCTTGCAGTTTCGTGAGGGAGTGATGGTGGGGTAGGGATTCGTACGCAACCGTTCACGGTCAGGACAGGCGATGCCGCCGGTCGCCCAAAGCGGGGGCGGGGGCAACCCCCGAAAGGAAGAAGCGGCGGCGGAAAGGACCTTGGCAAACGCCAACGCACGGCGTTCCGCCGCCCCAGGGCGCTGCGCATAACGCCTGCCGCTCCCAGGAAGGGCGTGGACAGTTGCCTTCGTGCTAGTTCGTGTCCTTTGTGGACAGAGAAGGAGGTTCCAATGCAAACCAGTGGACCTGTCAGCCAGTTTTTACGGCATCATTTCCGCCACTTCAATGCTGCAACGCTTGTAGATGCCGCCGAGGCCTACCGCAGGCATCTCGATAAAGGCGGCAAGATGATGATCACGCTTGCCGGCGCGATGAGCACCGCAGAACTCGGGCTGTCACTGGCGGAAATGATCCGGCAGGACAAGGTGCATGCGATTTCGTGCACCGGCGCCAATCTTGAAGAAGACATCTTCAACCTGATCGCCCACAATTTCTATGAGCGTCTGCCACACTATCGCGATCTCACGCCGCAGCAGGAGCAGGAGTTGTTGGAGCGGCACATGAACCGCGTGACCGACACCTGCATTCCCGAAGAGGAAGCCATACGCCGCCTTGAAAAGGCGCTGATCGAAGAATGGAAACGCGCCGATCAAACTGGTGAGGCTTGTTTCCCCCATCAGTTTCTCTACCGCATCCTGCGCTCAGGCGCGCTGGAACAGTACTATCAGATCGACCCGCGCGACTCGTGGGTGTATGCGGCAATGGAACGAGACCTGCCGATCTATGTGCCGGGATGGGAAGACTCGACGACCGGCAACATCTATGCCGCACACTGTATTGCCGGCGACATCACGAATGTTCATACGGTGCGCAGCGGGATCGAATATATGATCGACCTGGCAGACTGGTATACCAGGACGTCTGCCAGGCACTCGATTGGATTTTTCCAGATCGGCGGCGGGATTGCAGGCGATTTTCCGATCTGTGTCGTACCCATGCTGCACCAGGACCTCCACCGCACGAATGTGCCGGTCTGGGGATACTTCTGCCAGATCAGCGACTCAACGACCAGTTATGGATCGTATTCGGGCGCGGTGCCGAACGAAAAGATCACCTGGGGCAAACTCGCAGTGGATACGCCAAAATTCATCATCGAATCGGACGCCGCCATCGTTGCGCCGCTGATATTCGCCCTGGTGCTGGGCTGGTGAACCTGCCCCGCAGCCTGCCTTCAGGTGAAAGAGTAAAGCCTTCCTCTTTACAGAATAGAACACTTGTGCTATACTACTCACACGGGTTCCAAACAAGGAGGAATGGCATGTTTCAGCGTCTCGACGAGTTGCATACCGGCAGCCTGTATATCCTGACCGGTCAGGCGGGAGCGGGCAAGTCACATCTTGCCGCTGCCGCTCGCCGCACTGGAACGTTATGGGTGCTCGACACCGAAGGCGCAGCGCAGAACCTTGCCGGCAAACCCGGCATTCACCGGCGCGTCCAGGTCCTGCAATCACTGTCGCTGCGGGCGCTCACTGCGGCGATGGACGAGATCCGCACGCAGGGCAAACCTGGCGATACCGTGATTCTCGACTCGATCTCCAAAGTCTTTCAGGCGATGCGCGCCTATGCGCAACGGCGCGCCGGCGCCGAGACCGATCGGAAGACGGGGATCGCGTATGATGAGCACGCTTCGGTCAATCGCAACATGCAGGCGGTTTACACCGGGCTGACCGAGCTGAAGCATGCCGGGTTCCACGTCATCATCATCGGGCATCTGGCGCGTAAATACCGCGCGCTCGACGATGGCGGGCTGCACGATGAGGGATTGCGTGTGCTGGCGGACGATCAGATTGCGTATGAAGCAGACGCTATTCTGCTTGTCGAGCGCGACGGCGATGAGCGGTTCGTCATGCCAATCATCAAGCCGCCGCGCCCGGCGCATCTGAAATTGGGCAAACGCTACCCTGCATCGCTGGCGGCTCTCTACCCCGAACAGGCGCCTGAAAACGATGCAAAGCCACGACGCAAAACGGCAGCCATCATAGCCGCATCAGAGGAACCAACGGAAGCAACGCCGCCCGCTGCACCCGAACCGGTCACAACATCTGCGCCTGCAGCGCCGCCGCGCGATGCCGCCGAGGCGGAACAGCGGTTCTACGCCCGCTATGCCGGTGTCATCGGCGGTACGGCGTGGTCCGATGTGCAGCGCTATTTGCAGAGCCGCGCCCCGCGCCCAACGACGGTCGAAGGCTGGATCGCCGTCGCCGAAGCAGTGCGCGACCGCGCCCGCGCCGAAGGGGTATCGGTTATGTCGGCGTAACACAGAAATGGCGGCTGCACCAGTTGACCAGCATCCGGGTTGGGCGTAGCCGGGCGTATCAGAGCAACGTCGAAGGCTTACGTTTCGACTGCAAAAATGCTTCTGCACCGCACGCACGCGCATATTCCAGTGCATACGCCGACAGATCGTTTTCCTCGCCATCGAGATACGCGCGTACTGCGGGCAGCAGTGCGCTCACAGCGTCTGCCAGATGCGGCTTGATCTTCACTCCCGGTCGTTGCGCCGTCAGAATGGCGCCGTAGAGCACCGCACGATCCGCCTCGCGCGCCAGATCGTCCGTCGTTACGCCAACCCGACACGCGGGTCGTGGCTCTTCGTCGGTCATGGTTCGTCTCCTCTTCATCCGAACGCCATACCGGGCATTCTCGTGAACTGAACGTCTGCGCCTTCCCTGCGTCTGGAGCAATAACCACAGAGACACAGAGGGCACAGAGTTGTTCCACACGTTCGTTGCAGGTTGGTTCCTGGTTTCTGGCTAAGCAGGGCGACCAGCAAGGATTGGTTCTCGGTTCTCCTCCCCGCTTCATGGTATACTTCACTCAGAACGAATACCATTGTCTGGGAGATAACCGTGCCATACGTACCGGTTCCAACGATTGTTGAGCGCACCCCGCGTGGTGAACGCTCATGGGATCTTTTCTCGCGCCTCCTGCAGGAACGCATCATCCTGCTTGGCACCCCTATCGACGACGAAGTCGCTTCATTGATCGTTGCGCAACTGTTATATCTGCAACATACCGATCCCGACCGCGACATCTGGTTTTATATCAACAGTCCCGGCGGCAGTGTGCGCGACGGGCTTGCCATTTATGATACGATGAAACTGATCTCGCCCGATGTATGCACCGTCTGCCTTGGGCGCGCTGGCAGCATGGCCACCATTCTGCTTGCCGGCGGCGCACGCGGCAAACGCTACGCCCTCCCGAACGCCACAATCCACTTCCATCCGGCCGGCGGCGGCGCCGAAGGGTATGCGCCCGATATGGAGCGTATCGTCAAAGAACTGTTGCGCATTCAGGAACTCGGCAACAGCCTGCTTGCCAGAGATACCGGAAGGACAGTCGAAGAAATCGCCCGTGATTTCAGCCGCGACCGCTTTATGACTGCGCAAGAGGCGCGCGAATACGGCTTTATCGACGCCATCCTTGAATCGAAGAAACTTCCGGCGTCAACGCCAGCATAGGGCATTCAGGCGTTCAAACGCCCCGCCATCCACGCCGCCATGCGCCGGAGCGCTTCCGGATGCAAAATAAGCGTCAGGTGACCCGCATCCGGCACGAGCAGCATGGTGGCGCCGGATGGCGCAGCACGCCATACATCCTCCGCCTGCACCCGCTTGACGATCGCATCGCGTTCGCCGTACACCAGGAGCAGCGGCGTCTCGATACGCGACAGGCTGCCACACAGATCACATGCAGCGATCAGGTCCCAGGTGCTGATCGCCGCGCGAATGCTTGGCGTGCGCTGTGCGCGCACCAGACGATAGACGGCGCTCCCCAGGTGCATGATCGACGCCTCGCGGAGGAGATCGATCACGTATGGCTGAAAAAGCGTGCGCACCTCGTTCCACCGGTCATGGTTATCGAAGCGCAACACCGGCGGGGCTTCCATAATCGCCAGCGCATCGACCTCCAAACCGTCCGCTACCGCACGCGCTGCCAGGCATCCGCCCAGGCTGATGCCCAGTATCCCAACCCGCGCATGGCGGGCACGCAACCAGCGTACCGCCTCGGTGGCACACTCGAGCATCTGTGGATAGCGTTGCACCCGCGGGTTCTCGCCGTGACCGTCGAGATCGACCAGCAGCACAGCCATTCTCTGCCGCAACAACGCATTGGTCAGGCGCCACGCGAAATAGGTTTTGTCACACCCGGAGCCGTGCAATACTGCTGCCGCCGCCTGTGCGCCTGCGCGCGGCACGACATACAACGCGGGCATAGAGGCTTCCGGCATCGGAATGTCAACGCGCGCCACGGTGCAATCATCGTACAACCCGGGTTTCAGCGTCGCGCGCGAGTCGAGCGAGCGCCGCCGCATACCTGCCGCTGCCGCCTGAAGCATCAGCGCCGGAAACGCCGCCAGCGCCAGCGCAGGCGCCCGTTGCCGCCACGTGGCATGGCGCGGATGCAGCGCCAGCGCCGCCAGCGCCAGCAACGGACGCAACGCCGGATGCCCCCAGCTCAGCCCGCGCCATCTGCGAATGTCAGCCAGGAACTCGTAGATGATCACTGCTAACAGCAGCGCACGAAGAAAGAGCGACATAGATCCCCTCGATAACAATCAAACTTCATAGTATCATACCCGACACAATGTCACAGCACTGTCAAGGAGGAACCAATGAGCCTGCTGCAAGGCAAAAAGGGTCTGGTGATGGGTGTCGCCAATGACCATTCCATCGCCTGGGGAATCGCAAAGGCGCTCCACGCACAGGGCGCCGATCTTGGCTTCACCTATGTCGGCGAGGCGCTCGAGCGGCGGGTGCGTCCGCTTGCCGAGAGCCTCGGCGCGCGCCTGATCGAGCCGTGCGATGTGCAGCGCGATGAGGACATCGAGGCCCTGATGGCGCGTGCGCGGTATGTCTACGGCTCACTCGACATCATCATTCACGCGATTGCCTTCGCCAACCGCGATGAACTGAACGGACCCTACCTGAAAACCACGCGCGAAGGGTTTCGCCTGGCGCTCGACGTGAGCGCCTATTCACTGACGGCGGTCGTCAAAGCCGCGCAGCACCTGCTCGCTCCTGGCGCATCGATTGTCACGCTCACGTACCATGGATCGCAGCAGGTTGCCCAAAACTACAACGTCATGGGGGTCGCCAAGGCGGCGCTGGAGGCCAGTGTGCGCTACCTGGCGAATGACCTGGGTCCGCGCGGCATTCGGGTGAATGCGATCAGCGCCGGTCCGATCCGAACCCTGGCAGCCAGCGGCATCGCCGGCTTTCGCACGCTGCACAAACAGTTCGCCGAAGTCGCACCGCTGCGCCGCAATGTCACAATCGAAGACGTCGGGAATGCTGCTGTCTGGCTGTGCAGCGACTGGTCATCGGCAGTGACCGGCGAGATCATCTATGTTGATGCAGGCTTCCGCAACATTTCGATCAGTTTGCCGGAGTGATCACCTTGTCGGTTTGATCAACCGACGTTCCAGGCGCGTGATCTATGGACGCCTCGTGATCGGGTTGGGCAGCGTTCGGTGACGCTGACACCGGGGCATGATGCGCCGGGGTGAGATCGAGCGGCAGGTCAGGCGCATCGATCAGCTTATAGTACAGATAACGCAGCAGCAGGCGCGCAACCGCAGCGACCGGGATTGAAATGAACAGGCCAAACGGTCCGCCAAGCGCGCCGCCTGCCAGAATGGCAAAAATGACCAGCATAGGGTGGAGATGAACCGCAGGACCGACCACATGCGGAATAATGAAATTGTCCTCGAACATGCGCAATACAAAGTAGGTCAAACCGATCAATCCTGCGATCATCCATGCAGGCCATCCCCACGGCGCCGGCGTTTGAAACAGCGCCACAACAATCGCAATTCCAGCCGCCGACCAGGGACCAAGGAGCGGGATCGTTTCCAGAATACCGGTCACTATCCCTAACACCAGCGCATAGCGCACCCCCAGGAGCATCAATGCGATAGTGGTCAGCGTCGCCATAATCGGAATGAGCATCAGCGTTCCGCGCACATACCCTGCCAGGATGCGATCAATCTGAGCGCCGAGCGCGCGAATTTCGGCGCGGTAGGGCGCAGGCGCAAGCCCATACATCCACTCGACAATCCGCGGCGCTTCCAGCAACAGATAGAACGTGACGATCAGATAGGTGACGAACAGCAGCAACGTCTCGAAGGCAATGGCAACCAGATGCGGCACATGCTCCGGCAGGCGTCGTCCGAAATCGGCGAGCGCTTCGCGCAGCGCTTCATTGATCGGTGCGACATCAACGCTGATGCCGGCAACCATGACTTGATTGCGCAGCAGCAACTCCTGCTGGATGAGGTTCAGCGTATGCGGTATCTGCGCCTGCAAGCCGCCATACTCGCGTTCGATCGCCGGACCAAGCGTCCGCCAGAGACCATAGATCATGCTCCCGATCACCACATACAGCAGTCCGATCCAGATTGCCCGACCAACGCGCGTGCGGCGGTGCAGCCAGGTGATGAGCGGATTGAACAAATAGGCCGTAATCGCCGCTCCTACAAACGGGATCAGCACATTCCCCAATCCGCGGATCAGCCAGAAGAACAGTGCTGCAATCAGTGCCATTGTGATCAATTTGACGGTTGGGGAAAAACGGATCGGGCGAGCTTCAGTGCTCATGCGAACCTCCGGGCGTAAAAATGCGGAGATGATCCTCTCGCTATTGTACCGCATGGATGCCTGTGATGGAATGTAAAACACGGTTGAACGCGCCAGGCGGGCAGGTGTTGAACGTTGCGCGTTGAATGTTGAACGTTTGGAAAGCGGGGATGTTGAACGGGAGGTGCGAAGGTCTGAAGGTTGCACGTTGAAGGGGAAAGTTGAACGTGGCACGTGGGAATACAGCAGCACAGAGAGACGGCAGCGGGTGCGAAGGTCTGAAGGTTGCACGTTGAAGGGGAAGGGCGAGAGGGTTCGCCTAACGCCTCACGCCTCACGCCTCACGCCTCACGCCTAACGCCTCACCCCTCACCCCTCACAACTTCTGCGGCGTCCGTCGCAACGGAATATCCGCCTTGAGATGATCGACCGCCTCGCCACGCAGAAGCGTCACCTCAATCGCGCCAGCATCAACCGAAGGCACATACCGTGCAATGACCGCCGAAAGATCGGCCTTCAGCTGCTCCATCATATCAGGCGTCAACTTAACCCGATCATGGACCAGTACCGTCAACAGACGCTCACGCGCAACATCGGAGCTACGCTCACGCTTGCCAAACAATGCATCCAGAAAACTCATCGCATCCCTCGTTTGCGCTTGATAGCCGAACAGGTCCGAAGCGCTTCCATCTTCGGGAACCACAGGACCTATCGCTCACTTCCCCTCGGTCGAATGCCAAATGCGCCAAAAATTCGGTTCAAGAGGCCCGAACTATCATCAAACACGGTGATTGGTATATCCTCGCCTGCCAGCCGACGGGCAATCTCGGCGAACGCCCGCCCCGCGCGCGAGTTGCGGTCCAGCACAGCGACTTCACCACGATTGGTGCTGGTGACGATCAGTTCATCGTCGGGCACCACGCCGATCAGGTCGATCGCCAGGATTTGCAAGACATCATCGATGCTCATCATCTCGCCGCGGCTCACCATGCGCGGTTTGAGGCGATTGATAATCAGGCGCGGATGCCCTTTTTCAAATGCTTCGACCAGACCAATGATCCGATCAGCATCACGCACAGCGGCGACTTCCGGCGTCGTAACGATCAGCACTTCATCAGCGCCGGCGATGGCGTTGCGGAACCCGGCTTCAATCCCGGCTGGACTGTCGATCAACACATAGTCGAATTCTGCGCGCAACTGATTGGTCAGCGCAATCATGTCATCCGCCGTCACAGCGTCCTTATCGCGCGTTTGCGCCGCCGGAAGCAGACAGAGATCGGGAAAATGCTTGTCCTTGATCAACGCCTGGCGCAGACGGCAGCGTCCCTCGACCACATCGACCAGGTCATAGACGATCCGATTCTCCAGACCCAGAACGACGTCCAGGTTGCGCAGGCCAATGTCGGCGTCGACCACCGCCACTTTCAGCCCCTGTAGTGCCAGCGCAGTGCCCAGGTTAGCGGTCGACGTCGTCTTCCCGACGCCGCCTTTGCCGGAAGTAATCGTAATGACCCGCGACATGTGTTCTCTCCCTGAAGGAAGAATCACCCGACCCGCTGCATCACAGGTCGCTGCGATTCGACCTTCGGTATCGTTCCCATGATTCCACAGCGATCTGATCGCCATCGACGTATGCCACTTCCGGATGCCCTGCTGCGCCACCATCGGGCGCTCGCGCGATCAGATCGGCAATCCGCAACTGCATCGGACGCAACTCAATGGCACAGATGATCACGGTGCGATCGCCAAGGGCGCCGGCATGCACCGTTCCACGCAACCGCCCCCACACCACGACGCTGCCGCCAGCCACGACCTCTGCGCCAGCATTCACATCGCCAACAACGGTTATATGCCCGTGGTGGCGAACGATCTGCCCGGATCGCACCGTGCGCCAGACAAACAGCGCGCCGTCGGGCGATTCGGGAGCGGTGACGCTTCGCGTGACCGGACGCGCAACCACACCGGCAGCACGCGCTGCCGATCGGCTTTCGCGCGAGGTTGACGCCAGCGCCAACGCCTCAAGATGATGCTCACGCATCAGCATCATCAATTCCGCAAGCTGTTCTTCTGTGAGCGACCGGTTGCCAATATCAATGATGACCCGGGCGCCATTGAAGAAGTGCGCCCCCTGGTCGAGCTGATTGCGCAATGCTCCCAGCACATCAGGCCATCCGGCTGCCTCGTTGAGATGCAACCGGAGACCATCTTTTCCGCCCTTGATCGCAACCAGCATTGTCATGCGCAGCACAAACGCAAAAAGAGGCGCCCCGAAACAGATGTTGCAGTCTATTTTCCACTATCATACCATTACTGTCAAGCGTTTTTTACGACTACTATGCCACATGGTTCGCTACGATGAGGAGTCGCGCGCTGAAACCCATGCGGAAAGCGCCGCCAGCAGGCGCTCGATCCCCACACGCAACTGCGACGGCTCGACCAGGCACGAGATGACGATGTGCGCTCCCTGCTCATAGCCATAGAAGTAGCCCGGATGCACCAGCACGCCATGGTTGAGCAGATAGAGGGTCAACGCATCTTCGTCGTTCCATCCGACAATCTCGGGAAACAGATAATACCCGCCATCGGGCGGATGCACACGCACCATATCACAGGCGGACAACAGGGTGATCGCCATGTCCAGCGATTGGCGAACGCGATCATGCATGGCAGCAGTAAATGCGCGACCGCGCTCGAAGATAGCCGGCAGCATAGTTTGCGTCAGGGTATTGGCGCTGAGAAAGGTATCGTTCAAGACTTCGAGACGTTCGCCAAACTGGTCGTGCGCCGCATCGTTCAGCGCAATCCAGCCAAGTTTCAGATCAGGCAGGGCAAACATCTTCGAGATACCGTTCAGGTGGAAGACCGGCAGTTCCGGGTAGAGCGCGCCAACCGGAGGAACTGTCGCTGCACGATACGGAAACGCTGCGAATACCTCATCACAGATAATGGGCACATCGAGGGCGCGCAGCGCCGGCGTCCGCGATGCCAGCACGGCGCCGGTCGGGTTATGCGGCGACACGACCAGAACGGCGCGGGTGCGTTCATCCGCCTGCAACCGGAGGCTCGCCGGATCGATGCGCCAGCTCCGCCGTTCGTCCAGCGCATAGGGGCGCAGTTCGACATGGTGCGCCATCGCCAGATACTCGAAGAGCGGGTAGGTGATCGCCGGCGCCAGTACATTGTCGCCCGGATCGGTCAGCAATGCAAACAGCAGGCTGTATGCCTCGCTCGTACTTGCTGTCACTACAATCTGATCGGCATCCAGCGACAGCGGCGGCGTGCGTTCGGCGTAGTACCGTGCAATCGCCATACGCGCCGAGCGCAGCCCGCGCGGCTCCGGGTCGTACCGTCGGTTCGACCAGTACGCAGCAGATGCCTCACACAGGACATCTGCGGGAAACAAAAGCCCCTGATACGTCGGATTGCTGCTCGTCAGGTCAATGTACCCGCCAGTCGCCCTTCGGGCGCGCTCGATGGCATTGGGCGAGAGATCCTCGCCGTACAGAAAACCTGGCATAATTTCGTGCTCCCATTCATTGACGCCGCCTGTCGCCGGTGCTACAATGCGCCCGCATCCGCAACATGCAGCGTGTCGTTGCCTGATGAGTATGGCAGATGAGCATCCTGACCGGTAAACACATTCTTCTTGGCGTCACCGGCAGCATTGCCGCCTACAAAGTCGCCGAACTCGCCCGTCATCTGACACTCGACGGTGCAGTGGTCGATGTGATCATGACGGCTGCCGCACACCGTTTCGTTGGCGCAGCGACCTTTCAGGCGCTGACCGGGCGCCCCGTGCTCGATGATATGTGGGCGCTTCCCGAAGATGGCGTTGTCGGGCATGTGTCGCTCGGGCAGCACGCCGATCTGCTGGTCATCGCCCCCGCTACCGCTCATACCATCGCACGGCTCGCCGCCGGATTGTGTGACGATCTGCTCACAACTACCGCCCTGGCGACAACCGCGCCGATCCTGATCGCTCCCGCAATGAACCCGCGTATGTACGAACATCCGGCGACACAGGCGAACATCGCGCTGCTGCGGCAACGTGGCGCGATCGTCCTCGAACCGGAGTATGGGCGCATGGCGGAACCGGTGATCGGTCGCGGACGATTGCCGGAGCCATCGGTGATCGAAGCAGAGATCCGCGCCCTCCTTGGGCGAACGTCTGGTCCGCTGCGCGGACGCCGCGTGGTGGTCACCGCCGGCGGCACACACGAACCTATCGACCCGGTCCGGTTTATTGGCAATCGTGCATCAGGCAGAATGGGATACGCCATCGCCGCCGCCGCCCGCGATCGCGGCGCAGCGGTGACGCTGATCAGCGGCCCGGCGACAGTGCAACCGCCAGCCGCAGTTACCCTGGTGCGCGTCGAAACGGCGCTTGAGATGCAACGCGAAGTCGAATCTGCTCTTGCCGATGCCGATCTATTGATCATGAACGCTGCTGTCGCCGATTTTCGACCAGCGGTCGTTGCCGGACAAAAAATCAAGAAGGGCGACGATGAAGAGTTGACGATCCGCCTAGTGCGCAATCCTGATATTCTTGCCAGTATCGCGCATCGTCGCAATCTGGTCAAGATCGGATTTGCTGCGGAAACCCACAATCTGCTGGAG
The DNA here is from genome assembly GCA_937935075.1 of uncultured Roseiflexus sp. Lineage (GTDB taxonomy): Bacteria > Chloroflexota > Chloroflexia > Chloroflexales > Roseiflexaceae > Roseiflexus. The sequence continues at coordinate 35,630 of CALGYB010000039.1, read as the reverse complement.
TATGCGCGCGATAAACGCGAGCGCAAAGGGCTGGATATGATCGTGGCGAATGAGGCGGTCGCCAGCATTGGGGCTGAAGAGATCCAACTCGTGCTGATCGATGCGCAGGGAATCGAACGACTGCCGCTGCTGCCCAAAACCGCAGCGGCGGAGGTCCTTCTCGACGCGATTGTTGAGCGGTTCGCTGCACGACTGTGCGCTCCCGGATTGGAATCCGGCGCTGCACACGATTGACGAGGCCTATGACGCAACCTGACGCTCCCCAGAAGCCAGACGATGTCAATGGCTCGCCTGTGGAAGCGACCGGCGACGAGCCAACCGGTGGCGCGCCGGCAGCCACACGCAGCCTGGTGCAGGCGACCCGCACGCTCACCACATCCGACCGGCGGATGAGCGCACATATCGCCGATGCTGCGCTACGGCAGCGGATTATGGTGCTGATCGGCGCGCTTGGCGATCCGGGTCACCCGCTGTACCCGCGCGCCGTCGATGACCTGGCGGCTCTTGGTGAACCGGCGGTTCCGGCGTTGATCGAGGCGCTACGCACCCATGAACCCTGGCTGCTTGCGTACCGTGCAACCGAGGCGTTGGGTCAGATCGGCGATGGTCGCGCTGCTGGTTCTCTGATAGAAGCGCTCCGCCATCCGAACAGTAATGTGCGCTGGGGAGCAATTCGCGCTCTGGCGACGGTTGGTGATGCGCGCGCGCTGCTGGAACTGCGCCGCGTTGCGCGAACCGATCGCAGTAAAACCAGTTGGGGCGAGTCGGTCGGTGATACGGCGCGCGCGGTGCTGGATCAAATGCAGAGCCGCACCCTGCTGGCGCGTGTCGCCGAACTGATCAAAACCGCCATTGCCTGTGTGCTGATGCTTGTTTCGCTGATCTTCGCGTGGAGCGTCCTGACCGAACTGCGCGACGAACTGAACCAGGTGGGGCAGGTTGAACCGGCGCCGGTAATCATCGCGCCGCCTATGCCTACAACCGCGCCACAGGCGGTCATCACGCCGCCAACGCCGGCGCTGCCGCCAACGACCCCGCCGACGTCTCCCCCTGCAACGCCTGCCCCTGCTGTTTCGCCGGAATTGATCGGTGTCGTGATCACATCGGGAAATGTGCGCGCCACACCGGCACGCTTGCCCGATAACGTCATTGGCAGCGTGACAGCGGGAGATACGTTGATTTTCCTGGCAATGACCCCCGACGGCGCCTGGTACCGCGTGCGCCTCGGTTCTTCGACTGCGGCCTCTTCACAGATCCGCAGCGTGGACGGAAGCGGGTGGATCAGCACATCACTTGTCACTGCCCCCGAGGGTGTACCGGTCGAAACGCCGCCACCATTGCCGACGCCAACGCCGTGATGGAGACCGCCAAGAACCATGTCTGACACTGTCCGTGGAACCGCTTTTGCCAAAACCCTGCGCGCAATCTTCCTTGGCGTCGCGCTGCTGGCGTTGAGCGCGGCGTGTGCCGGTTATCTTCTGCTGAGCGAAATCCGACGCCCGGCAGGGACCGATGCCGCGCCCGTCGAGTTTATCGTTGAACCCGGTGATAGCGCCAGCGTTATTGCCACCCGCCTTGGCGCCGCCAATCTTATTCGTCAGCCGCTGCTCTTTACAATCCTGGTTCGTCTGCAGGGCCTCGACGGCGAATTGCAGGCAGGGCGCTACCTGTTGCGCGCCAATATGACCATGAGCGAGATCATTGCAGCCCTGCAGAACAGCCGGGTCGAAGAGGTGCAAGTGACAATCATCGAAGGATCGCGGCTCGAAGAAATCGCCGAACAACTCGCCGCTGCCGGGTTGGTCAATGTGACCGAGCAGGCATTTTTGCGTGCGGCGCGCAACGGCGCTGCATTTCAGTCGCAGCATTTCTATCTCAACAGCCTGCCGCCCGGCGCCAGTCTGGAAGGATATCTGTTCCCCGATACCTACCGCTTCGCTGTGACAGCCACTGTTACCGAGGTGGTCGAAATTATGCTCGACCGCTTCGATCAGCAGTATGCAACATTCGAACGCGACGTCACTGTGCCGCGTGTGAGTGTGCACGAAATCGTCACGATGGCGTCGATCGTACAACGCGAGGCAGCCCGTGAAGACGAAATGCCCAAGATCGCCGCCGTCTTCTGGAACCGCCTCAAACCGGAACACCTCGCTGAGACCGGCGGCGGCAAATTAGGCGCCGATCCGACGGTGCAGTATATTCTGGGGCAACGCGGCAACTGGTGGCCCCGCCTCGATTCGTTGAGCATCGATGAGATCAATGGCATTGCCAGCCCGTACAACACGCGCGTCAATCCGGGTCTGCCCCCCGGTCCGATCGCCAGTCCGGGACTGGCGGCGCTGCGTGCCGCCGCGCGTCCCGATGAGTCGGCGCCCTACCTGTACTTCGTCGCGTCGTGCACGAACCCCGGTGCGCACAATTTTGCTGTCACCTTCGAGGAATTTCAGCGTTTCGAGCGGGAGTATCTGACATGTCCATCGCGTTAGCCGGCGTCATTGGCGATCCGGTGAGTCACAGCCTGTCGCCCTTTCTTCATAACGCGGCGTTTGAGCATCTTGGCATTGCAGCGCGCTATGAGCGCTGGCAAACGCGCAGTGCGGAATTGCCGGCGCGGATTGACTCGTTGCGCGCACCGCACATACTGGGCGCAAACGTGACATTACCGCACAAGATCACCGTCGTGTCGCTCCTTGATCGGCTCGATCCCCAGGCAGCGCAGATTGGCGCAGTCAATACCATTGTGCGTCTTCCCGATGGGCGCCTCGAAGGAACCAACACCGATGCGCCTGCCACAATTGCGACACTACGGGAAGATGCTGGTTTCGATCCGGCAGGAAAACGGGTGGTGATTCTGGGAGCGAGCGGCGCTGCTCGCGCTGCGGCATTCGCGCTGATTGCCGCGCAGGTTGCTGCGCTGACGATCATCAATCGAACGCTGGAGCGCGCCGAGGAATTGCTGGCGGATGTCCTCGCCAGCAGCGATGATGATCCGTATCTGCGCGCACTGGCGCCCGACGACCCGGACGTTCCCGAAGCGATCCGTGCCACAGATGTCATCATCAACGCCACATCGGTCGGCTGGCGCGCCGATGAAACGCCGCTGCCGGGGCATCTCATCCCGGCGACAGCGCTGGTGTTCGACATGGTCTACCGTCCGACGCGCCTGCTGCGTGAGGCGGCGCAGGCAGGCGCCGCAACGCTCGATGGACGCGGCATGCTGGTGCGGCAGGCGGCGTTGTCATTCGAGCGCTGGACCGGCGCGCCGGCGCCGCTTGAGGTGATGTTCGCTGCATTCGACCAGGCTCGTGCGCTGGCTGCATAGGGTTATCGCGTGGATGTCGTTCTGGTTGCGCTGGCCGGGCTTCTGCTCGGCGCTCTGCTGAATCTGGTCATCATTCGTCTGCCGCGCGAGCAGGGATTTGGCGGTTGGCCCCGTTGTACGCGCTGCGGTCAACGTCTGGCGTGGTGGCAGGTCCTGCCGGTCTTGGGATGGCTGGTGCAGGGCGGGCGCGCCCGCTGTTGCGGTCAACGCCTTGATGTGCTCCATCCCCTCGTTGATCTGATCACCGCCGGAACCCTCGCGCTACTCTACTTCCAGCATCGCCTGAGCATCAGTATGGTCTATGGCGCGACCGTGGCTGCGGTACTGATTGTGACCGGCGCTATCGACTGGCAGCATCGTCTGATCTACACCCTCCCGACCCTTGGCGCCACATTCGCGGCAGTCCTCGTCGCTTTTGCCATTCCACACCACAGTCTGCTGAACGCACTGGCAGGCATGGTCGTCGCCGGTGTCTTATTTGTCATTTTCTACCTGCTGGCGCGCGTTCTGTTTCCCGCACACCGCGCACCGTTCGGATTGGGAGACGTCTACCTGGGCATGTTTATTGGCGCTGCACTTGGACTGACGAACCTGCCCGGCGCCCTCCTGTACGGCATGCTTCTGGCCGGCGCATTTTCGGCGGTGCTGGTGGCAGTGCGACGCATCGGCAAACGCGATGTGCCACAGTACATTTCCTATGGCACATTCCTGTGCATTGGCGCGCTTATGTACCTTCTTATCTGGGGACTTGCCGGAGCGCGCCCGCTACTGTAAAGAAATAGTTACTAAGATTCGGGACGATTCTCTGTGAATAAATCGTCATTCTACGAAGTTGCATCGTATGATAAGATAAACGCAGTGTTATCCCGAAGTGAGACCCTGATAGAATATGCGACAACGATTGACGCTGCTGCTTGCCGTATGGGGCATCGTCCTGTCTTCGGTGTTCTTCACAAGCGCTTCTCGGGCTGATGAAGCAGATCCTTTTCCGTTTACAACTGACACATCAGGACGCATCATCGCCCCTCCCGGATACGTCGATCCTCGCCAACCGCTGACGATTATGCTCGAATTAGCGGGTGCGGCGGAACGCCCGCCAGACAGCGTCGCCGCGCCTCAAAGCGTCACAGTCGATCCCGGAGAGATTCGACGGTTGCTGGAAGCGGCAAATATTCCCGTGCTCTTTCAGACGCGCACTGCCTACAGCGGCATCGCCGTAGCGGCGACGCCGGACCGGCTGGCGCTCTTACGCAACCTGCCAGGTGTTGCCGGCATTCATATTATGACCCCGAAAGAACGCTCGACTGCGCGCGCCATTTCATTCGTCGGCGCACCGCAGTTCTGGAGCGCAACAGGTCAGATGACCGGCAACGGCGTGCGCATTGGCATTATCGACAGCGGCATTGATTATACCCATGCCACATTTGGAGGTCCAGGCACGCCCGAGGCGTTTCGTACCAATAATCCGACAATTGTCGAACCTGGTACATTTCCAACCGAAAAGGTCATTGCAGGCTACGATTTTGTCGGCGATTCATATGATGCATCAGGTCGGTTTGGATCGCCGCTTCCTGCTCCCGATCCCGACCCGCTCGATTGCGCCGGAGATGGCGCCGATGCCGCACGACGCATCAGCGGCGGGCATGGCACCCACGTGGCAGGCATCGCCGCCGGTTATGGCGTCGATCCAGAAGGCAAGACGTATCGGGGACTCTATTCCGGGAGCGTCTCGTTCGAGGAGTTCATCGTCGCGCCCGGCGCAGCCCCAGGCGCATCGCTTATCGCCCTGAAAATCTTTGGCTGTCGCGGCACGACGACCTTCCTCACCCGCGCTATTGACTACGCCATCGATCCGAACGGCGACGGCAACACTGATGATCGCCTGGTCGATGTGTTGAACATTTCGCTGGGATCGCCATTCGGCGGCGAAACCGACCCCGACGTTGTTGCAGTCAACCGGGCTGTGGAAGCCGGCGTCGTGGTTGTGGCGGCAGCCGGCGATGCCGGCAACACGTTTTACAGCGTCAACTCGCCTGCATCCGCCGGTCGAGCCATCACAGTCGGCGCGTCAGTCGATGTCGGACGCGATCCGTCACTGCCGCCCGACAGCCTCGATCTGCTGACTTCGCGCGGTCCGCAGCGCGCTCGCATCCTCAAGCCCGATCTGGTCGCGCCCGGGTTGGCGCTGCGCTCGGCGGCTGCCGGCGCCGGTAACGGCGCCCAGTCCCTCAGCGGCACATCAATCGCTGCGCCGCAGGTGGCAGGCGCAGCGGCGCTGCTGCGCCAGATCCATCCTTCCTGGACGCCTGAGCAGATCAAGGCGGCGCTGATGAATGCGGCTCGCCCAACCCGTGATGCGTCCGGCAACCTGTATCCGCCATCGCTCGCGGGCGCCGGCAGGCTCGATGTATCGACGTTGTTTGCCTATGACGTGCTGGCGTTTGATGCCGACAATCCTTCCGCCGTCGCTCTATCGTTGGGCGCACCGTGGATCAGCCAGCCGCAGCAGGTCCAGCGGACGTTGCGTATTCTCAACACCGGCAGTCACACGCGCACCCTGCGCATTGCTCCGGTCGTCGCCGCCGATGAACCAGGAGTTCAAATCGAAGCGTCGCCCGGTCCATATGAGTTGCTGCCGGGTCAAACCGTGGATGTGCCGGTCAACGTATCCGTCGATCCAGCAGCACTCGATTTCACGCGCGATGCAACGACGCCGCCGCGTCAAACGGGCGATCCGCCTGTCTTTGAACGATACTACATGGCAGAACAGAGCGGCGTCATCGAAATTCGCAGCACGCTCGGCGCGCGGCTGCGCGCGGCGCACGCCGGCGACTTTGATCGGGTTACGGTCGTCATTGATGACCGGGTGCTCGAACCATCGATCAGCCCTGGACGAACCGGCAGATATCGCGCATTCAGTCCGGGGCGTCGGCTGGTGCGCATATTTCAGCCCGGAGCGCCGCTGACGTCTCCGCCGCTGGTCGCTGCCGAGTTTGATGTGACCGACGGGCGCGACTATACGGTTGTGGTCTATGGTTCGTGGCGCAATCCGCAGCTGGCGCTGATCGACAACATCCCTGATCCATCCGTACCGCGTGACAGGGTCATGCTGCACGTGTTCAACGGCGATCCGCTCCGCGACGGTTCAGCGGTTGATGTCTATCTCGACGGCGCGTTGCTGGTCGCCAACCTTCCGGTTGGCTCGGTCAGCGCATTCAGCGTGACGAACCCCGGCAACCACAAAGTGCGCTTCCTCCGCGCCGGCAGTTCGCCATCCACGTCGTCGTCGGCTGCCAGCAGAGAGTTTGTTGCCGGTTCCGGCGAAGTGATCCTGGTGATCGGCGGCAGCAATGCGTCGTGGTCGCTGCGTGGCTTTACCGGTCGCGGACGGTTGATCAATGAACAGACCACCCGCGTTCCGTTCCAGATCATTCCAAAATCCGCTTCAGAGATCTCAGCGATACAACCGGAGGCGGCAATTCCACCTGGTGCAACCACGTTCAGCATCGCGCTGCGCAACAGTGGCGCACGCAATCAACTCTCGTCGCCGCGTGGCTCGCAAACGCCGCTGGTGAGCGCCTACGAACTCGATCCTCAAGGGCGTAGCCCGGAAATCGCGGGATTGGCGCCCAACCTGCGTCCCGCCGATATTCGCTATGTCGGTGTGACCAGCAGCTACCCGGCGCGTGGTTGGGAGGGCAGCAACACCGTCATCTTCTTCGGTCTGGCAGGGTATGCCGCCTGGGCAACGCCGAATGAGGTGCAGTATCGCGTCTACATCAGCACGACCGGTCCTGGCGGATCAGGACCGCCAGACGACATCCCCGAGTTCGTGCTGGTCAATACGAGTCTTGGCGCCGTGCTTCCCGTGAGCGGCGCAGAGGGGTTCACCCGCCCTAACGATGTGTTCCGCGCTATTCTGTATCGAATTCAGCCGGACGGCTCATTGACCGTGCTGCGCCTGACCGACTGGAACTTTATTCCGCCGCCATCGCTGGCGCCGTTTCTCGACAGCGCGCCGTTCGATACGTCGGTGATGGCATTAGCGACCACGGCAGGGTTCCTTGGTCTCATGCCAGACGCGCCGACGTTCAATTATTATGTCGAAACATATGCGCGCGACGCGGGCGGATTCACCGAGCGGATCGACCGTGCACCCGCCAGCGGCGTGATTGCCTACGATCTTCGCTCACCGGCAGTCGCGCCGCTCAACACCCTGCCCGACACTGGCGTAGTCCGGGCTGGACTGCCAACACCCTTTTTCTTCGGGGTTGATGGCGCGCAGATCACCGGCAGCGTCAATCAGGACGCGCTGACGTTGCGCCGCACGCAGGACGTGCTCTTGCTCTATCATCACAACGCTGCCAACGCGCAGACCGAGATCGTGACGTTGCACAGCAACCGTCTGGTCGGGACCGTGCCGCCTGAAGCGTCTCGGGTCTACCTGCCAATCGTTGTGACGCCTTGATCTTCCGGGTGATGACATCGGCAAGCAGCAATCGCTGTCGCCGGGCAGGTTTCTGGTGCGTGTTCCGTTTTCCCCTCATCCCCCCACCCCCCTTCTCCCACAAGGGGAGAAGGGGGCGCTTACCGCATTACAGTTCGTGGGCGCTCCATCCAGGAGCGCGGGCATCCCCGCCCGCATCCATCGATCACCCCTGGGAGCGCGGGCGTCCCGCCCGCATCAGAAGTCGTGGGCATTCTCTCCAGAAGCGCGAGCGTCATCTGCGAGCGCGGGCGTCCCGCCCGCGTCCGGGTTCGACATCACTCGCTCAGGCATATGAGGACACCCAACCGCCCCCTTCTCCCATACGGGGACAAGGGGGCGGCGGGCAGAAGAGGGACTGCGGGCAACATCGCAGCGCCAGCATCCCTTCAGATGACGATCATCTGTGCCTACGGCGGTAAAACCGTCACACATAGCGCAGGCGTGCTTGAAGTAATCGTACCGATCTCCGAGACAGTCACATCCCAACGAATGTTGCACCGCGCATCGCTGCCGGGCGGAGGCTGACTTACAAACGTGCCGCCTATCTGAAGTTGCATACTTTGCCCTGGCGTCAGAACAACGCTCCCTGTCCACGTTGCTGCGGTCGAAAATGGCCCGATGGTGCAGGAACCTCCCTGCGGACTGCTGCACGAGCCAATACTAAATCGGGGCGGGTCGAGCGCATTACCTGTCTCGAATGTATCTTCTATCTGGGTGACTGTCACATTTGTCGCGCCGGTATTGAGCACCTCGATCGTCCAGGTAACCGCCTGACCAACCTGAACCGAGGTACTGGATGCGCTCTTCGTCACCTGAACGCTGGCGCCAGGAATTGGCGTCTCAGTCGGCGTCGGCGTCGGCGTCTCAGTCGGCGTCGGCGTGAACGTCGGCGTCGGCGTCTCAGTCGGCGTCGGCGTGAACGTCGGCGTTGGCGTCGGCGTGAACGTCGGCGTCGGCGTGAACGTCGGCGTTGGCGTCGGCGTGAACGTCGGCGTCGGCGTGAACGTCGGCGTTGGCGGCAGCGTCGGTGGAACCGGCGTCGGTGGAACCGGCGTCGGTGGAACCGGCGTCGGTGGAACCGGCGTATTGGTCGGTTGTGGCGTCGGCGTATCCGTCGGAACCGGCGTTGGCGTCTCAGTAGGAACGACCGGCGAGAACGTCGCAGTTGGCGGCAACGTCGGCGGACGCGGCGTACTGGTTGGTTGCGACGTACCGGTCGGCTGCACCGTACTGGTTGGCTGTGGAATCGATGTTGCCGTCGGTTGCTGCTCGGCGCGCGGCGTATCGGTTGGTTGGACGACCTGAGTATTGGTTGCCGTCGGTTGATTCAGCGGCGGTGCGGTCGGCGTATTCGTGACCGGCTCGAAGGTCGCAACGACCGGCGTACTGGTGGGAATAATGCCAACCGGCCGTGGCGTGACGGTTGGCGGCTCACCGATGAGCACATCGCCGGGGGTTGGAGTGGGCGCATCGAGTGCTGGCGGCACCACCGGCACCGGGGCAGTCGGAACGCTTCCGACGATGATCGGTGTTGGCGTCCCCCGTGCTGCGATACTGGTCGCCGTTGCGCGCTCAGCGGCCTCTGCGGCAGCGGCTTCAGGCGGAATGGCAGGAATGTCGAGCGGCGTCAACCAGGGGCTATAGTCGGCGCGATCTTTCGAGAGCAGGTTCAATGCCGTTGCCAGGTTGCGGGGGACGAGGACGCGCACGACAACTTCGGCGACGCAGCAAATCGAAAGCAGCGCCAGCAGCAAAGCCGAGGCAACAATCCAGCGCAGTGGTTCAGGCTGTCGCCTGCGTCGCGCGGGGGTTGGAGATGGCGTCTGTGTACTCATGGGCGATAGGGAGTGCGATGCTGAATGTACTGCCACGCCCAACGTCGCTGTGCGCCCAGACTCTTCCGCCGTGGCGCTCAACCAGCTGTCGCGTGATCACCAGACCAAGACCACTGCCGCGCTCGGGTGAATTATTGCCTTCGACCCGGAAGAAACGCGTGAAGAGGCGTTGCATATGATCGGCGGGAATACCGGGGCCGGTGTCTGTCACATCAATCTGCACCATATCATCATCGCGCCGATGCGCTGTAATCACCACTTCGCCCTGCTGAGTATACCGGCGCGCATTATCGATCACCTGCCCAAGCATAATCAACAGTTGTTCACGGTCTGCGCGCACCAACGGCAGATCCTCGGGCGTATTCACCGTCAATGTCAACCCTTTGCGTTCGAATGCTTTGCGCATCGGCGCGACCACTTCATCAATGATGCGTCGCACATCCTGAGCGGCGAGATCGGTCTGAAGCGTATCAGCTTCAATACTGGCAACCAGGACGACATTCCTGACAATATTATTCATCAACTCAACACGAGTACGAACCGCTTCGAGCAGATCGCGCTGATCGCTGCTCAATTCACCGACCAGGCCGCGCAGCAACAGATCGATATAGCCATAGATCACCGTCAGCGGCGAACGCAGTTCATGCGAAATAGTAGCGATAAAGTCGGTTTTCGCCCGGTCTACAGCCGCTTCAGCCGAAATATCGTGCAACACCACCACTTCACCAATTTGCGCACCTTCGCCGGTGACAACCGGAGCGCTGCTCAGGCGCAACACGCGATCACCGAGACGGAAATGCTCACGATAATGCCCCACGCCATTGTCGCTGAACACCTCGTGGCGCACATCAACCTGCTTCAGCGGGATTTCACCGAACGAATGCCGCACAAGTTGCCAGTCGTGCAGACCCAGCATCTGCTCCGCTGCACGATTGGCGATCACAATATACCGTTGACGATCGAGAACAACGACCCCATCAGCAATCGACTCAAGGATCGCGCGTCGTCGCAACGCCTCGCTCTGAACCCGATCAAAGAGCACGGCATTATAGAGCACGCTGGTCGTCATATTCGCAATTGCGATCAGTGAAGGCAAAATGCTACCCTCGAATGCGTCGGGTTCGCGATGCGCCAGAATCAACAGGCCTACCGGTTCCCCCTGCACCACCAGCGGCGATACCAGCAGGCTCTGATACCCGGCGACCTGTTCAAGACCGAACGATATCAGACGCGGCTCTTCAGCAGGAGAGAACAGCATGACGCGCTGTGCTTCGACGATCTCGCGCACCAGCGGGTCGCTCAGCGGCACTCGCACGTGTCGCAGGCTGCGAACGATGTTCGGCAGGTCTTCATCAATATGATATCTCAGCGCATCGTCCTCAGCGATCAATGCCAGCACGTCGGCGGCAGGAAGCAACGAACGCACCGCGCGTTCCGCCACTTTCAGCACCGGCGTCACCTCAATCGCCTGATTGAGATCGCGACTTGTGCGGTACAACCGCGCCAGGTGCTCGGTCATCTGGTTAAACGCCAGCGCCAGACGACCGAACTCATCGGGCGACATCACCGTCGAGCGCGCTTCGAGGTCACCGCCGGTCACCGCCTCAGCCGTCGCCACCAGATCCGACAACGGACGTGTGATGCGTCGGGCAATCTGGTACCCCAGAATCACCGATCCGGCTGCCAGCACCATGGCAATGGCAATGACCACATTCCGGCTGAGGGATAGCTGCTGCACCTGGAAATCGCGGGACAGACCAACCGAGAAGTACCCCACCTGGGCGCCAGCAATGACCAGCGGGCTGTATGCCAGCTGATACCCACGCTGACGCAACTCAACCGTGAAAATCGACTGCGCCTTGCCGCTGAGCAGCGATTCCGCCACCTGCGGCGGCATATCGAGTGCGCTCAATTCAGCGCGCGGCAACAGGGTTGTGCTGATGGCTCGACCAGACAGATCATAGAATGTCGTCACCGCCGCCTGACTGCTGCGTTCGAGCGACTGGAGCAGCCGATCACACTTGACTGCAATTAAGATGCCGCCGACCACCTGATCGCCTTTGCGCACCGGCGCCACGGTATAAAAATAGGGTTGCACGTCGGGCGCAAAATAGATCAGGTTAGAGAACTTATCGTTGCCGTCGATGGTTTGGCCCGAAATAATGAGCTGGACAAAATCCAGTTGGGAAAGGTCGGTCGTCATAATGCGCTGCGGAGGATCGGCAGGATTCTCAGAGACCCGCAGCCAGTCAACCAGCGTTTTGCCGTCGCGGTCAAACGCGACCATCCGATCAAAATCCAGATTGACGCTGCCAACGCCAAACCGATAGTACGGATCGAGCGCACGCATCACCTGTGTGTCGTCGCCGCTGGCGAACGCATCCGCCACTGCGGGAATATCGTTGTTCGCGGGCGCAAACACTATTTGGCGCAGAAACTCCAGATGGTTGCGTTCACGCCGCACGAGCGCATCCGTCGAGTTGCGCGCCACCTGCGCGAGCTGGTTCTGAAGTCGTTCTTCCCACGAAGCCGCCACCAGCCCAACTGCAATCGCTGCGCCTGCCATCATCACGACCAGGGTCAGCGCCAGGTAGGGAAAGATGATTTTGTATCGGATCTGTGAGCGGAAAGCCGATACAAGTCCGCGCATACCCGATTTGCCTTCTGAAATCAACTTACACAACATCCAAATTGACAGGTTTATTATAGCCGTCTCGCAACCGTGTATCAAGCATGACTTCACTGCAAAAAGCTAACCACGAAGGTCACAAAGGGACACAAAGAAAATACTCTTCATTTTTTATTCACCTTCGTGCGCTTCGTGTCCTTTGTGGTTAAGCCTTTTTGCAGTGGACTCAAGCATGAAAAAGAGCGATCAGGCTAAAAAGACCGTCAAGTATTCAGTGAATAAATTGTCATTCAAGAAACAGTCACGCGCGAGGATCGCCATTGCGACGCACCGGCAACGTAAAGGCGAAGACGCTGCCGACGCCCTCAGCGCTCTCAACCCAGATCCGCCCGCCATGCGCTTCAACTGCCAGACGGCAGAAGGTCAACCCCAAGCCAGTTCCTCGCACCTTCCGACCGCGCACCTGACCGAACTTTTCGAAGATGCGCTGAAAATAGGCAGGAGGTATTCCCGGACCGCGGTCCTGCACCCACACAACCAGGCACTCCCCTTCCTTGAACGGAATGTGCACCGGGACGTTCTCCGGCAACGTGGATGCATCGCCAGCCAGAAACGCCCCAATGGTCACCACGCCGGGTGATGGAGAAAACTTGATCGCGTTGTCGAGCAAATTCTGGAGTACACGCACAATCTTCTCGCCATCGATCTCAACCGGCGGAAGGTAGGGCGCCAGCCGCTGCTCGATAGTGATGTGACGACTGTCCGCAAGGCTCTGCAGGCGCTCAATCGCCTGATCGATCACGCTGAAAACGGGCAGCGGCTTGAGGTCCAGCGCCATCTGACCCTGTTCCAGTTTTGAGATGTCGAGCAGGGTGTTGATCAACTGGAGCATAGTCTGACTGCCCTGATAGGCGATCTTCAGCAATTCCTGCTGTTGTTCATTGACCGGACCGACAATGCCGCGCTGGAGCATCATGACGCCATTCATAATCGACGTCAGCGGTGCGCGCAGGTCGTGCACCAGCATGCTGGTATAATCTTCGCGCAACTGCTCCAGTTCGCGTTCCTGGGTAATATCACGCAGAATGAGCAATTCGCCGCGCGGTTCATTGTGTGCGTCATAGACAGGGAGCCGCAGCAACCGCACATAGCGATGCGTCCCGTCGGTTAGCGCCAGATCGCTGATCTGAGCCGGTGCGACGGCATCCTGCCCCCAGGCAGGCGCCGAGACTTCGTGCGCGCGCGTATGCAACTCCGCTACCACATCATCGATCCGTCGTCCAATCAACGTCTCTTCCGCACACTCGCATATCCGCGCTGCCAGAGGGTTGACAAGCTGGATTTCGCCGCGCATATCCGCCATCAGGATGCCATCGGCGGTAGAGCGCAAAATGGACGCCATGCGATCGCGTCCGGCTGTGACTTGCTGGAAGAGGCGTGCATTTTCAATGGCAACAGCAATGAATGTTGCCATACGCATCAATCGAAGCGCCTCTTCCTCATTGAAATCGCCGCCGATTTTGTTGAGCAGCTCGATTGCGCCGATAACGCGCCCCTTGGCAATCATCGGCACACAGAGAATTGAGCGAGTCTGAAAACCGGTCGCCTCACTGATTTTGCGATAAAAGCGCGGATCATGCGCGACATCATGCACAATTTCCCAATGACCGGTGCGCACGACGTGCCCGACAACGCCCTGACCGGCTGGTACGCGAATGCCCGCCAGTTTTTCTTCGCCCCCTTCGATAGTCATGACAAACTCAAGATCGCCGGTCGATTCATCGAGGAGCAGCAACGAGCCGGCTTCGACATGGAAGTAATCACTGAGTTGCTGGACGACCAGCCGATACACCTCACGCGTATCCAGCGTCGATGTGACTGCAGCGGCAATGTCGTTGAGCGTTTTGAGTTCCTGCGTGCGTCGTTCGGCAGCCTCACGGCTGCGAAACGAAGCGATCGCCAGCGCCATCTGACTGCTCAACGCTCTGATCGAGGCAACATCGTCCTCGCCAAACACGCGCGCGGTTTGCGTGCTGCAGACTGCCAGAATGCCAAGCGCTTCAGCACGAGAGATCAGCGGTGCAATGACCATCGCCTGAATGCCGCGCTCCCGAAGCGCAGGCTCAATCTGACCATCGTATGCATTGTGAACGTGAATAACCACCGGATGCCGCAGCTGCATCACATCCAGAGCGCCGGTCAGACTCTTGAGCGTCAGAGGGGATGCGTCACCAGGTGATGGATGTTCACAGACCAACATCTCTCGCCCCTGGGCATCGACCAGGAGGGCGATGGCGCGTTCTGACTGAAAGACATGACTCAATTCGATCAGCGACAGCTGCAGCAACTGTTCCAGGGTTGTCGCCGCCTCTACCGTCTGCGCAATGCGCATTAAGCCCTCCAGCCGCGGATCAAAGCCGGCTGGCTGCTCGATAACTTCGGAGGGTTGATCGGTTGGAGTCTGCCGATTCATGCGCAGGCCGCCTCTGGTTATTGCGATCAGATGATAGCACGACAACGAGACGTGTCATTCCAGACGCAACGAGGAGCCTGAAGCGTGTGCGGGGGAAGATTCCTCGCTACGCTCGGGGTGACAGGCAGTGGTCGGCATCAGGATGCGCATTCACGGTGACGTCTCGTTGTCGTAACAGGATGGATCAATATTTTCTTAAAAACGTCCCCGCTTTATTATATCGTATCCAGGTAGGCAGAACGATACGCGATGACTACAAAATGATGACAATCTTCGGCGTGTGTCTAAAATCTCGCCTCACTGAGGTGCAGTTGGGTGGGCGAAGGCAGTGCCTTCGCCCATCCAGGCGACTTCTCAGGCAATGGCTGGACGCGCTATCTGCTCCTGACGCAGACGCGAAGGCAGTGCCTTCGCCCATCCAGGCGACTTCTCAGACACGACTCCTGACGCGGTCTGGCAGGACCTCGCCAGGCGGCATGTAGGGCGAACCGACGGCGAGGTACCCGTATCCGGCGGCGACCAGTTCTGTATAGTCGGGAATCATGCGTCGTCCATCGATCACCAGGTAGGGCGGCGAGACCGTTTCTTCGATCGTGCGCGAGAGACCGCGAAACTCCTCCCAGTCGGTGGAGATAAAGAGCATATCGGTTCCGGCAAGCGCCTCGCGCACCGAGGTGTGGTAGGAAATGCGTTCAAACAGGTGATTCTTCTCAGGATCGAAGAACTTGCGCGCCTCCCGCAGCGCCATCGGGTCATAGGCGCGAATGGCGCGCACGCCTCTGCCCAGCAACGCTTCGACCACCTTGAGCGATGATGAGTCGCGCATGTCATTGGTGCGCTGTTTGAATGCCAGCCCCAGCAGCGCCACCGTTTTGTTGTTGAAACTGACCCCCGCCTCCCGGATCGCGCGATCGATCAGGTAGGTCTTCTGATATTCATTGATGCCGTAGACCGATTGCAGCATATCGACCGACTGCCCCGCAGTCTTCAGTTGATAAATGAGCGACTGAATATCCTTCCCGAAGCATGATCCGCCGGCGCCATTCGAGACATACGATCCCCAGGTGCTGATGCGCGCATCCGCCGTAACGCCGCGTTTCAGATCCTCCATGCTGATGTTCGGGAAGGTCTCGGCAAGACGCGCCCCGACTCCATTCCAGAACGAGATATAGGTCAACAACAGGGTGTTGGCCACATACTTGATCGCCTCCGCCGTCTCCGGCGTGGTTTCGATGTAGCGAATGCGCACGTGGTTGACGAACTGCGAGTAAATCCGGCGGATGATACGAAAATCTTCCTCATAGTCTGCGCCGACCACCACCCGATCCGGCCGACGTGACTTTTCGACCGCGTCGCCTTCAGGGAGGAATTCAGGGTTTGACGCAACTCCCACGTTGGGCACGTGGGAGTCACACAGCACACGCTCAAGTTGTCTCGCCGTTCCAATTGGCACGGTGCTCTTGTTGATGACGACCACACGGCGCTGATCCCGGCGTCGCGCCAGCAGTTCCGCCAGATGGCGCACTGCCGCGAAATAATAACTCAGATCCGATGAGCCATCCGGCTTGGGGGGCGTCGGCAGGCACAGGAAGAGCGCATCAGCGCCCTCGATCACCGGTTCGATATCGTCAACGAAGAACAGGTACCGCCCGTGGTTCTCAAGGATGATGCTGGTCAGTCCTGGTTCATGCACATAGTGCTCGATTGCTTCAGGGCGGCACGACCGATACGCCTCGATACGCTGGCGATCAATATCGTATGCGTAGACTTCGTGGCCATACTCTGAGCAGACCGCTGCATGTGTCAGACCAACGAAACCGGTGCCAACAACGATGATTTTCATAGAACGTGCGCTCCTTGATCCACGAGTATTACCGACTGCGTACCAGCAGGTTGCTGAAACGAACGACACCCTGCCCTTCATCAAAGGTTTCGGTTCCAAACGCCAGTTCGCCGCTTTGGAAGGCGTTATCGCGCAGGGTCGTGAGACGTTGACCATTACAGTAGAAGGTCAGTTCGTCGCCAACCATTTCAATCTTCAGCCGGTTAGACGAACCGGCGGCATTGATGACCGGCGACGGTGTCCAGTCGCGCAGCACCGAGAAGGCGTCATTCACATAACGGGCGACGCGATAGCGGCCTGCGCCATCGACGCTGAGAATGTAGAAGTTCTGATTGTTCTGATAGCGAAACAGCAGCGCCACTGCCGCACTACGCGGCTTGCTGACCGTTGCCTCGATCTCAAATGATGCGTCATCAACGACGCCGTCGATAACCTGCCAGACGATCTGATCCGCTTCGAACGCCTCGATCACATACGCGCCATTTTCAAAGCGGTAATCGCCGGCGTCTGTTCGTTCGGCGGTAAACTGACTGCCCGCTGCACTCGCAAGCGAGTCGCGCAGCAGCACGTTCGGAAAATTGGACGTCGCTGGCGGATTGTCGATGCTCACGACTGTGCCAGAGACGGTCGTGCCAAGCGACTGAACCGCCGACTGCCCGATGAGATACAGAGCGCCGATGACCAGGATGCACCCCAGCACCAGCACACCGAGAATAATGCCAATAATCAGCAGCCAGTTGGGTCCCTTTTTGGCGGGCGTGGTTGCAGGCGGCGGAGCGACGGGGCTGCTGGCGGCAGGCGACGACGCAGAGGAGGGCAATCCAAACCCGCCGCCTGTGGCGGGGGGGATGGATGGAGGCAATCCGAGTCCGCCGCCCGAGGCTGGCGATGTTGAAGGCCCCGTCGGTGATGGCGGGGAGGACGGTAATCCGAATCCGCCGCTTGCCGGCGGTTGGGTCGAGGCTGGGGAAGCGCCCGATGCTGGCAGTTGCGGCTTCTGGGACTGATCGGCAAGAATTGTCTGTAATCCGGCGCTGCTGGACGGCGTTTCGGAAGGAGGCGCCGGCGGAACCACCATCGTCTTGCCGGCATCCCCTTCGGACGGCAGCAGCACCGTGCGGCCCACATCTCCCGTCGGCGCCGGCGGAACCACCATCGTCTTGCCGGCATCCCCTTCGGACGGCAGCAGCACCGTGCGACCCACATCTCCCGTCGGCGCCGGCGGAACCACCATCGTCTTGCCGGCATCTCCGGTCGGAGCGGCTGACGGTGGCGTTGTCTCAGAGGCGCGCGCTTCTGGCGGCAGCAACACCGTCCGCCCGGCATCGCCAGACGGTTCAGGGAGGCGTGCGCCACACTGAGGGCAAAAGCGTTTTCCTTCGGCAATCTCGGCCTGACACTGCGGACAGCGAATCATCACGCATCTCCTTGCGAACAAGCGTCCGCCTTATATAAGAACGCATCGACAGCATGGAAGTTACGCCACCTACGTGGAACCGTTCGATTGTGGCGGACCCTCCAACGGCAGCACGACATAAAAGGTGCTCCCACGCCCTTCGATGCTCTCCGCCCAGATGGTCCCACCGTGCCGCACCACCAGTTCATAACTGAGGTACAATCCCAATCCAAGCCCTTCACCGCTGCGGTGACGACCGCGCACGTACCGGCGGAACAGGCGCTGCATCGTCTCTTCCGACATGCCAATGCCATAGTCACGCACCGTAATCAACGCCAGTGGTTGTGACTCATGGTGCATACCGGCCAACCATGACCGCAGCGTTGCCGGTGGCTGGTGCGTATACCGCATCGCCAGCACGTCAGATCGAATAACGACCTCTGTCATCTCGATTGGCGCACCCGAGCCGCTGTATCGTGCTGCATTGACCAGCAGATTGGTCAGCACCTGGCGGATGCGCAGCGGATCGCAGGTAACCAACAGATCGGGCGCATCACTGGTCAGTTTCACGTCACGCTCACCAATCGTCGGGCGCAACTGATCGATCACCTGCTGGGTCAGCGCAACCAGGTTGACGCGCTGGAGTTGCAGACTGAAGAGACCGGCGTCGAGGCGCGACATATCGAGCAGGTTATCGACCAGACGCAGCATGTGGCTCACTTGCTGGGAAAGGATGGTCAGCCCGCGCAAATCGGTGGCATCCTCCTTCTCGCGGCGCTGCTCGCGACGAATCAGGAGATCGGCGTAACTGCGCACTGCCGCAAGCGGGCTGCGCAATTCGTGCGCCGCAACCGCAAGAAAGTCGTCCTTGGCGCGTTCGAGTTTCTGATGCTCAGTAATATCACGGAAGATAACAACCGCGCCCTCGATAGTATTCATATCGCCGTAGACGGGTGCACCGCTGAAACTCATCACCGTGTCTTCGCCGCTGGCGCCACGCAACAAAACCCGGTAATCGTGAAACACTTCTCCGGCCAGCGCGCGTGTGAGCGGCAGGCGCTCAACCGGCAGCGCACGTCCGTCGAGATCGCGAATGGCGTAGAAGTCCGCCATTGAACTGATCGGCTGCTGGTAGGGAAACGAGTCGGACGACAGCAGCTCCATCGCCGTGCGATTGGCGAGCACCAGTCGTCCGAGGCGGTCGCACAACACGACCCCCTCGACGATGCTATTGATCACCGCAGTCAATTTTCGGCGTTCGATATGGCTTTCCTGATACAGTCGCACGTTCGCAATCGCAAAGCCGATCAGGTTGCCCATCATCATGAGCGTCTGCACGTCGATACGTTCCGGGAGCGTGGGATCGCCGTAGATGCCGACCACCCCCACAACCGTGCCGCCTGCCAGGAGTGGTATATATGCACAACTCGACAACCCTTCCTCGATCAGCGCCTCCTCGCCAGACCCGGCGATCAATGGACGGCGGATCGGTTGGCCATAACGCACGGCTTCCTCACACATCGCGCCGGCGACGTGCATCTCGCGGTGCTGTTCGACGAACTGAGGCGGGATGTTGCGCCAGGCGCCGAGTTGCAACATCGCACGACCGGGATCGAGGAGCAGCAGGACGCCAACCGACGCATCCACCACACCAAGCACAACATCCAGTACGTTGCGAACCAGTTCATCAAGATCCGCAGCCGTGCTGATCACGGTGCCAATCGCGCCAAACGCTTCCAGACGACGCTGATGTGCCTGCATTTGTGCATGGAGTTGGGCGTTTTTGATGGCGCCTGCCGCCAG
The DNA here is from genome assembly GCA_937935075.1 of uncultured Roseiflexus sp. Lineage (GTDB taxonomy): Bacteria > Chloroflexota > Chloroflexia > Chloroflexales > Roseiflexaceae > Roseiflexus. The sequence continues at coordinate 15,840 of CALGYB010000039.1, read as the reverse complement.
GTTGCTGAACGTCTGCAACACCTGGAGATCGGTGCGGCGCAGTTGAGGCCGGTTGCCGAGGTTCATCAACTCCAGCACACCGATCACTTCCGTACCGATGCGCAGCGGCAGGATGACCGCAGTCAGTTCGCGCGGGAGGCGTTCAAGGAAGGCGCACACATCCGGCTCGCTGCGCGGACTGACCCGCCGCGCCAGATCGCGGTACGACGAGCGGGTCTCGATCAGCAGCGGCTCACCGCGTCGCAGCGCTTCACCCGCCAGACCTTCGCCAGGGCGCAGGCGCAACCGACAGACAGCCTCACTCGCCGGCCCAAAGTCGAGACCATAGAACGACTCCAGATGCAGCGTGGTCTGGCGTCGGTCGTAGATCCAGAGCAGACCGGCCTGCACGGCGGGAACCACCTCAACCACACGCCGGACAAGCCCGGCGAACAACTCGTTGGGGTTGAGCACCGACACGAGGTACGTCGAAACATCCAGCAGGTTCGCCAGCACCTCGCTGCGTTGTTCCGCATCGTTGATCGGTTGTTCGAAGGTTTCGCCGACAAGCGGCGGCTGCGTAACTGTCATCTCACGCCTCCGACGCAGCGTGTTCCAGATTATGGATTATAGCATGACAGACGTTGCGTAGTCGTGGGTTGGGCGCACGTGCATGCACGCACCACTGTAAGCGAACGATTCCCGAAACCGTCCACTTCGATGCTTGTCGTTCCGGTGCGGGCTTCTCTTGGAATATGGCATATCTGACTTCACTGCAAAAAGCGGTAACCACGAAGGTCACAAAGGGACACAAAGGAAATGCTCTTCATTTTTTACCTTCGTGCGCTTGGTGTCCTTTGTGGTTAAGCCTTTTTGCAGTGGACTCATATCTTTACACAGATCACAGGCGGTAATGTAGTATTTTGCTACAATCATCTCATACGCATGCGCGGTCATTCGCACCATACTGCCGGGGCGCTGCGGGCTAAAGCCCTCGCTGAGGACGCAGTTCGACCATGCGCACCGCACGCGATTCGACGGCGCTCACCGCACGCGGTTCGACGGCGCTCACCGCACGTGCAAGCCCCGTTGGGGCTGCTGATGCCAGGGCGTTGTGGATTGTTACGCCTTGCGAACCAGGCGCTCGAACATCTTGTCTGACTGACCGCAAGTTAGTATCATCTTCGGCTCAGTTGCCTGCGGTGAAGCGAGCGCTCAGAGCGATGTCAATTTCCTGGTCGAAATCGGACATGTCAGGCCTGTATTGCCCGTCTTGCGGCTGACGTTGGCTTCGACAGGCTCAGCCAACGTCAGCCGCTCCACAGGCTCAGCCAACGTCAGCCGCTCCACAGGCTCAGCCAACGTCAGCCGCTCCACTCAGGCCCATCATGGGCGATTTAGCGCTTGCTCGATTGTATCAGGCGTCTCAGGCGCCGCAGGCAACGGCGCCGAGACCACCTGCCGGTACACCATGCTATCGAAGGTATAGATCGCCAGCGCCGTCCAGATCAGCACAAACCCGATCAGTCGCGGCAATGTCAACGGTTCGCCGTACAAACCGACACCGATCAGGAACTGCAAGGTTGGCGCGATATACTGCAACACCCCCAGCGTCACCAGCGAGACCCGCCGCGCGCCGGCGGCAAAGAGCAAGAGCGGGATCGCGGTGATTGGTCCGGCGGCGATCAGGAGGAGCCAGGTCAACGGATCGCCGTGGATGAACGTGGTGTGCATCGTCAGTTCACGGTATGCCAGAAATGCGACCATGGGCGGGGTCAGGAGCGCCGTTTCGAGTGAAAAGCCGTTGAGCGAGTCAAGTGATGCGGTTTTGCGCAATAAGCCGTAGAGCGCGAACGTACCAGCCAGAACGAGTGCAATCCACGGAAACGATCCGTACTGAAACGTCAGGTACAGCACGCCGATCAGCGCCACGCTCATTGCCAGGCCCTGCCCGATGCGCAGGCGTTCTTTCAGCACCAGCGCGCCAAGCAGCACATTGACCAGCGGGTTGATGAAATAGCCCAGGCTGGTCTCGACAATGTGATTGGTGTTCACCCCCCAGATGTAGACAAACCAGTTTGCCGTGAGCAACACGCCGGTGACCAGAAAAGTCGCCAGCACACGCCGGTTTCGCCAGACGATGCTGATCCGCGACCAGCGTCTGCTGGCAGTCAGGAGAACGACGGCAAACGCCAGCGCCCAGATGATCCGATGCGCGACAATCTCGAGCGCATCGATGTGCTGTAACAATTTCCAGAAGACGGGAAGCAATCCCCAACAGGCATAGGCGCCTGCCGCGTAGAGCACGCCTTTGTTCATAGATACCGCCTGCGCCAGAGCAAATGAACGACAACCCCGCTATCGTACCACAATCTGTCATCGACGTTGAGTGCGAGAAAAGTCACAGACGAGGCGTTCCTGCCAGAGTACACTGGAGGTCAGAATGCGGGCGCTCAAGCAGAGAGGAGCACATAACCATGCCCTGGACGCTTCCTGCGATCAATCACGACCGCTGCACCGGCTGTGGACAGTGTGTGCAGCACTGTCCGACACAGGCGGTGGAACTGATCAAGCACAAAGCCGTCATTGTTCGCCCATACGATTGCACCTATTGTGATGCCTGTGAGCGGGCATGCCCCACCGGCGCAATTGGGCGTCCCTTCATCATCGTGTTCGAGACCAGCCAGCAATGGAGGAGTGTATGATCCGGCGCACGGTCCTTCCGCATCAGCGCCGCCTGCCTGTCACGCCGGTGCAGGCTGCGGGAATAATTCTGATCGTTGCGGCGGCGCTCCTCAGTTATGGCGGGCTGCGGGACTCGTTCCGCCCCTATACGGAGCGCATCGATGAGGCGATCGAGAGCGGGCGCAGTGTTCAACTGGTCGGCTTTCTCAGCAGCGCGGGAACGTATGATGCGCAGGGACGATTTACGTTCGTTCTTGAGGACGAAACCGGTCGACGGGTCACAATCGTCAGCCATGAGCCGAAACCGTCGCACTTCGAATTGGCGACGAGCATTGTAGTCATCGGACGATACGACGCGAATCAGCAGTTCTTCCTTGCCGATCAGGTGCTGGTCAAGTGTCCGTCAAAATACCACGAGCAGGATATTGCGCGCTAATCGCTTATCCGAAACATCGCCATGGGACGTGCGGCGCTTCGACCCGCTCAGCGACCGCCGGGCAGGTGAAGGCAATGCCTTCGCCTGCCCGCAGTTCGGTTTCATTCCCGTTCACTTTCACGTTCAAGACCTGTGCGATCAACGATGACGATGACACCGCGCTCAATGCGGATCAGCCCCATTGCCTCGAAGGTCTTCAGTGATCGTCCGACCATCTCGCGCACCGTGCCAAGGCGCGCCGCCATTTCACTTTGGGTGAGCGGCTGAACGAAACCCTGCTCGCCAGATTCCGCCTGCGTCAGCAACAGACGCGCCAGGCGACCCTGCACCGTGGTGAGCGCCAGATCGTCCACCAGATCCACCAACTGCCGCAGATACCTGCACGAGTCGGCCAGCAGGCGCAGCGCAACCGCCGGATGTTCCAGAATGAGGGCATGGAGCCGCTCGCCTGGAAACAACAGCGCCGTCACGTCGGTCTGAGCCGATGCGTTGACCGGACACGGACCGCCGTCGAACACGGGTACGGAATTGAAATGATGCCCTGGTGTAACGATATGGATGACCTGCTCACGACCGTTTGGCGATATGCGTGACAGGCGCACCCGACCGCTGAGGAGCACATATAGCCCAGGCGATGGATCGCCAGCAAGAAAGAGCGTCGCGCCGGCGGCGTAGCGCACGCGCAGCGCAATCGACGCCAGCGCAACACACTCTTGCTCCGGCAGATCGGCAAATAACTCGACGCGACGAATCTCGGCGCTTTCGACCGGCATCCATGGCCTCGCTTTCCAGTGCAGTTTTCGGGAAGCGGCGCAGGCTTCCGCCGAATATGTGCTGCACACGACAGAAGGCTGAAAGCGGGCGTTTGATTGTCTTATCATTCTCTATTGTACACGATGGCGAATGAAGCGTGAGAAACGAACGATGAGATTGTCAATTCATGACTGCGCCCTGTGCGTGCGGCGCCTGTTCACACTTGTCCTGCGAGCGCAGGCGTGATATGCGGCGCCTCGGGGCGCCGTGCGTTGGCGCTCGCTGAGGCTATTCCGCCGCCGCTGCTCCTTTTCGGGGGCAGCCCCCGAACCCCCATTTTGGGGCGACTGGCGGCATCGTTTATCGCAACCGTGAATACTTACTGCGTGCACACGCTTTGCACCCTTGCCATTCACATGGTATGCTGTACGTATGCAACAACAGATGTGGCTTGCGCCATCTCCTGGCCTGGATGTGCATGCGCATCACACGCCCGGCGATATCGTCGAGCCGCTACCAAACAGGAGTACACAATGGCAACGGCACAAACTGGCGACACCGTGACAGTGCACTACACCGGCACGCTGGAAGATGGCACCGTCTTCGACAGTTCGCACGGTCGTGAACCGCTGGTGTTTACGCTGGGCAGCGGGCAGGTCATTCAGGGGTTCGAGGAGGCAGTGGTCGGCATGCAGGAGGGTGAGACGCGCCGCACTGTGCTGACGCCAGATCAGGCGTATGGCGAATATCACGATGAGCTGGTCTTCTCGCTGAGCCGTGATGAACTTCCACCGCAGATCGATCCGGCAGTTGGCGAGCAGTATCAGATGCGTCGCCCCGACGGTCAGACGTTCATCGTTACAGTGCGCGATGTGTCGCCGTCCGATGTGACATTCGACGCCAATCATCCGCTGGCAGGCGCCACATTGACATTCGATATCGAACTGGTGGCAATTGAATAGCCGACAATTTCGGCACATAGAACAAGCATCCGGCGTTTCCGCACTGTGAGACGCCGGATGCTTTTTTTTCCTGCCAATGAATACATCTGTCAGGCGCCCACGAGAAGAAAGACAGGCGATCAACACAGCGCCGCGCGCATGTATGATATACTGAGACGCATACCCGCAAAGCAGAACACCAGATGCGAGGATGCTATGACCACTGCTGATACTCAGGCGCTGCTTGCCGATCTCGCCGCACGTCTCGGTCCCGATCGCGTTGTCGTCGATCCGGCGCAACTGATCACCTACGAAGTCGATGGCAGTTTCGACCGCGGACATCCCGATGGCGTCGTGTTTCCCCGTTCAGTTGATGAGGTTGTCCAGGTGGTGCGCTGGGCTGCCGAACATCGCACCCCCCTGATTGCGCGCGGTTCGGGCACCGGGCTGGCTGGCGGCGCTGTGCCCGAAATCGGCGGGCTGGTGGTGCAACTTGGCCTGATGAACAAGGTGCTGGAACTGGACCTGATCGGGCACAGCGCGGTTGTCGAAGCCGGGACGGTGAACCTGATCTTCGATAACCAGGTGCGCAAGCACGGTCTGTTCTTTCCGCCCGACCCCTCAAGTCAGCGCACGGCGACGATCGGCGGTAATATCGGCACAAACGCTGGCGGACCGCACTGCTTCAAATATGGCGTCACGAGCAACTATGTCACCGGGCTTGAAGTTGTGCTGAGCGACGGACGAATCATTCACACCGGCGGACGCGCATTTGATATGCCAGCATACGACCTGACGGCGCTGTTTGTCGGCAGTGAAGGCACACTCGGCATCATCACCCGCGCCGATCTGCGCGTGCTGCGCGACCCGCCCGCCGTGCGCACCATGCTGGCAGCCTTCGACAGTGTTGAACACGCCGGAGAAGCGGTCTCAGCCATTATTGCACGTGGGTTAGTGCCGGCAACGATGGAAATGATGGACTCGAGCATTGTGCGCATTGTCGAGGAGTATGCCCATCCCGGATTGCCGCTCGATGCCGGCGCAGTGCTGATCATCGAGGTCGATGGGTACCCCGAAAGCGTCGGACCGCAAATCGCCGAGATCGAAGCAACGCTTCGCGAGTGCAATGTGCGCGAAATGCGCATTGCGCAAAGCGCTGCCGAGCGTGACCGCATCTGGTTTGCGCGCAAGAGCGCAGCCGGCGCGATGGCGCGGCTGGCGCCGGCATACTATCTGCTCGATGGCACCGTGCCACGCAGCAAACTGGCGGAAACACTTGCGATCGTCAATCAAATCATCGAAGCGGACGGGTTCCGCACCGGTCATGTATTCCACGCTGGCGACGGCAACCTGCACCCGCTCATTCTGATCGAAGACCCCTCGGATCGAACGCTGATTGCGCGCATCCTCGAAACCGGGCGCAAAATCCTGGCTGCATGCGTCGCAGCAGGCGGCAGCATCACCGGCGAGCATGGCGTCGGCATTGAAAAGCGCGCGTTTATGTCGCTCATGTACGGTCCCACCGAACTTTCATTGATGTGGGATATGAAGGAGATCTTCGATCCGGTGGGTATTATGAACCCCGGAAAGGTGCTGCCGCCGCGTGAAGAGGTGGTTGCGCCGTCGCACAATGGGCGTCCGACAGACTCGGCGCCGGTCATACACTCGCCGGAAATAGCGGAAGCGTCTGCCACACCACCTGTCGCTACGCCAGAAAGCCCGGAGGAAGCGGCAGAAACGCTGCACGCCCTTATCGATGCAGGGAAGAGCGTGCGCATTCGCGGTGGCGGGACGAAATCGGCGCTTTTGCCGCCTGCCGATGCAGTGCTCTCCACCGGGTGTCTGTCCGGCATTCGCGCGCTTGCCCCGGAAGACCTGTATGTGACCGTTGGCGCCGGGATGCGGCTGGAGGAGTTGCAGGCAGTGTTGCAAGAACACCGGATGTGGGCGCCGCTGGCATCCCCCTGGTCTGCTGCGACGATTGGCGGCCTGATTGCGGCGAATGCCAATGCACCGCTCCGCATGCGCTACGGCAGCATCCGCGACATGCTGCTGGCGGCGACCATCGCCCTTCCCGACGGGCGCGTGGCACGCATTGGGCGACCGGTGGTCAAGAATGTGGCGGGGTACGATCTGCATAAAGTGCACGTTGGCGCACATGGGACGTTAGGGCTGCTCTGTGATGTGACGTTGAAACTGGCGCCGCTGCCGCGCGCGCGTGCAACCGTGATCGCCACGCCACGGCGGATTGCGCAGGCGCTCGACGTTGGTGCAGCGCTGGCGCAGCAGTCGCTGGTTGCGTCAGCGGTGCTGACACTGGAGATCGCCGATGGCGGGGATTGGCTGTCAGAGTTGCCGGTGGCGCTGGATCGTCGCCCAACAACGCTGCTCGTCTACACTGCCGAAGGGCTGGCAGAGGATGTCACGGCGGAGATTGCCGCCGTGCGCGCTGCGCTGCGCAGCGCCGACATTCCGGCGGTTCAGATCAACGCGCCTTCAGGCTGCGATCTGTGGGGCGCATTCATCAATGCCGCACAACCGGAAGACTTGCTGGTGCGGGTTGGGGTTGCGCCGAAGGATATCCGCGCGTTCATGCAGCGCGCCGGTTTTGGCGGGAATGAGTCGTATCTGACGGATCTGGCGGCGGGGCAGGTGTATGTGCGCGCGCCGGCGCCGCACCCGGAGGATGCATCCCGCATGCTGGATCGCCTGCGCATCGCTGCGCGCACGCTCAACGGCTACGCTATCGCACTGGCGGCGCCGGCGCGCGCGCGCTTCGACCGGTGGGGCTTCACGCCCGACGCGCTCGACCGGATGCAGGAGATGCGGCGGCGCTGGGGCGCGGATGGACGCCTCAATCCGGGCGCATTTATCGTCTGACGGATCAGCGAGTTCGAGGGTTGTGAGAAAAGTCACAGACGGTTTGTTTCCTGCGGCGTATACTCCTTGCGAGTGTGTGGAGGGGCAGAATCATCGTCGCCCACTCAGCAAGGAGGCTGTCTATGCGCCCATGGAAGCACATCGTCTTTGGCGCCATGCTGGGATTGGTCATTCTGGTTGCCTGTGCGCGTCAGGCGGAGGTATCGCCAACCGCAACCGCGCCAGTTCCACAGGCGGCGCCGGTAGCCGCCACAACCGCGCCATCTGGCGATCTCGCACTGGCGGCGTTCCAGAAAGGCGGTTGTGGCGCGTGTCACGTCATCCCTGGCGTTCCCAACGCCAGAGGAACCATCGGACCGGACCTCACGAACATCGCACAGGTTGCTGCTCAGACGATGCAGAGCAACGCCTACACCGGCAACGCCACGACGGTCGAAGCATACCTCCGCGAAGCAATCCTCGAACCGGATGTCTTCATCGCCCCCGAGTGCAACGGCAGCCCGTGCCAGAAGGGGGTCATGCCGCCATCATTGGGGCAGGGGTTGTCTGAAGAGGAACTGGCGGCGGTCGTCGCCTACCTGAAAGCGCCTCCCGGCGAAACGGAAGCGGTCGTTACCGAAGAATCAACCGCCGCTCCAGCCGAAGTTGCGCCAACCCTGAGCGACGACGAGTTCGCCTGGGCAAAACTCATCTATTTCGAGCGCTGCGCCGGATGTCACGGCACCCTGCGCAAAGGCGCAACCGGTCCGGCGCTGACACCTGATCACACCATTCCGCTTGGCACGGTCGGGTTGTCGACCATCATCTACAACGGCACATCACGCGGTATGCCCGATTGGGGCAAACAGGGCTTCTTTACCCAGGAGCAGATTGATGTGCTGGCGCGATTCCTGCAACGCGAGCCGCCGGCGCCGCCGGAATTGCCGATGGAACGGATGAAGGAGTCGTGGAAGGTGTATGTTGCGCCGGATCAGCGACCGACCACGCCGCAGACGAAGCGCAACTGGCAGAACTATTTCGTGGTCACGCTGCGTGACGCCGGGCAGGTGGCGGTGATCGACGGCGATACGTATGAGGTGGTGAGCAAGGTTGACAGCGGCTATGCCGTGCATATCACCCGCATGTCGGCGACCGGACGCTATGCCTATGTGATTGGGCGCGACGGGAAACTGGCGATGATCGACCTGTGGACGGAAACGCCCGCTAAAGTCGCCGAGGTGCAGGTCTGCTACGACGCACGTTCAGTCGAGGTCAGCAAGTACAATGGACCAGAAGGCGATTTTACGGACAAACTGGCAGTGGTGGGCTGTTACTGGCCCCCGCACTTTGTCATCCTCGATGGTCAGACCCTGGAACCAATCCATATCGTCAGCACCCGCGGCTATACTGTCGATACCAAGGAATACCATCCTGAGCCGCGTGTTGCCAGTATTGTCGCCTCCGACTTCAAGCCGGAGTGGATCATCAATGTGAAGGAGATCGGGCAGATCTGGCTGGTGAACTATGCCGATCCGCAGGCGCCGCAGATCAAGATGCTGCCAGCGGCGCGCTTCCTCCACGACGGCGGCTGGGATGCAACCCATCGCTACTTCCTGGTGGCAGCCAATCAATCGAACAAGGTTGCCGTGGTCGATGCTCAGGAAGGGCGCATGGTTGCGCTGGTGGACACGCCGAAAATCCCACACCCCGGTCGCGGCGCCAACTGGGTCGATCCTGAGTTTGGTCCTGTCTGGAGTTCAGGGCACCTGGGTGATCCGGCGATTGTCTCAATCGGCGCCGATCCCGAAGGACACCCGGACTCAGCCTGGAAGGCGGTGCGCGTCACGCCGCTGCCCGGCGCCGGAAGTCTGTTTATCAAGACGCATCCGAAGAGCCGGTGGATCTGGGTGGATATGACGCTCAACTCCGATCCGGCGCTGGCGCGAACGATCTGCGTCATTGCGAAGGCAAATCCGTCAGAGCCGCACAAGTGCTGGGAAGCCAGTTCCTATGGGCGCGCCGTGCATTTCGAGTATAACGCAGCCGGGACGGAGGTATGGGTGAGCATCTGGGGCGATGCGAGCAAACCGGGCGAAACGGGCGAGATCGTCGTGTACGATGATGCAACGCTGACCGAAAAGGCGCGCATCCCCAACCTGGTGACGCCGACCGGTAAGTTCAATGTCTACAACACAGTGCGCGATATTTACTGACAGGAGTGACGCGGTCGCCTCACCGACGAGCCGCGGAACGACTCTTTTTGCCTTCGGCAGAGCGGTATTTGTCTTCTTTTGTGGTGTGGTGCGGCGACTTCGCCGCCGCACCACACCACCTTGATGGGAGTACCACGCTGCCGCAGGCTCTGGCGAAGCCAGAAAACGCGCCACCGCGTAAGCCCTGTTACTGATGGGGCTCTGCGGATGTACGGGCATGCCGCTGCCAGCGACGGCGGCATGCCTGTTCGTGTCTCAACCCGAAGATAAGGCTGTGGTCGTCTCGCGCAGAGAAGTGATCGTGTTGTCAGCGTGCGATGAGAACCTTATAATGAGATCGATGCGCTTCGATGCGCTCTCTGTAGTTCATACGATGCAGCATTGAGAGTCTGGACCTGGCATACACCTATACATCTGGCAGCCAGATTCGATACAGGAGACACATTATGACTACCAGGCAAATTACGCTCGAGATTCCGGAAAAGGTGCTGCTTGCTGAAAAGACAGATCCTGTTTCATTTGGGCGCGAGCTACGCATGCTGGCAGCAATCAAGCTGTACGAAATGGGACGCCTTTCGTCAGGAAGGGCGGCGGAATTGGCTGGCATGCCTCGAATCGAATTCTTGCTCAGTTTGAGTCGGTATGGCGTGTTCCCTTTTGCTACTGAACTGGAGGATCTGGAGCAGGAACATGCCTGAAGCGATCAGCAATACGTCGCCGTTGCTGTACCTGTATCGCATTGGTGCGATAGAACTTCTGCCTGCCCTGTTCAATGAAGTCTGGTCGCCGGAAGCGGTGCGTGACGAACTCAATGTCGGGTTCAGCAGAGGATACGATGTGCCGGATCTGCATGTGTATCCCTGGATCACGATTGTTAACCCCTCTGCTATGCCGTCAGAATGGCTGGCGCTTGATCTCGGACCTGGTGAAATAGCCGCTATGGCACTGGCGCTCGAATATCGGGAACGTGTTATTTTGCTTGATGATAGACTGGCGCGACGTATCGCACAGGCAGCCGGATTACAGGTATGGGGTACATTGAAGGTGTTGATCGAAGCGAAGCGGATCGGACTGATTGACAGAATTGCACCTTTTGTGAACCGTTTGAGCGATCAAGGAATGTGGATTTCGGTAACCATTAGAAGACGGATTCTGTCACTTGCCAGTGAAGATGAACCGTGAATGGAGTGACGAGATCTGTGTCAGAGGCGGATAAAAGGTCGGCGACCAGTTGAAAACCGTATGCCCGCAGCTAATGAAGACTCAGTATTTCTTTGGGTATGCCGCCAGTGGCACGCCCCTTTCGACAAGCTCAGGGAGCGCGCCTTGACCGGCGGGGCGTCACGCCCGATGCGCTCGACGGATGCAGGAGATGCAGCGGCGCTGAGACGCAGGCGGATTGTTCAAGCCGGGAGCATTCATCATCCGACTGGCGCTGCCTGCCGCTCCAGGTACTGCTTGCGATAGTATTCCTTGAACTCACCCGACTTGATGGGGCGCCACCAGTCCTGGTTTTCGATGTACCAGCGCACGGTTTTTTCGATAGCCTGAGCGAATGTGTGGCGCGACTGCCATCCCAGCGCCTTGATCTTATCGGTGCGCACCGAGTAGCGTCGGTCATGCCCCGGGCGATCCGCCACCGGCTGGATCAACGAGTAGGGCTTGCCCAGAAGATCGAGGATTGCCTTTGCCATCACGATGTTCTCGGTCTCAACGCCTGAGCCGATGTTGTATGCTTCGCCGATGGCGCCGTGGTGCAGTACGACGTCGATGCCCTCACAGTGATCCATCACATACTGATAGTCGCGCATCTGCCGTCCGTCGCCGTAGAGCGGCAGCGGAACATCGTCGATCGCGTTCGTGATGAAGAGCGGCACGGCTTTTTCGGGGTACTGGTAGGGACCGATGTTGTTCGTGCCGCGGGTGATCAGCACCGGCAGCCCATAGGTGATGTAGTAGGCGTATACCAGATGCTCGCCGCCCGCCTTTGATGCCGCATATGGGGAGCGTGGCTTGAGCGGATCATCCTCAGACGACGAGCGCCCCGGTTCGATGTGCCCATAGACTTCATCGGTGCTGACAAACAGGGCGCGTTCGAGTTTCATTTCCTTCACCGCTTCGAGCAGCACATACGTCCCGTAGACATCGGTGCGAATGAAGGCGTCGGGGTCCATGATCGAACGATCAACGTGCGTCTCGGCGGCAAAATTGACCAGGGTATCGATGTCGTAGGCGCGGAAGGTTTCGCGCACGGCGGCGGGATCACAAATGTCGCCGCGCACAAACGCAAAGCGCGGATTGTCCCGAAAGCGCGCCAGGTTTTCCAGCCGTCCTGCATAGGTCAATTTATCATAGACAATAATCCGGTAGTCGGGGTATTTGTCCAGCATCAATTCAACGAAGTTGCTGCCGATGAAACCGGCGCCGCCGGCGACCAGGATATTGCGCATGGTGTGCTCCTGAACCGTATGTTGTGTATCTGCTGGAGTCTACCATAGCACCAACAGGTGTCAAAAGGATGACACGTCACCGCGCCACCACGGGCAACGCTATGCGATGGATCGTCAGGTTCGTATCGACCTGCGCCGTCAATTCGCGCATGGGACTCTCATTGCCGGCTGCATCGACTGCCTGATAACGCAGACGGTATGTTCCGTTCTCAGGCAAATCGATGCGCGCGATTGGTCCTGCGGTCGTCTGCCACGGCGCTCCGTTCAGGCTCCAGCGGATCGCCGCAATGCCGCTGCCACCGCGATCATCTGCGGCAAGCGTAATGATCGTCGGTCCGGCGAATGTTCCGCCGAAGCGCGGTGCGGCATCCAGCCCATCGGGGACCGGCTGAAAGACCGGGGAACCCGGCAGTTGCACGTCATACCCGGCAGCCGCCATACCGCGCAGTTCGAAGAAGACCACCGACAGCACGTGTAGCCCTGCGTCGAGATAGATCGTTCCGGTTGCTTCCGATTGCTCATGAAGACCGCCATTTGCCACGACAGTACGCCCATTCACCAGCAACCACGAGCCATCGTCGCTGATGGTGCGGAAGATGTACTCACCGCTGACCGGCGCGTAAAACGCGCGTGTCTGAACGATAGCGAAGTTATCCGTCAATCCCAGTGGTCCGCCATCGCCCCAATCAAGCAGGTCGCCCTGCCAGGCGAAGCTGCCGACCTCCGCGCCCAATGGAAGCGCCTGTGCGTCGCCGGCGCGCGCCAGGAGGCTGTCCGGCACGGGACCAAGACGATACACGCGCGCCGTGGGACGCAGCCATTCGTCGAAGGTTGCGGCATCGGGCGGGGTGCGCTCATTGGTGACGGTAATCGTCGTTGCGCCGACATCCTGCGCCAGATAGCGCACATATTCGTGGATCAGTCCGGCGCGTAGCGTGTATGTGCCAGGCGTATGGAAGCGCACATAGCCGACGATCGTCTGCTCTGCACCCGGCGCCAGTTCGCGATTCAGCCCCCAGCGCCACGGATAGTCGGAGGTCGGACCGGCGCACCCGCTGCCATAGAGCGCATCCCAGCCGGGCATGCCAAGCGTGATGCGGATTTTTCCGGCTTCTTTAGGAAACGCCGGGAAGGCGCCGGCAGGACTACCCGCGAAGCACTCGTGCTGCTCGTAGACGTAGGCATTGGCAGGGTTGTTCATTCCGCCGCCGGCGGTCAGGTCAACCCGCGGCTCCTGCCCGACGATCATGGTCGATCCGGTGTTGCGCACGGTTACATCCACGCGAACCAGTTCGCCTGCCGCGATCGTGTCGCGCTCGAAATGCACCGCAACGATCTGCGCGTTCGCCTGCGGGTTTTCGGGAACCCATTTGACCGCATCGAACATAATGATCCGCCGCGCGGTGAGCATCTCGCCGGTCAGATCGTCGAGTTCGACTGCTCCGCCGTTCCCTGCATCAAAGGTATAGACGCCGAGATCGACCCATCCCTCGACACTTTCCTGGCTGACGGGAACGACAATACTGCCCGCCGCGCTATGCACCACATATCTGGCATTCCCCGTCAGCGGACCCAGCCCGCAGTTACGCGGGATGTGCGCCAGCACACGGTATGAGCCACGGTGCGGCAGGTTCGGGCGCCAGACGCCGCGATTCGTGCTTTCTGCCGGGTTATTGGTTGCAAAAGTGTAGAATGCGTGGTCGCCGGCGCCGCATGCTGCGCTGTACCAGTTCGCGGCGCTCCGGCTGAAACTGCTCTCGCGTTCGTCAATGACCAGATCGCCATTGTCGTAAGTTCCGTCACCGTTGCGCATCAATGCGAGCGCGCGATTGCGCAGATCGGGCAGGATTGCCATTGTCGCGTCACCCGGACACGTGGTATGTCCCGGCGTCACCTGGCGATGACCGGCGATATTTGGCACAATCGCGCCTGGATTGAACGGTAAACACTTGCTCGACCGGGAACACCCGTAGTAGTACGAACGTCCGAGCGGATCAATGTCCTTCTGCGCGGCTTTCCAGGCGATCAGACGCACCAGCGCCTCCTGTGCAGCGGGGGTTGGGGCCACGCCGGCGTAGGTTCCGATCAGCGCGATGCCCATTGAGCCGTAGTTGGCGGTATCGTGGAACCCAACCGCATCGTCGCCGCCCGCCCGGCCTTCGTAGATCACGCCGTTGGGATCGATCAGGTAGTTGTAGCCAATGTCGCCCCACCGGCGCGTGATCGCGTGGTATGACCAGATCGCCCGTACCCGCGCTGCCCAGTTTGGTTGCCCTGGCGCCAGGGTATTGCCATCGGCAGTGTGGTGGACGATGATATGGTTCACCGGATAGTACGCGGGCCTGGCGCGGCTCCCCTGGCCATCAGGCGATCCCCAGGCAATGCGTGACACCACCGGCGGCTTCGCCGGACCGCTGCTCTGCGGCAGGGCGATGTCGGCGGCTGGCGGCGCGACCGGACCGGTCAGCGCATCGACGGTGTGCGCTTCGATGGCGCCAATGGTCGGGAAGGCGCCATCCGTCGCAGGCGCCATGACCACCCGCACCTGCCAGAAATGCATTAACGCGCCAGCGTCGATGATGTCGCTCCAGACAACATCGGGACCATCCTCTGGACGCCGCATGTCATCGCTGCCGACTACCCCGGTCCAGTCGGTCCAGGCAGCGCCGTCGGCGGACGCGCGCACAAAGAGACTCAATGTTGCGCCCGTCGGAACCTGCGCTTGATAGTGTAGCACCAGGTGGCTGAACGGTCGCGTCGTCTGCACCGGCGTTGTCAGATATTCCCCGATAGACTGGATCGACGCCAGCAGCGCATCGCCCGCAGGTGGCGCCACGGTATGCTCCGGCTGCAAATTGCTCGCCTGTTCCTCAGCATCTGACGAATACGACGGAAGCAGCAGCGCAATGGTTGTGAGCAGCAGCGCAGCAATGGCAGTGAGACGTAATGGTGCAATCTTCCAGGTGCGCATACAAACCGCCCCTTCCTCCAATACGATGTTCAGTTCCATCGTAGAACGCCACACAATGGAATTGCTGACACCTGCCTGACAGACGGCTGACAGCAATCTGACCGGCTCAAGGGCGATAGTTGATTTAGGTCATCTTGATGCGGTAAACGAAACAATCAGTCTGTAATGAAAATGTAAAGGACGCTACAGGCTAAAGCCCCGGCTGAAATTGTGCGAGCCACTGCGCGGCTGTGCACCCCCGATCAAGCCCGCGCGCGCGGGTGTTGCTTCGGACTGAAGTCCGCGCTACCTCGCCTCCCGCTCCCCGGATGGGAGCGGGAGGCGGGGGGGAGGGGCAGGCGGGCAGAGACCACACCATATCCCCCACCCCCTCCCCCTCCCCCTCCCCCACGAGGGGGGAGGAGAGCGGTATTTCCCTTGCTCCCCGGATGGGAGCGGGAGGCAGGGGGGTGGGGCAGGCGGGCGCAATGCCGCGTCGCAGTGGGCGGAAGCCCGCCCTACCCCTGCGGGATGTTATCTACCCCTCCCCTCGTAACTTTTTCTTGACGAATGC